>JANYIT010000003.1 GCA_025358725.1 Chamaesiphon sp. GL140_3_metabinner_129_sub
ACTGTTTTCTGACTGGCCATGCAATATTATAGTTTATCCTAGTGGTGATCTCTTCCGTCTTAATCCGCCTCCTATCGATGTACACGCACGTTGACTAAATTAAATCAGCTAATAATGTGTCGCCTACATCTACATATCTCGTTCCGTCTCGTTGCGAGAACGTCGAATGAGTTGATATTTAGAGTCCAAACATCGTATTTTAGCACACGATCGACCGATATTTCATCCTCTATTTGACGGCGATTTAGTCAGTATGTATTCTAAATCGTCAGTCTGAAATTCCTGAAATCCAGTTTTACCCTGCTATCAATCTACAAAATTTGGGCATACTAAGCTTGAAAATCTGAAATTTTGGATATTACCGATCTGAAATTTTTGAACGGCTAGATCCGATCGATCCAGCTTCAAGCCTCAGTCTATCTGAAATTTTTATTTCAGAATTTATTCCCATGAAATTCACAATTTCAGAATTTTCGCTACTCGGCAAATTTTTAACTGGTCTACTGACTGCGGCTGCTGTATTCCACCCGATTGCTTCATCGGCGCAGGATCTCTACTTAGCAAATTTTTACGACAACACAATTAATAAGATTGACACGACGACTGGTTTAGTGACATCCTTTCCGACCTCAGGAGTTAGTTTCAATGGTGCTGGCGGTCTGACCTTCGATCGTGATGGAACCTTGTGGGAGTCGGATTTTTACAGCAACACTATTAATAAAATCGATATTTTAACTGGGATAGTTACAGCATTTCCCACCTCAGGTGTTGCGCTCAATGGCCCTGGTGCGCTGGCATTTGATGCTAATGGACTCCTGTGGGAAGCAAATTTTTACGACAACACTATTAATACAATTGATATTTTAACTGGGATAGTCACAGCATTTCCCACATCAGGTGTTGCGCTTGACAATCCCGATGCACTGGTATTTGATGCTAATGGAATTCTGTGGGAAGCAAATTACAACAACCATAAAATCAATCAGATTGACACTCAAACTGGTGTCGTGACATCCTTTCTCACATCAGGTGTTAGCATTAATGGTCCCGATGCGCTGGCATTCGATGCTAATGGAATTCTGTGGGAAGCAAATTTCAACAATAACACCATTAATCAGATTGACACTGAGACTGGTGTCGTAACATCCTTCCTCACCTCAGGAGTCGCTCTCAATGGTCCATCTGGGCTGGCGTTCGCTCCCATTACCGCAGTCCCCGAACCATTTACGATGATCGGTACGCTCGTCGGTGGTACGGCAGCACTACGGATGAGAAAAAAGTTGAAATAAAAGTCAAAAGCGACATGATTAAGGGTAGAGGAAATTCATGGATTGCCTCTACCCTTAATCATGTCGCTTACAAGCAACTTGGGTAAGTAACTGTTTGGGTAAAAGCGATCTTATAAAATCTCAAAAGAACTGACATTTAAGACTTTACCAATCATCGCCAAGGTCATCACATCGTCATTTAATATCCCCTGAACCTTTACCTGCAATCCAGCTTGGCGCAAATCGCGGGGACAATCTAACAACTCGTAAGTAGTGCCATCATTGGCTACCAATGCCCAAGCACCAGTACCAAAACCTTTATGCTCAATTCCACCAATCACCGTAATCATACTACTTGAGTCTCTCCTCTCGCCGCAAACTTAGCTAAACCAAAACAAAACAATCCATTCAATACCAAGAAACTGCGGGCAATCTCCCCATCACCTAATAACCACATCTGGGGTGAGATGACTGCACTCACCAATAGACAAGCCGATACACCCAAACTTGTACCCACTGCAAACCATTTTCCTTGGGGCAGCGACCAGCAAGCTACCATTAATATTAGCGGAATTAGGACACTGGCAAATACTGGATTCAAAATGCTGGTACCAGAGATCGCATTACCCAGTTCAGGGATCGAACTGCCTAATAACCGAAATGGTGCTTGGGGTAGATCGAAGATGTAGAATCCCTTGAGGAAAAACAACCCACTGCTACCAGCAAGCATTCCACTCATCAGTGGTAAGCCGAAGGGGATGTAATTGCGGATCAAGAAGGCGAGGAGATAAGAACCCAATACCATTGCTAGTTTTGGTAAGAAGGCGATCGCTCCACCATCGATCCAGAACCGGAGATTAATATAGCCATTATCACGCAACCAGCGGAAGAAATCATTAAAGCTGATTTTGCCAGCTTGGGCGAGTTTGACGGCGGCGGCAGCATCTAGATGTCCAGCCCCATAGTAGTTTTGGGGATCTTGGTCGATTTTACGGACGGATTGTTGTAAGACAGCAAATATTTCAGATGGTGCTGTGACACCTGTAGATTTGATCAGCGCGGCGACACCTGCGACGTGAGGAGCTGCCATACTCGTGCCTTGGAACCCAGAAATAATCGGTGTGTTGGTATCGGGATCGATCGTTTCTTGCCAGATTTTACTCCCATGTCCGCCACCTGGTGCGGCGATGTCTACGCCTGCGCCATAGTTAGAAAATTCGGCTCTTTCACCTTGCGCATCACTAGCGGCAACACCGATAACGTGGGCATACCGAGCGGGATAGGATGCCGAATTATTGTTTTCGTTTCCGGCTGCGGCGATGATGACGACACCTTTGCGATCAGCATAATCGATCGCGTCTTTCATGACTTGACTTTCACCACCGCCACCGAGGCTCATGTTAATAACATCAGCCTGGTTATCGGCGGCAAATCTAATTGCTTCGGCGATATCGCTAATTGTCCCGCCACCACTGCCTGACAAGACCTTGAGCGGCATGATTTTGGCTTCATAAGCAATTCCGGCTACACCATAGTTATTGTTGGTAGATTGGGCGACAGTACCAGCT
This sequence comes from Chamaesiphon sp. GL140_3_metabinner_129_sub, assembly GCA_025358725.1. GTDB lineage: Bacteria > Cyanobacteriota > Cyanobacteriia > Cyanobacteriales > Chamaesiphonaceae > Chamaesiphon. The sequence continues at coordinate 2,837 of JANYIT010000003.1, forward strand.
ACGTGAGTGCCGTGTCCATTGTCATCATCAGCATTTACTTTGTCGTTGACGAAATCATAACCTGCGACAAATTCTGTCGAATCTAAATCAGGAACTTTGCTGACTCCGGTATCGATAATGGCGACGGTGACCCCTTTACCGCGATTTTCTGCCCAGGCTTGTTCGGCGTGAATGGTGTGTAAATGCCACTGTTTGCTGTACTGCGGGTCGTTGGGTGCAACTGAGGTGTGATAAATATAGTTAGGCTCGATCGCTTCTACATCCTGAATCAAACTAGATGCCCGCAGTTTGTCGAGTAATGCTCGATCGCCTGTAACTGTATATACATGTTCGGGCTGCGAAAATTGGCTATTCAGGTGTGGCGAGAGGTGATATTGTCCCGTCAATACCTGCAATTGTCGATCGATTTCGGTGGATGAAATATTCTCCTTGAAATCAATAACGAGGGAGTCAAATTCTCCGCTGGTTGCCAAGCCTTGGAAGTTAAAGATGGCAAGCCCAATGCCTAAACAAAATAAGCACAAAATCAACAGTTTCCGCATATACAGCGATCGCTCTGACACGTAATTAATATTCTCAGCATAACTTACCATTTTGGTTTGCGCCGCCCAATTCCAACAATTAAATAGGCTTTAGGCTTTAGGCTTTAGATTTTAGGGATTAGGCTGATTGACTTGGATGTCAGCGGCTAGCGAGACGCAAATAGCTTAACGCCTAACAATCAGAAATAATCACCAAAAATGAGAATTTAAATTCAGTACTTGCCCAAACTTGCTCGATTCTCGTTGCGAGAGACTACGCCAACGTAAGATACTAGAGATCTATCGATCGCCAAGCCAACCATGACCGAATCTACAGATAACCAAACACCCATCGACACAGCAGCACTGCTACTCATGTTGCGGCGCAAAGAAAGCAACTGGGTAGAATGGGGCAAAGCTTGTCAAAAACTCCAGAAATCAGGACTCAATCCCCAAGAAATTTTTGAGGCGACTGGCTTTGAACCGATTCAACAAAATCAAATCATTGTTGGCTCTCAAGTTTTCGATAGTATGATGAGCATCGGAGTTGCTGCTGCGACGCAAACTCACTATCAGCGTCAGGGGAGCGATAGTCTCTACGAACTTCGCATTCTCAGTCAAGCAGATCGGGCAGCTACGGCTGACTATCTCTACAATCGCAATATTGACTCAGAAGGCTCGAAAGAAGTCGCCAAGGCATTTAAAGAATTTTCTTATCTGCCGCAGCCCCCAACTGGTTTTACCCACCATCCAGGTGATGCTGTCGCTTATCAATACTGGCGATATGTCAAACAGCAACTCGATCTGACTGAAAAGACCCGGCTAATTGCGCGGGGACTAATGTTTGCGCATAGTCAAGGTGCTCGCTCTCAACTAGAAAAGCTGTTGATGGAGTTGAGCGCACCAGCCAAGCGCACCGCACCAGCATTACCAATCTATCGATTGGAAACAGATGAAGAGCTACCGCGCACTATTCCCCTCGCTGGGACATTTCCGATCGATAGTAATACCCTGGCGGATGTACCCAAAATTGCGGCAACGGGTTCTTTCCAGATCATCAAGCATAATTGGGCTGGTGGCTGGGTGACTTTCCCTGGCTGGGGAGTTCTCTGCAAAGCCGAAGATCCAGTGGCGATTATTGGTGATCTCGAAAATTTGCCACTGAAAATATCTCACCAAGCACCCGAAACGATCGTCGTCCTCGATCGCAGTGTGACAGAGTGGGATGAATTTAATTATTTTGCGATCGATCGGGATGGAAAACTGGCGATTGAATGGTTCGACGATGCGCCGAATATCCCCATTCTCGCCAAATTAGTCCTAGTCATTCATCCCAAACGACCGATCGATCCTGACACTCCCAAAGATCTCTGGGAACTTGAAGATTAATTTTCATCATCTGGTGACATCGACTCGTTTGATCCTGAATATTGCTGTTAGCAGTACTAGCCCAGGCTATTACTGCGGGGCTATTTTCATTGCAGCGTAAAATTAAGACCAAACCTTTGCAGGGATTGAAATGTATCAAAAGATGTTTGTCATCAGCTATGATATAAGGCAGCATAATCTAACTTCACGGAGATAGTCGATCGATGGAAACATTAAAAATCGTAGTTAACATTGTAGTAGCAGTATTTCTGCTAATATTTATCTTTGGATTTTTATCCAATGACCCTTCACGGAACCCCAACAGCCGCGATCTGTCTGAATAATATATAGACAGATAAATAGCTAATGATGGGGAGTAACAGCGTGGGGAAACAGTCATATCAGTATGTAGGTCAGCGAGCCTGTAAAGTCGCTCAGTATTTATTACTATTGTCCTGCTACTCGATCGGCATTTCTCTACGTCCCGTACTTGCTGAATCTCCAGCTTTACCGACTGTTGGAAATTCGAGTCCAGTTGCATCCGTACCGTTAACTTATATAGTCGTCCAGAATGGTGCGAAAAGCCCGCCAACTACCAATTTGGTGACACCAAATGGGACGATCGAACTCAATGCCGAGCAACAAGAATTTAATAATAATACCCAAATCATTACCGCCAACGGTAAAGTAGTTGTTCACTTCAACAAAGCACTACTTAAATCCGATCGATTGCGCGTAAATCTCAAAACCAAAATCGCCGTCGCAGAAGGGAATGTTTCGCTGATTCGGGGGAAACAAGTTCTCTATGGGACTCAGTTTGAATACAACTTTGAGGATGATAAAGGCACGATTCTGGAGGCACGGGGCGATATTTATCAACCGACATTAGTCACAGATCTCAATGTCACCCAAAAAGCAAACACACCTACTCCCGCAGGTGAAAAAAGATTTCCCGATCCGTTATTGAGCGATCGATTACGCAACGATCAACCAGTTACTAGGATTCAGAATACTGGGAATACCGGACTGGTGGTTGGTAATGAGCGCGATATTGACTATCAGCCGACGCTCAAACCAGTTGGTTCCATTAACCGTTTCCGGTTTAAAGCCGATAAAGTTGACTTTGTAGGCGAGCAGGTGAATGCTGAAAAAGTTATTCTTACTAATGATCCTTTCTCACCACCAGAAATTCAGTTAAAAGCCGATCGAGCACAGTTTAAAACGATTAATAGTGAAACGGATGAGATCTTAACCAGTAATGCGCGAATTACTGTAGAAAATAGTTTTGATGTGCCACTATTATTTCGCGATCGAACTGTCTTAAGCAAAGTTGGTAAAGATCCCAACCCTTTTAATTTTGGGTTTGATTTTGCAGATCGAGGTGGGTTCTTTGTCGAGCGTAGTTTCTATCCAGTTTTTGACCCTAGACTTAGGGTGACAATTACTCCACAGTATTTTGTCCAACGGGCAGTTACGGGGTTAAACTTTTTTGACGGCTCAGTCTTTGGAGTTAAAGCAAACGTAGAAGGAACTGTTGGTTCGGATACCACAATTCAAGCTTCGGCTGCATTAACAGGTGTAAATATTGATAGCTTAAGTAGTAATCTTCGGGCAAAAGTTAGTGCCAAACAAAAGCTAGATTTATTTGGTTTTTCCCATCTACTTACGGGAGAAACTGTCTACCGCGACCAGATTTTCAATGGTTCTTTGGGATACCAAGATGTTCAATCTAGTATTGGTGGTGTCTTGACATCTCCCAATATCCCCATTGGTGACACCGGAATTAATCTCGACTATCAAATTGGTGCCCAGATTATTACAGCTAATACCGATCGTCAAAGTTTAATTAGTTCAACTAAAAGCAGCGATCTCACGACACTCAATCGCTATCAATCAGCAGCAAATATTAGCAGAAGTTTTAGACTTTGGGAAGGAAAAAGTTTACCATTAGATAACAAAGAAACTTACAACTATAGTCCCACCCCTGTTGTTTCCTATCTTCAACTTAATACCGGAATTCGGTCAGGATTTAGTAGCTATAGTAATGGAGAGAGTCAATCTTTTCTAGGTTATAGTATTGGGCTGCAAGGGCAATTTGGTAATTTCTCTAAATCGAGCTTTGATTACACAGGATTTAATGTAAATTATTATCAACAGTTTCGTGGGGATAGCTCACCCTTCCTATTCGATCGAATAGTAGATAATCGAATTTTGTCAGCAGGGATTAGCCAGCAAATTGTTGGGCCATTTCGATTAGGTATTCAGTCATCACTGAGTCTAGATACTGGAAAGGAAATTAGTACTGATTATTATCTAGAATATAGCCGCCGCAGTTATAATTTTATCGTCCGTTATAATCCGATCCTCGGACTAGGCTCGATCAGTTTCAGATTAAATGATTTTAATTGGGATGGGGTAACACCGAAATTTTAGTATGAATCCTCGTCAATTAGCATTATTTGCACTCAAAGATCTGGAAACTGGCAGCTTTACAGATATTGTCATCGATCGATTATTAAGTAAATTTGAATTGTCAGCTATCGATCGTCATTTGTTTACAGAATTAGTCAATGGCATTATCCGTCGCAAACGATCTCTAGATGCGATCATCGACCAATTAGCCAAACAACCTGCTCATCGTCAACCCCCACATCTCAGACAATTATTACGATTGGGATTATATCAGCTTCGATATCTCGATCGCATCCCTGATTCTGCTGCTGTCAATACCACAGTGGACTTAGCAAAAGCTAATGGTCTCACTGGTTTAGCTGGAGTAGTAAATGGAATTTTACGTCAGTACCTTCGGCTGCAAAATGAGCGCGTAGAGGTGCTAGATTTACCTGTAGATCCAATTAGCCGTCTGGGTACTTTATATAGCTTTCCTGACTGGCTAATCGAGCAGTGGGTAACCGCATTAGGATCGATCGAGACTGAACAATTGTGCCAAGCTTTTAATCAATCTCCCAGTATCGATCTGCGGATAAATATCCTCACAATCGATCGAGATTCTTGGCCAAATCTGTCCCAATCAGCAGAAATAGAACAACAACGCGCCAAATTAATCGATCTCTTTCAAACTGCTGGTAGTCAAGCTATCCCCATTCCTGATCTCCCGCAAGGATTGCGATTTGTTGGTAATGTTGGTGCAATTAATCAATTACCTGGTTATCAAGACGGGTGGTGGACGATTCAAGATAGTAGCGCACAACTTGTCACCCATTTATTAGATCCTCAGCCAAATGAAGTAGTCATTGATGCCTGTGCTGCGCCAGGGGGAAAGACTACCCATATCGCTGAATTGATGGGCAATACCGGAAAAATTTTGGCACTAGATAAAACAGCTTCGCGGTTGAAGAAATTGCAACAAAATCTAGATAGATTGCAGTTGGACACAGTTAAAATTTTAATTGGAGATAGTTGTGAATTTAACGAATTAACGAATACTGCCGATCGAGTATTATTAGATGCACCTTGTTCGGGATTGGGGACGCTCCATCGTCGGGCTGATGCGCGATGGCAAAAAACACCCGCTCAAATTCAGGATTTAGCCAAATTACAAGCCAAATTATTAGCTAATACTGCGACGTGGGTGAAACCTGGAGGTGTGCTAGTCTATGCCACTTGTACAGTATGCTCGATCGAGAATGAGGATGTGATTCTACCGTTTTTAAAAACCCATCCCGATTGGCAAATCGAACTACCGCCTACTGACTCCGCGCTCGCTAGTTTAGCCTGTGATGCTGGCTGGATCAAAGTTTGGCCACACCGTCAACAGATGGATGGTTTCTTTATGGTGAAACTCCGCCGACTGAGATAACGAGATACTGAGATCCTACACTAGTATCAAAGTGGATATCTTCGGGTACCCACGGATTGCCGCAGTAATAGTATTTATGCATTGGGGCAAGATGTCAGCATAACTAGGTAGCGCGTTACCTTATTAAAGGTAATTTATTTTAATACTAATTATTCTTAATAAGACAGATTATTTGTGACGATCAAGTGATCCAATTATGACCTCCGCTATTACCCAAAATCCGATCAACAGCGCATTTACAAAAAAAGTCGGATGATCAGCCTAAGCTAATCGATCCGACCTGCCGATCCTTAATTTTTAGAGAGGAGAACACCAAACCAATGACTAGTCGCAATCTTGATCCAGCCAAACCGCTGGATGCAATTTGTACCAGCCAGTTATCTACGATCTTTTGCTACATGCCTGTAGATGACTGGCTGCTTGTTATCAATGAACTTGAGTGATATGAACTACTATACATGTATTGAGAACTAATATCAACATATATTGAGAATTTATAGCAATAATTTTTTGATTGAACTTGGAGCCAGATTTTCTCATCTAGGCGTTTAACTTCTAAACAGCCGACTGTAGAGGGTTTCATGCTGCATACTGGCTAGTGACAATCCCCAACTACAGGCATAAAGATCCTCATCAGCTAGAGATGGGATCGCCTGAGCGAGAAGATCAATTTCTCCCTGCAATTGCCATAGTATCTGTTGCCCTGCCGTTTGTCCTAGCGGAATTAATTTGATACCAGCACCAATTGAATTTGTCACCCAACCGTGTAAATAAGCGGCAATTGTTGTCTGTCTGTCGATTTGCCAAAATTGTGCGGCAACCCCAAACGCGATCGCATAATTACAAGGACGATCGATCGTCATCATTAAGTCTTGACTATCTGGTGTTAATTCAACTAAAAGTTTCATTAAAGAACCACCCATTTGCCAACTTTGTTGCCGTAGTTCTTCAGTTTCGCGGGCGGCTGAAAGCCATTGATTCCAGTACTGCAATTGTGTTCCATCCAACTGCATTCCCGCAAGATAAGCACGATCCATCACGGCTGTCTCGATCCGAATTGCTCCAGCCTGTAACTCTGACTGAATCCAGGATTGGAGCGTTACTCGATCTCGAATAATTCCTTGTGAAATCAGACTCTCCAATCCCTCAGAATAACTATATCCTCCCACTGGTAAAAGTGGACTAGCTAGCTGTAATAATCTCAATAGTGATTGATGATCTTTTATGTTTAGACTCACACCCTCTGCGTTGGGAAAACCCCCGCTTTCAACTTTCAACTTTCAACTAATTTAGTGGTGACTATAAGCACCGCCTTGAGGACAAAATGGCGCAACTTCAGCAACTACTTGTAAGCCTAATTGGATTAACATCCCCTCTAAGACGGAATCAGGAGCTAAACGCAGATAGGTAGGCGCGATCTCTAGACTGACATGACGATTGCCCAAATGATAAGCGGCACGGAGCAAGTTCAGTGAGTCATCGCTAGTTACAGTCAGAACTGGCTCTGGTTTAGCCACAACTTTAACCAGGATATCCCCAGCTTCTGATGTGAGCAGATCGCCATCCTGAAGGGCTGTTCCCCGTGGTAGTTGCAAGTACACCGGAGTTTCGTCCTCCGTGACAAAACTATGGCGGCTGCGGGTGCGTTCTTCGGCTGTCAGCCAGAGGATTAGCGGTAATGATGAAAGATGGTGGTGGTGATGCAACCTTTTGCTAAGCACAATTGCTGTTGCCGATGGCAGGCTGTTCGACATGATAGACTTAATCTCACAAAGATGATAGCTGCTACTATATTCTCACGTAGATTGGATCGATCTAACATGATCGATTTCGTTAAATTGCGATCGATAGCTAATTCATGAAGCTACGCACACGAGTTTGAAGTTGGGGATTCGATCTTACAGCCTGGGTAATTTGATTAAATCGATCGATACTCAGTCCTTTGCTAGCTGCGATACTTTCACATTGATTACAGTATTTGACAAATAGGGATTTTGCGTCACTATTCAACATATCCATCGTACTAGGTTGATTGCAGACTAGATTCGGTAAAGTTCCACCACTATTTGCTTTGCTTACTTGAGCTAATGCCGATTGACGGATTGGTTCAATTTCCATCAATGCTGCAGCATAGTTGCGGAGATCTGGATCTGTAAATTCTTCTGCTCGCGCTGCACTATTCAAAAATGAATTGGGCGGCTGGGTAAAGTCGGGCACAATTCCACCCCCAATACCTAATAAGCTAGTCATGATGCCCAGCAATAGTGGACGAGATAAACGGTAAAAGTTACTTCGAGCGGATGGAGTTGTCATATGACTAGGTGTGAAACCAATCGAGCAAACTTTGGTTTGAGTTACACTCTATTTGAAGTGTTTGACTGTTGATAAGTTCCTGAATATTTAGGCTTTAGGCTTTAGGTATGAGGCTTTGGGCTTTAGGCTGGAGATTATTTGACGGTTAGCTACAACGATTGTTTGCCAAAAGAATAGCCTGCATCAGCAGGCTATTCTTGGAAAGCTCTAGATTTTGAGGCAAAGACTAACTATGCGGCATCTTCACTTTCAGCAAGTGCAGCGGCAGCAGCAGCTTTAGCTGCTTTCTTGGGGGGATCGAGCTTGAGACTCAGGTAACGAATGACATCTTCGCTGAGGCGCATCGATCTTTCTAACGGTGCGATTTCTTTGCCAGAACCAGTAAAATTGACCTGAACGTAGATTCCATCACGATTCTTGCCAATTAGGTAAGCAAGACGGCGTTTACCACGTTGTTGAATTTCAATGTCGGTAGCACCATTCGTTTCGATGATCGCCCGATATTTTTCGATCGCTTCGGTTGCCTGATCGTCCGATAAGTCGGGACGCAGGATGTACATGATTTCTTATTTATCGCTCACAGATTCTCCTTATGGACATGTTGGCTTCAGCTTAATTCACATTTGTGTCAGCAGAAGCAAGGATTTACTATCCTATCAGCAATTGGGTCTATTTGTATCTACTACGTTTTGAATTATCGATCCAGATCTAGATAACCTTGAATCGATTCAGCTAAACCATTTGGGTAAGTGACTATCCTGGTGTTCGAGCTGGGAGACAATCCACCAACCACAGGTAGTAAAACTTAATAAAAAACAAGTGGAGAGAAGATAAGCACTACAGATGACACGGACTATAGCGGGTGCGGAGACAAGATCGAACATGGTTCCTTCAGCTCAAGGCTGTTGAAGTTGTTTGTGAATCACCTTACATCAGTAATTCTGCCATCTACTACGCGAGAGCGGCGGTGTTTTCCAGCACTTTGATTGGGGATTTTTTATGCTAGTGCTGTCAGTCTTTTGATTAAAGCTCACAATGCAACCTTTAATTATCTCGACCTATGGTTATTGTACCCCTGTTTATTAAGAAATGTTTAAGAAACTTTATTGATCGAGTAAACTTTTAGCCGATTTTGTGTATTGTTGGCGGATGTGATCTTGTAGAGAATTGTTAAACTCGTCCTAACAACAGCCTAATCTTATCCCGATCGAACTTAGAAAACAGCAAATCTCTTGATTGCTACACACTTGTTGATAATTTGTAACTGTTTGATGAGATGGGAGATAGAGCCGTTTGTTTTTGCAACAAATTTATTTCTCATCTTCCCCTCTCCCAACTCCTTACCTACATAATTGCCACCAGGGAATTTGCGGCGACTCGTGGTGTTCGCGATGATAGCCGAAATGATAACAGGTAATCAGTGACCACCAAGTCGATCGATCGATTGTCTGGGCACGGTGTGGATTCGTATAACCACCTTGCGGCTCGCGATGGGGTAGAAATGTGCCGAAGTAGAAGAGCTGAAGTGAACTTAATAGTGATGGAATCACCCAAAAAAAGACGATGTTAACGACTGGAAATTGGCAGATTTTTACATAAATTCCGAACATCATCACCAAATTTAATAGTTGTCGCCAACTGAGATGTTCGCGCACGAACTGCCCATACCATCCCCAGAAATGAGCTGTTTTCCCATTGTGGAAGTCGGGATCTCGATCGCTTGCTGGATATTGATGGTGGAGGTGATGTTTGATTGACAATTGCGAATAGTCAAACCCAGCATACAACCATAAACACAATTGACCGATCGATCTCTCGATTCTGGGCGATGAGTGGATACTCCCATGCATCGCATCGTGAGCCGTAATAAATAAGCCTGTATATAGCCAAGTTTGCCAACCTATCAAACACAACAACCACATCGGCTGCAATGTTCCGATCTGAATTTGAGTGCAGTTCCACAGGCTAATTGCCCAGACACCCACGATCGTCATGGCTACCTGCAACGATAAGCCGTTTGTGAGTCCTCGAAATGTTGTTGTCATTAGGCTTGGCTTGGGGTTTTAGTGGCTTTGTCTACATCCAGTGCTCATCCCATCCGCTCACCAGCATCTGAATCGAAGAATCTCAATTTCATAACAACATAAGAAATAGTAAACACTCTTATAAGTTAATTGATATTTGTTGATACAACTTGCTTTTTTGTCAACAATTGTTTTAATATCTTAACAAGATAGTAAAGTTTTGTAAACAAAACCTGACAAATATCTGTTTATCCCATCTGGAGTCATAGTACTTATGTCTATTTCGCTCAAGTCTGCTCAGTCGATCTTTTCCAACACCTTAATTGCTGATGCAGTTCCTACTGTCACCGCAGCATTTGACCAACTCAGCGTTGAAGATCAATTAGCCTTACTTTGGTATGCTTACACCGAGATGGGTGTAACGATTACCCCTGCTGCTACGGGTTCGGCAAGTATGGCATTAGCACAACCACTGCTTGACCAAATCAAAGCGATGCAGCCTGATGCTCAGACACAGACAATGACTGACTTGGCAATGCATACAGATACTCCGCTTTGCCGTGCGTATACTGCATTCCGGATGAATACCAAACTTGGTTTCTGGTATGAATTGGGACAAATGATGAAACAGGGTTTGGTTGCACCGATTCCCCCTGCTTACAAGGCTTCTCCAGATGCAACTGCTTTGCTTGAAACAATCAAGCAACTCGATGCGGGTCAACAAATCACTGTATTGCGGAATACAGTAGTTAACATGGGCTATGACCCCGCACGTGGTCAAGACTATGATAAACGTGAAGCACCTTCGGTCACACCGAAATCTTTTGCAGACCGTTCACGCGCGGCGATCGAGGGTGTAGATAACTACACTGTGTTAAGCTACATCGATAACATGAATGCCTTTGACTTTATCGCGGCATCCAATTTATTCGCAGCCGAAGGTGCGCTTCAACCTCCGTTCCAAGCTCCAGTTGCCGGCCCTGCTGCAATCCTAACCTACATGCGTGAAGAGTGCGTTGGTTTAAAGATGTTACCAGAGCGTGGTGTGACCGAATCGATCGATGATGGCTACACTCAAGTCAAAGTTACAGGTAAAGTCCAAACTCCCTGGTTTGGTGCCAGTGTTGGGATGAACATTGCTTGGCGGTTTTTACTCGATCCTCAAGGTCAAATCTTCTTTGTCGCGATCGATCTTTTAGCTTCTCCTAAAGAATTGCTCAACTTGCGTCGCGTTTAATGGTTATTGATTAACTATTAGCCACTAGGTAAATAGAGAAGGGTAGATAGATATTTATTTATCCTTCTCTATTTATCTATGTATCAAGATTTTTATTTGATTTAAACACTCCGCAGGCGTATTTTCCGCATCCAGAAGAAAAGGGTAATTAAAATCATCAGTAACGGGATCGCGAATAAGTATCGATCGGGCGATCGCATAAACTGTTGATAGGTATCAATTAACCAATCTCCGCCAAATAAAGAAATAGTGGCACCGAGCGCGATAAATGGCCCCAGCGGTAATGGTTGAATCAGTTTATTCGCGCCTGCTTGCTTACCACTCCTAAGCGTGGAATATCCAGCAACAGTGATAAAGCCGACAATCGCTAATACCGAAGCGACTCCACCAGCAAGCAGGACAACTTTCCAACTAGTCCAAGCTCCAACCATCGCCATTAATTTCGCATCACCACCACCTTGAGCTAATTGTCCGATCATGATGCTACCCAAGATTTGAATCGTGTCATAGATCCAGATGCCTAGCACCATTCCCAAAATGCCTTGAATCAGGTATTCCCTGCTGCCTGCAACTGAATGGTTGCTATCTAAATAACCAGCCGTGACTTGAAATGCTAAGCCTAATAACAATCCAGATTGGGTAATTGGATTTGGTAGTGTCATTGTATCCAGATCGATCAGCGTTAGAGCCAGCAACCAACACATCAGCAACGAATAGCTGACTGTCTGGATCGACAGCCCAAAGCGATTGTAAACCAGTACAAAAATTATGGCAGTTATCGCTTCAATCAGCGGATAACGGGGCGAAATTGGGGTATGACAGTGACGACATTTGCCGCGTAGTAATAGCCATCCCAAAATTGGAATATTTTCACCCGCGCCTAACTGGTGAAGACACTTGGGGCAGCGGGATGGAGGCCAAATTACTGATAGACCAGCCGGAACGCGGTAAACTACGACGTTGAGGAAGCTACCAATCGCTGCACCCAACCAAAATACTATTACTTGAACGATCGTGTCGTAAATATTCACTACTATAACGAGCTGCCAGTAGATGCAGAGATAGAGATACTAAATCTATAATTCCCCAGCACGATCGACGATTCACGATTTACTAATTTTCCAATTGTTCGATCGAGATAAAATACTCTTCAGGCAGGAGGATTGGATAACTACTAAAAATTAATTTGCCACGATAACTGAGCTTATTCATCGCGATGCCAATTGGTTGCCGCCGTCGCTGTCGATCCGGATTTATCTGGCAATAGAAATGATAAATATCTTTTCCAGCCCTAAGGAGAGCTGGATCGAATTGTCCATAAAAATCTTGCTGGGGCATTTGTTTAGCTTTCGCTGGGGGCGGCTCAATCGTAAACACAGTAGTTATTCCTAAAATGACTTTTAGATATTTTAAGAGGAATTGGGCTATTTTAGCTGTAACTTAATGAGATCGATCAAATTTGATCGATCCATTCACGACGGCCCTAGATTAGGGTTGTTCTAATGCTGCAATTAAGACTCGACCCATTTCTTTACAACCAACTGCGGTCATACCTGCTGACATAATATCACCAGTTCTGTAGCCCAGATCCAAAACTTTTAAAACCGCTTGTTCGATCCGATCTGCGGCGACTGATTGGTGGCAGCCATAGCGGAGTAGCATCGCAGCACTCAGCAATTGGGCTAAGGGATTGGCGAGATCTTTGCCAGCAATATCTGGAGCTGAACCGTGAACTGGCTCAAACACACCCAATCCAGTCGCACCCAGACTAGCCGAAGGTAACATGCCGATACTTCCCGTCAACATTGCAGCAGCATCAGACAGAATATCACCAAATAAATTGCTAGTGACGATCGTATCAAACTGTTTGGGGGCGCGAACTAATTGCATCGCCGCATTATCCACATACATGTGTGTAAGTTCAACATCGGGATAATTTTTGGACATTTCGATGACTCGATCGCGCCATAATTGAGAGACTTCCAATACATTTGCTTTATCGACCGAGCAGAGCTTTTTCGTCCGCTTTTGAGCAGTTTCAAAGCCAACTTTAGCGATGCGATCGATCTCACTTTCTGTATACGCCATCGTATTTACACCCCGTTTTTCCCCCGTCTCGGTGGTGAAGATTCCCTTGGGTTCGCCGAAATAGACACCACCAGTCAGTTCTCGGACTACCATCATATCTACACCCTCAACGATCTCTCGTTTGAGGCTAGAAGCGTCAATAAGCTGGGGTAAAACTGCCGCAGGTCGTAGATTAGCAAATAGACCCAAACCCGCTCTCAAGCCTAATAAACCCGTCTCTGGACGCAGATGACGTGGGAGATTGTCCCACTGATAACCCCCAATAGCTGCGAGTAATACCCCATCACTATTCTTACAAGTCTCTAAAGTCTCTGCTGGCAAAGGTTCCCCCGTTGCCTCAATCGCCGCACCGCCGATTAAAGCCGTGGTAAAGTCAAACTTTAGACCCTCTTGTTTTGCTACCACTTTCAGTACCTCTACAGCTACTGCCATAATTTCGGGGCCAATTCCATCCCCAGGTAAAAGTGTGATGCGATAAGTTTGAGTCATGTTGCTTGCCTTGCGATCGATAACTTGATATTCTACTTGCGATCGAGACAAATCACTAGACTTGAGGTTGTAAGTTGTAGGTCTTAGGCTAATCTCCAAACCCTAACCTTAGTTTGTAATATCTTTCAAACCCAACACCAAACCCTAATCTCTTCTCCTAAAGCCTAAAGTCTAATCCCTAACACCTAAAAAAAATGACCCACACCAGTGAAGATGCCACCCGCGTGCGGGTTTTAAGTGAAGCCTTGCCCTACATCCAAAAATTTGCTGGACGGACCGTAGTCGTCAAATATGGCGGTGCAGCAATGAAAGATAGCACCCTCAAAGATCGGGTCATTCGGGATTTGATTTTCATGTCCTGTGTCGGTATCCGTCCGGTTTTGGTACATGGTGGCGGCCCAGAAATCAATAGTTGGCTAGAAAAATTGGGCATCGAACCGCAATTTAAAGATGGTTTGCGGGTTACTGACGCAGCAACAATGGATGTGGTCGAGATGGTCTTAGTCGGACGAGTCAATAAGGAAATTGTCTCGTTAATTAATCAGTCTGGTGGTAATGGAGTCGGCTTATGTGGCAAAGATGGTAATTTAATCGTCGCACGTCCCGATGGACGTGAAGGGATTGGATTTGTGGGTGAAGTGAGTGGTGTCAATGTGGATATTCTCAACACACTAGTCAAGAGTGGTTATATCCCAGTTGTATCAAGCGTCGCTGCAGATGAAAACGGACAGGCTTACAATATCAATGCCGATACAGTTGCAGGTGAAATCGCGGCCGCATTGGGAGCAGAAAAACTCATCTTGATGACTGATACTCCAGGCTTGATGCGCGATTTTAAAGATCCAGATACTTTGATTCGCCAGTTGGATATCCCAGGTGCGCGCGCTCTGATTGAAGATGGTACCGTCAGTGGTGGGATGATTCCCAAGCTGACTTGTTGCGTTCGTAGTCTCGCTCAAGGTGTCAAAGCCGCGCACATTATCGATGGACGATTACCACATTCGCTTTTACTGGAAATTTTCACCGATAATGGTACTGGTTCGATGATTGTTTCTTCTGGGGTGAGATGATGCCGCATAGATCTTTACCCCACCCCAGCCCTCCCCTTGTCAAGGGGAGGGAGCCGGAAAAGCCCCCCTTTACAAAGCAGGGGGTTGGAGGGGGTACATCCAAAATAGTAACGACAAATTTTCAACCATTCACACAACGACACTCGTGACTCGTGACTTTCGATACTGACTATCAATCTGGACAAATTGCTTTTGAACGGGGTGAATACCGCCAAGCCGTGAGCTGTCTCTTGGCTGCTGTCGCTCAAGTACAGCCAAATACGCGGATTGGTGGAGAGGCACAAGTGTGGCTGGCAATCGCTTTTGAAGCCGCAGGGCAAATCCAAGAAGCCCAGGCTATCTGTCAAAAACTCTCAAACCATCCCAATCTCGATACGCGCCAAGCAAGTAAACGGATGCTGTACATTATGCAAGCTCCTGAATTGACGCGGCGCGACGAGTGGCTGATTAAAATCCCCGATTTGACTCATATCGAAGATGCTGAAGGCAACTTTGCGGTGAATAACACGCCGATTTTACCGTCGAAGGCGAAGGAGAGATCGATCGACGAAATCTATGCACCTGTAGATCTCAGTCAGGTCAATACCAAGGATAATGGGTTCATCTCGATCGCGTTGATTTTGACTATTATGGCCCTCGTCGGATTGTGGCTAGCTGCAAAGAGCTAGCTCTACCAGTAAAAAACCACCGAATCAATTCGGTGGTTTTGAGATTAGCTAAAACTAAATCTAAGCCTTTCTATTTTTGTTTCCAAGAACTTCTGCTTTGAAACTATCAATTTCATCAGTTAGTTCCTTCCGAGTGGAAGCCTGAAGCAGATAACGATACACAAACCAACTAGCATAGCCAATGCCAACCAATTCAAAAGTGGGTGCGAGCAGGGGAATTTCGTTGATAGCAGATAGGATGGCTAAAGTTAGCTTTACCCCAACAATCAACCCTACGATTAAGCCAAGGCTGGTAACGAGACTCTTGTTATTGGTATAAATCTGAGTTGCATATGCTGGCAGTTCAGAAATAACTTCAAGAACTTGTTTTACGCCATCTGGTAAATTAGCTGTAGACAGATCGGGGGAAACCTTTGTAATAGAGCCAGTTCCAGCATTAATTCCTAGAGGATTTGCTGGAATATCAATGGTGATGGTTTCTGCGGATTGAGTGGATTCTGGTGTATCGCTCATAGTTTATTAATCCTGATTTCAAAATTGACAGGGCTAGCAGATTGCAATCGATTTGCGGTGAAAATAGCATTCAACACAAATACTCTTGCCGATTTTATCAGTTACAGCTAAAGGATCATAGGGTGAAACCGATCTGAGTATGAAATAATTATGCCTAAATCTATCTGCTAGCTATGCTGTCTATACTGTTTGCACAAGCTACAAAAGGCGATTGAGTGTCTATCTGACCCAATTATAAACGACCATTTCCAGATCTTCGATCGCCAAAATATATCCTAAAAATTGTTACTTATCGCAACAGTTAGGCTTTGAGGCTGAGAGATTAGGCTTTAGGTTTTAAGATTAGGAAATTAAAACATTTGCCCCAAATACTTGCCTAAAGCCTGACACCTAAGCGACTGTTGCTAATTGACGAGTTGCGAGGCTGCTAAAATCTTGGCTCCAGAGCAGCTCACAAGAATTATTTGGACTCTCGACTAGTTTCAGCTTGTGCAACTGTGCGCCAAGTTCGCGAATTGGTTGTTCGATGAGATGTCCAATGTAAACCGCAATATTTTCAGCCGTGGGGACAACTTTGGCAAAGTGGGGGATATCTTTATTCAAGAAGGTATGATCTAGAGGTTCGACGGCATATCGATCGACTAATTCGTGCAACTTGACTAAATCTACAATCATCCCCGTGCGTGCGTTGATTTCTCCAGTGACGGTGACTTCGAGATGATAATTATGCCCGTGTCCATTTACCCGCGCACATTTGCCATAAATTTCACTATTTTGTTCGAGCGTGAGACTTTCTAAAGCCAAACGGTGAGCCGCGCTAAAGTGAGTACCAATAGTGAGTGATGCTTCCATATCTTTTCCTGTATATTCTGCGAAGAGTTCGGGGTGTTCAAATAACTGAATGCGGACGAGCGGAAAATGGGGGGCTAACTTCTGCCAAATTACTCTGGCGATATTTTCGGTAGTCGGGAGAGTCGTCTGAAATTCCGACCACACATCATTTAGAAAGCTATAGTCTAGTTGTCCGGTAACTTCTTTTTTGATGACATGTTTAACATCAGAAAGGTTTAGCACCATTCCATAATCATCAATGTCGCCATAGAGAGATATATACAGGACGTAGTTGTGTCCATGTCCATTTGGTTGGGCACACAAGCCAAATGTGGCTCTGTTCTCCGCTTCGCTCAATTCTGGCAACCAATATCGATGGCTAGCCGAAAACTGAGCGCGACGGTTGATAATACATTTCATGAAAATTTACATAACGTTATATCTTTACTAGGATACTGCTTTTGAAATAGTAAAACAGCCGGAGTAGCGGATTTCGATCGAGCTTGGAAGACAAGCGAATGTCAAGCTATACTGTCCTCATTCCCCTATCCCCTATCCCCTTCTATGGAACGCGGTTTGATGTGGCTCCCGTTATTAGGAATATTTATTTGGTTGGCGAGAGCGGGTGCTAATGAATACCAGAAGATTGAAGCTTATAAACGATGGGCAGTGGGATTCGATCGATGCAAGTACGATATCTATGCAGTGATGGGACTCAAGGATCGGCAGATTAGCTGGGGAAAGCCAACTAAAACTGAGCCTAAAGATCTCCAAACATTTAAGCTCGATCGAGTCAAACAAGTTAGATTAGTTGTTGATAATAACTCGATCAATTTAGATAATTTACCAGTTAGGGGCAAGAAAATAAATCTTCAGTTTCAGTTTGTCGATAGAGATGAGATTGTTGATATTCCCTTTACAGAAATCCCGATGGCGGCTGAATGGACTGGTTTTTTAGCAAATGCGATCGCTCAGCATCAACAGCCAGATCGGATCTAGACTGATTGATGATATTGGATTATGGCTTCTAGCTAGCAATTTGCCCCATCCGTTATCTAAATTAGATATTTAACGTGAGTTCGGGTTAAGGGTATTCGCTCCGTTCTAGTCTCGCCAACGATTGAAATCGTGGCTCATGATGCAAAGTCCGCCTACGCGGACTGGCTTATTAGTCCGCGTAGGCGGACTTTGCATCATGAGCAGAGACTTTAGTCTCTAGGCTCTTCTTATCCCGAACTCACGTTATTTACTAATCTAAATTATTAATTACTAAATTCGATTCGATGAGTTGAAATTATATCCGCAGCAAATTGTCTATGTCAAACTAAAGGAGGCTAAATCTTTCCCACTTTACTATTCGATCTAATCTGCTCATTGTCACTCGACGATGATCGTTTCAGTGTAAGTCAAAACTCACCATTCTTAAGAATGGTGAGTTTTG
>JANYIT010000039.1 GCA_025358725.1 Chamaesiphon sp. GL140_3_metabinner_129_sub
CCATCGGCGCGGACGGCGCCCACCCGCTCGATCAGCGCTTTGATGGCGAAATACTGCTGGTGCCGGGCGATGAATTGCTGGTTAAACAAAATGATGGTGCCAATAAAAAATACTGGGTCAACAATGCCGGTACAGCAGCTATACCTCGCCTGGTGTTGGTCGATGCAGATGGAAATCCCGCAACGGTAAGCGGTAATGCATTGGTGGTTCGTTCAGGGCGTAGAAATATGCATAATATGGAGGTGGGATCACTGCTGTCGTTGGTCAATCCGATTAGAAACGGGCGGCTTGATATTGGTGCATTTACAAAAATCATAGACGCCGCCGCCAGTATGTATAATGATGAATGGGCAATAGAAGCAAAGAATATAGTTAAAACAGTTTTGGAATGTCCCGCCGGCTATTCAACGGATGCGTCGGGCCGCTGTTTTAAAGATGTGGATTCAGTATCAGATCCATCGTATTCTGTAAATACCACTGTAGTAAGACAAAAAAGCAACCTGTATTCAACATGCGGTACATTTCTTACAAATCTCAGTGGGGCTTATTTAACAGCAGCTTCGGCAGATCCGGCAGGAGCAAACAAGCTGCTGTTAAAAGCAGCTGCAGTCTGGCAGAATGGACCTGTCTCCTGTGGTACCGGAACAGCCGGTGATCTGGATGGCCCTTTAAACCGTACAGGTATCTGGCTGGCGGAGCGAAAGAACAGTAATTATTTTAACCAGTGGGTGGGCATAAAGGCAAAAGTGTTTATCAGCAAATCTGATATTGCCAATAAATCAGCAGATGGAAAAACGGGTTATCTCTTTTTGGGTTTTGGATCACAGCACAGTATTGAAGTGAGAATTGACAATGTGGTAGTTGCTGCCAGGAGCAGGAATGCTGATAATACAAATACCAGTCCCTTCAGAACATGGCGGATTAAACCCATTGCAGTGGCGCTGGATCAACAGCACGAGATATTTATAAAAGTGAAGAACGAGTTAGTCAATAGCGAGGCAGTCATGGGTGTTGAATTGTACAATAACACTTACAACCAGCTGAGAGATGCTACCTGCGTATTTGAAACCTGTATGCCCTGCAATTTTTGTGCAGCCTGCCGGGTAAATGACAGCAGCGCATCTGTGCAGGCTGTTTGTGCCACCAACCTGTATGCCAATTCAATCTGGAGCACCAAATGCCTGATGGGCAAACGGTTTACTTACCATACCAATGCCGCCGGTACTGTAATAGCTGATTTTGATCCCGTCTGTAACGGAACCTTATTTGAAGACAACGCGTGTAACCTGAAATGCAGAACACTGCAGCGTATATATGCAGCTAAAATTCCGCGAACCTATTGTGATCTGCCGGTTGGGCAGGTTATCAATCCTTATACTGTTGGTTTGCGCGGTAACTGGCGCCTGCAGCAATCATTTGCTTATCATACTGACAGGGAAACTGTGCTTCCTTATATAAAACCGGGTGACCCGGATATTATTGAGAAAACAGATATCCGCAGATCCGGCGCCTACACTGCCTTCTCTCCCTTCTGGCAATATCAAAATAACCAGTGGTTGGCACAACCGGCGCAATTAGTAAAGGATGTCAATTGGGTAAAGACGAATGAACTGACGGTGTACAATCAAAAAGGACAGGAAACAGAAAATGCAGATGCGCTTAACCGGTATAATGCGGCGCTGTTTGGTTACGGACAATCTGCTGTAACAGCCGTAGCATCGAATGCGAGATACAGTGCAATTGGCTATGATGGTTTTGAAGACTATGACTTTGATGTGGACAATTGTAACAGCACAGATACCTGTAATCTCAACGGCCATTTCAGCATCAGGAAGCTGAGCCGGCGTTATCCCGGTAGTATTGGACCGGATGCCAACTATGCACATACCGGAAGAAATTCATTAAAAGTATCCAATGCCATGGCGGATGCCAGCGTTACGGGTGCCATTGCAAATGGTACAGGCAATAACCTCTACACATTTAGCAGCAATACAATGCAGCTTTCCGATAAAGGCATATTAGGAGGGTTTACACCAGAGGCTGGTAAGCAATACCTGGTAAGTATCTGGATAAAAGATGACGGAAACAATGTACAACTGGGGCCGG
>JANYIT010000049.1 GCA_025358725.1 Chamaesiphon sp. GL140_3_metabinner_129_sub
AACAAGCAAAATGTTGAGAACAGTAATCATGAGGGGGGAGATGGGAGATGGGAGATGGGTAAGGAATTGATAGACAGCAGAGATCGGTAAAATCAGTCCTTCTTGTAATACTTTCCACAAGATCGAGGCAGTTTGGGCGGGAGATTTTTCGCTCACAATTGCCAAAGTCTGTACATCAAACTGAGTCCCGATACAAGCTGCTAAAGCTAGTACCTGTTGGGTGTCGATCGACAATTTCTGCAACTGAGTCGCCATAAATGCTACGAGATCATCGGTGAGTGATAAAGCTTGCACTCTGGTAATGTCGCATTCCCAACCACCGGATTGAGGGTTGAATTTCAGCTCGCCGTCTTTGTGTAATATCTGGAGAAACTGAGTGATAAATAAGGGATTACCGTGGGTTTTGGTGCCGACTAATGCCGCGAGGGGTTTGGCTCGATCGATCGCACAATGTAATGTATCAGCTACCAATCGATCGATATCATCACTAGTCAATGGAGCTAAAGTAATCGATCTGACAATTTTTTCAGCTCGTTTCAATTCCGCCACTGTCAACATCAACGGATGGTAAGATGGCACTTCCCGATCCCGATATGCCCCCAATAGCAGTAAATACCCCTGCCCCTCCATCAATAGTTTGATCAACTGGAATGAAGCGGCATCAGCCCACTGTAAATCATCCAAAAAGATCGTCAGGGGATGCTCGGCGGTGGTAAATACCTCAATAAATTTTTGGAATAAGAGATTAAACCGATGCTGCACGGCTACTCCCGTTAGTTCGGCGGCGGGAGGGAGTGCGCCGATAATCCGTTCCAGTTCAGGGATCGCGGTAATTAACACCCGGCCATTTTCCCCCACTGCTGCGAGAATCTTCCTGCTCCACACAGCTAATTGGGCATCGCTTTCGCTCAAGAGTTGACTGATCAAGTCCCGAAAAGCTTGCACGAAGGCAGAAAGGGGCAGATTGCGATTGAATTGATCGTATTTACCTTTGATCAAATACCCATGCTGACGGGTAATTGGTTGATACACTTCATTGACGATCGCCGTTTTACCAATTCCCGAACATCCCGCCACCAGCACCAATTCACTACTCCCATCAGCCACGCGGTTGCAGGCATCAATCAAGGTTTTTACCTCAGTTTCGCGCCCATACAGTTTTTCGGGAATCACAAATCTGTCGCTGAGATCTCGCGCACCGATCTGAAACTTGGTAATTGTCCCCGTTGCCTGAAATTGGCTCAAACACTGTTCTAAATCATATTTCAGTCCGATCGCGCTCTGATAGCGATCTTCGGCATTTTTGGCCATCAGTTTGGCGACGATTTGGGATACTTGTACGGGTACAGATCGATCGATCTGACAAGCTGGAATCGCGACTTTAGCTAGATGACAATGGACGAGTTCGATCGGATCTTGCACCTCAAAGGGTAATTTGGCGGTCAGAAGTTGGTATAAAGTGACTCCCAGGGCATAGAAATCGCTGCGATAATCAATACCTCGATTCATCCTGCCCGTTTGCTCTGGAGACAGATAAGCTAGAGTTCCTTCCAACAGATGGGGATTGAGCAGTGTTTGAGTTTCGCGAGGTAATCGGGAAGCAATGCTAAAGTCGATCAGCTTGACTTGTTTGGTAGTCGGATCGATGAGTATATTAGCTGGTTTAATATCTTTATGGACGATCCGCTGTTTGCCGAGCGCGTGCAGAGTATCGGCAATTTGGATCGCGATCTGGAGCACGTCAGGGAGCGATAAGGATTGGGTTTGGAGATATTGAGCCAAAGAATGACTCCCAAAGTCCTCCATTACTAGCGCGTAGCCACAATCGTACTCCTCCAAACTATAGATCCGCACGACTCCAGGTAAATCGATGTTTTTGGCGATCGAGTACTGATGGCGAAACTTGAGTAAATCCTGATAGCTAGGATCTGCTAAAAACAACAGTTTGATCGTCACCAGGCGGGACTCTCTACCCAAATTGTCGCCTGTTTGCATCGCTCGATACACGACAGTTTTGGAGTCGCGGTAGAGTTCTGCGATCAAACGATAGCCAGGGATATTCAAGCTAGAACTTCCGGTGGTCATGATTTTTTAGCCAATCCCCTGATTTAGATCTCATCTTCCCGCCCGATGTGTTGTGGCAGTGTTCTCTTTAGTATTCCCGATTATTTGGGCGGGATCGCAGTTTGATAGTGTTGAATAGTCCGATGTAGTTCTTTGAGCTTAACTGGTTTTGCCAAATAACTACTGGCTCCTGCTTCCAGGCATTTTTCCCATTCACCTGGCATCGATCGAGCCGTCAGTGCAATAATCGGCAGTTGACAACAGTTGGGAAGTTGCCGAATTGCCTTGATCGCTTCTAGCCCATTTATTCCAGGCATTTGAATATCCATCAAAATTAGATCTGGCTGCTGAATCTGGGTTAGCTCAATTGCTGCTAGTCCATTTTTAGCTATTAGCATCCGATAGCCGTTGGCAATCAAATAGCCAGAAAATGTGTCAATATTAGCTTGGTTATCCTCAACCAAGAGAATTGTCGCGGCTGAGATCTGGGCGATCTCCAGCGCAGGATCGCTACCCAAACTAGATCTGGACATCGACAGATTTGGCTCTAGCATCGGCACCACACAACTATCGGGCAATTCTAATGTAAAACAACTACCTAGATCGATTTCGCTCTCCAGGCTCACCTTACCACCGTGGAGTTCGACGATTTGCTTAACCAGAGTCAGTCCCAGTCCAATCCCCTCATACTGACGACTGAGACTGCTATCTAATTGAACGAAAGGTTGAAATAGTTTGCGCTGCTGATGACTAGGAATACCAATCCCCGTATCGATTACGGCTAGCTCGACGATCCCTCGCAGCGGAGCCGTCACTTTCAGCGTAATTCGACCGCCCGCTGGGGTAAACTTGACTGCATTACTAAGTAAATTAATCAACACCTGACGCATTCGGCGTTCGTCAACCGCGATTTGCTTCTCCAGTGGGAGTCCTAACCGCAGATCCAATTCGATTTGTTTATCCAAGGCTTGTTGTCTGACAAATGCCAAGCTAGCATCGCAGAGAGCGGCAATGGTAACAGTAGAAATATCTAGTTCGAGTTTACCTGCGGAAATTTTGGAAACATCGAGGATATCATTAATCAAGGATAATAGATGCTCGCCACTACGTTCGATCGTGTCGATCGATTTGATTTGACGTTCGTTGAGGCTGCCAAATACTCTTGCTTTGAGAGCTTCCGATAGTCCCAAAATAGCAGTCAAGGGCGTGCGCAGTTCGTGACTCATCGTCGCCAGAAACTGATCCTTGCGGCGGGTAGCTCGTTGGAGTTCTTGGTTAGTCTCAATTAGTTTATCTTCATCGGTTTGCCGTTTCATCTCCGCAGCCACCCGATTGGCAAAAAGTTGGATAATAAATTCGATCGTCGAAGTATCTTGGGGGAGCGGTTTGGTATCGATGATCCCTAGATTGCCCAGAATATTTCCCTCAAAGTCCCGAATCACCACACTCAGATAACTTTCCCCATTTAAACTAGCCAAGACTGTGGCTGTGGGAAAACGGGATTGGAGATCGTGGGTGAAGATTCCCCAATCATTTTGGTAAGTCTCCAAGCAAGGAGTTCCCACTAAGTTCATTTCATAGGGTTCTAAAAATTCTCCCCCTATCCATAGCGATAGCATCTGAGACTTAGTGAAGGAATTGTCGAGGATTTTGGTGAGGAAAGCATACCGCACATCAAATATTTCGGCGATATATTTGGTACAGGCTTGGTAAAACTCTTTACCCGTCTTACCTACAGTGCCTTCAACGATCGCTTTGAGGGCATTTTCCTGGCGTTGGCGTGCCTGAAGGATGGCTTTTTGGACGGTAATATCCCGCCCGATCCCGTGAATCCCCACAATTGTCCCATCGCTGGCGGTAATTGCCGAGCTATTAAATACAATCGGGCACCAGCTACCATCTTTTCTCGGTACGCGAATTTCTAGTCCGTCTTGTTTTCTCCCTGTCTCTACGAGTTCGATGTTGCTAGCAATCATCATTGGCAGATCGTCAGGATGAGTGAAGTTGCTACAAGATTGTCCGATTAGTTCTGATGGTTGATAACCGCAGATTGCTTGAATTTGTGGAGATATATAGGTGAAGATGCCATCGGGAGTAATGGAATAAATTAGATCGCTGGTATTTTCGACTAAACTGCGAAATTGGGCTTCACTCTTGGCGAGGGCGGCGATCGCGGCGGCATCGCCGACAATCGAATCCAGCGATCGATCAGGTAAGATCGTCACAGATCGATCGGCTTGAATCGCCGCCACCAAGTCGAAAGTATTCATGATTTTTAGGGCGATCTCTTTTTTCCCTCAACTCTGCGCAACTTTGCTTGTTGCCGAAGGATCGGTTTCTCTCCTAATATGCCCTGTGATCTTCTCGATCGCTCATTTTGCTAACAAGTCGTTTTATCTGTAACTACGATCACTAGATTGTGACGATCTCCGACACTAAAAACCATTGATACTAGCACCCCGAATGCTCTCAGCAGTCAGGGTTCTATCCTGTTGTCGAGAATGCTAACGTATAAAATGAATTGCCATTAAACTCAAACTCATCGATAATTTCCAGATCGAGTTTGCGGGTATGCGCGGCAAACGATCGCTGATTCAGCTTATTAATAAACGTCACCCCAATCGGAAATTTAGGTGCAGAGCTACATCGCATCAAATTGAATAATTGCGGAAAAATATCACTTCCACGAACATCCAGATCGATACAAATTGGCCCATACTGAAAGCTATTATCTACAGTTATTTCCCTACCCTGAAATCTCAATACAGGCAATCGATCGATCATCACTCTAAAAATCTCCCATTGCGAGAAAAACTCCCAATCACCCGCAAGTAAATAGCCCAAAATTTGTCCATCACCTTCGGCAACAAACACCCCAGATTGAATCAGTAGCTGTCGCAACAAATCCGGCGTGAAAGGTGTCGTCACAAATCCACCAGCTAATTCTCCTTCTGCCAGATTAGTTAAAAGATTACGAGACTGAAGATCGAGAATACCATCAAAATCAGCCTCGACAGAAGTTCTAATAATTGGAGACATTTCGGTTAATTTTAAAAGAGAAATTTGGTAATAATTTAACGTGAGTTCGGGTTAAGGATCGGTAAGTTGTTGTACCAAGCGGAGCGGCAAACGATATATACCTGTGGGTTTCGATTTTCTTAGTGGGGGCAGAACCCGGATCTGGGGGTTGTCTTGATGCGCTAAACCCTCGGGAAACCCGAGGAGCGCGCATCGCTCCGACCCCCAGCCCCCCCGTTGAAAGGCGGAACGCCGCCTCTCAAACTCTCCTGCGTAAGGTCGATCTGTGTGCTAGCGGCTCGCGCTCGTCGGGTTCCCCGACGGTTTAGCGAGACAAGACAGCTTGGAGCGGCATTCGCTCCACTTGAGATTTTAGTTAGGAGCTACCACAGTATAATTAATTCTGGGTATAGCTTTTATTGATTTTCTTAACCCGTTGACGTTGGCTGTGCCTGCCGTTGGTGAAGCCTGCCGTAGGCACAGCCTCTCAGTTCGCGTTGGCGTAAGCCTGCCGTAGGCACAGCGTCTCGCAGAGAAGGAGACACTCACGTTAATTTAATGCTTGATCGAGATATTTGTCATATTTAGAATCAGCTAAAATCTAGATAGTGGGCATTGCCCACTAAAGCCTAAAGCCCAAAGCCTAAAACCTAAAACCTAATTCTGACTTACTTGTCGATCGTTAATATATTTATAAGTCAATCGCGACACTTCCTGGACAAAATCGCGGGCGCGTAAATCATTAAAAGAACGCTTGACAAAAATCCCCGCCAAATAAAGTTTTCCATTCGGCATTTCAATAATTCCCGCATCGCCAATCAATCGTCCCAACGTCCCCGTCTTATGAGCAATTGCCGCGCCTTTACCCAAACCTGCGAATAGTAATTTTCGATTTTCAGTTTGATTGAGAATATCCAAAACTTTGCTGCGGCTAGCTTCCGTAATTAGTTGATGTTTAGCCAATAAAGCTGACAACCTCACCAAATCTGCAGGACTAGTTGTATTTGTCCCTTTAAAATCTCCCAACAAACGGTTAATTACTGTCTTCCGCAGTCCCCAACTTTTGAACTGACGATTGAGAGCTTGTTTCCCTCCCAACTTATCGATAATCATATTCGTCCCAGTATTATCGCTAATCGCGATCATCTTCGTGGCTGTCTGCAACACACTCAACTTTGCACCAGGACTATTTTGAAGTTCCCCGGAACCACCAGTAATCAAATCTCTCCTTACTGTCAAGGTATCACTCAGCCGCACCTTCCCCGTATCGACAGCTTGAAACAAAGCCATCAAAATTGGCAATTTAATCGTACTGGCAGCCGGAAAACTCTGTTCGCCATTAATATCTAAATAATTGCCCGTCTCCACTTCCATGAAAAACATCCCCGGCGAGAGGTAATCATACTTCGCCGCTAAGGTCTTGATTTGACCCTTGAGAGCCGTCATTTCCTGGCCGATGGGTACAACCCCTGCAAAGACAATCGGACTGATGGGAACGGTCTGAATTCTACCTGTGCTAGCTGTCGAAACACCCCGCTCGATCGATCTCAATTTTATCGACCAACGGGAAGGTAAATCGCTGCGAATAATAATATTCTGCGGACTGACACCATAGCCAGGTGCGAGTTCCATTACCAAGCGAGTATTATTGTCATCTGATTGGGCAATTCGCACTTCCTGCACTGCTGCACCGAATTTCTTGCGGACGGTAGCCTCGGTCATTTTTGTCCCAGGCAAATCCACTACCAGCCGATAGGGACCATCGAGCAATGTTGCTTTGGGCTGGACTCCCGCATCGGTACCAAAGTTCAATTGATTGCGATTGGCATCAAATTCCCAGCCAGTGAATTTTCCGGCTTGGGCTGGTGAGGCTAATAGCAAGCACGCGCTGCTAATTAGTCCGGTGAGGAGCCAATTTAATTTCATAGAGTGAGGAGGAGGTTTAGTTGAAAGTTGAAAGTTGAAAGTTGTTTGTATTGCTGGTGGAGAGTCGCAATTTTTGTTTTTAAAAATCAGTAGCTAATGTGCTGCTATGCAAATAGGGTGATGTTGACTAGCACTGTTCTAGTTTTCACCCAGATGATGATTAACATTATTAGGTTCCGCACGTCAATGCGATCGATCTAGGCAAAATTGATTGATCGTATACTGGCATTAAATTTAAAGGCGATCGATAAAAATTCTGTAACAATTGATATAGCCAAATCCAAGCTATTATCGTTATATTAAGAACTATTACGGATTTAAAATCTAAAATCCAATCTGTGTATTTAATCCTGTGAGGACAAAGCCAATGACTAAAGGCTTACAAGGCTTTCCATCTGCATCCACCACTGAAGAATTACTAGTTGCCAAATTTTTTAGGGTTTCTGCTGGTAACTGGTTATCCGAACGCCGCTATTATACTCTCCCCGACGGCGATACCCAAGAGGTAGTTAGTGAGATTGGGATTGAATTTCTAGCAGCGGGTTGTCTGGAATTGCAAGAATTAGCTCAGTTACACGGTTTAGATCCGTTCGCGCTTACCTGTGGGAGCAAAATTGAGTGGGATAGTAAAGACTCGGTGACAGGGAAAAAAGCTTCAAAGGGAAGTACATTATTCGGCGCATTAGGAAATATCTTATATCGCGATCGAGGTTTTGCCACTCCCAAACCAATTACGGCGATTTATCATTTTCCCCATCCCGAGACGATGTGTCTGAAAACAGAATACCAAGGTTCGGTATTTGAAGAGGAAATTAAGTTAGTGGGTGATAAATATCGCACTCGCCAAACAATTATCTCTCGCGCTGGCGAACAAGTGACGATCGGTCAATATTTGGAAAAGCGGATTAGGGTTTAACGCTCACATCTTCTGACGAGCGGTAATCAAAAGGTAGGGGCAATTCATGAATTGCCCCTACCTATTTGATTACCTTGTAAATTATTGGCACGATCAAATAGTACATTCATCCCATCTCCCATCTCCCCCCTCCCATCTCTATCTTTGTCATACCCGAATCGACTTTCCCCTGCTCACCCTTGTCTTGTAAAATATCGTTAGGCACTAAGCCGATCCTTAATTTTTCCAGAGCAGACAAACCATGACCCAGACGACCGCAGAACTGGATTTTCCCACCCTTGATGCAGAACTAAGCCAGCAAAGTCCTCAGGAAATTATCAAACGAGCATTGAGTCTATTCGATAATATTTCTATCTCCTTCAGTGGTGCTGAGGATGTGGTTTTGATTGACATGGCGCACAAGATTAATCCCAATGTCAAAGTCTTTAGTCTCGATACTGGTCGTCTCCATCCTGAAACTTATCAGTTTATCGATCGAGTCCGCAAACACTATGGTATCGCGATCGATGTCGTCTATCCAGAAGCAGCTCCAGTCGAAGCTCTCGTCAAAGCAAAAGGTTTATTTAGCTTCTATGAGGATGGACATCAAGAATGCTGCGGTGTCCGCAAAGTAGCTCCCCTCCGGCGCAAATTAGCTACCCTCGATGCCTGGATTACTGGACAACGCAAGGATCAAAGTCCCTCTACTCGTGCTACTGTCCCCGCGATTCAAGCCGATGGTGCTTTCTCCACACCCGATCATCCATTAGTCAAGTTCAATCCCCTAGCTAATTGGTCATCTGACCAAGTATGGACATATATTCGCGCGCTCGAAGTACCATACAATTCGCTCCACGAACGTGGATTTATCAGTATCGGGTGTGAACCATGTACGAAAGCAACTCTCCCCCAACAGCACGAACGGGAAGGACGCTGGTGGTGGGAAGAAGCCACTCAAAAAGAATGTGGTTTACATAAGTAGGGGATACTCATGTACTTCACCAATGCATAACAACTAGATAGCAGCATAGATCTAAGGGTACCCCTACAGGTTAATTGTGTAAGGTTACCCTGGATCTACGCTTCTTGCTAATATTTTTATACTGGTTGGTGCAAGATGTGAGAATAGCTCGATGCTAAAACGATCAAAGCGATCGTTTTCGTTGCAACACATTAATCCTGTGACATCAACTACAATTTTGGGCAGATTAAGAGAAGTAGTCTCTTCACCGCACAGCTTCTCATGGGTAACTTTAATGACTTTACTGCTCACGGATACGAAGTAATTAAAGAATTGGGCGCAAATCGTGGAGCTGGACGAATTGCGTATTTGGCTCGACAGATCGATTCGGCGCAGTTAGTAGTAATCAAACAGTTTCAATTTGCTCAGACTGGTTCAAATTGGGATGGACATAAAGAAATTGGTAATGTTCTGAATCTGTGGAAAGAAGTATCAGAGAAGCAAGATATAGCAGAGAGAAAGAAAAATGGTATTAGAACCTGTTCTGTGCCCAGCTTGTCAAAGTAGCGATGTCGTCAGACACGGATACTCAGGAGAA
>JANYIT010000066.1 GCA_025358725.1 Chamaesiphon sp. GL140_3_metabinner_129_sub
TTTATCAAAAAGGTATTTCACTCAATAAGTCAGTAATGAAAGAGGTGGAAAAAAGATTAGAACGAAACCTACTACTCCCTAAATGGGATGTTCTAATTCGTCCGGCTTAATGGGTATATTCTTTGTCGGAAATCACCTAACATCTTTCACAGAATCTCTTAAAATAAAGTCTGATTTTACCGAAGCTTATGTGGCCAGAGGTAATGCTCATTGTAAGTTGGGGCAAATAAAAGAATCTTTTGAAGATTACAACAAAGCTTTGCAAGCTAATTCTAAATCAGTTGACGCGCATATAGGACTTGGGAAACTTTTATTTACAAAAGGAGATTACAACGCAGCCATCGAAAAATTTACATTAGCAATTAGTCTCAACAATAATTACTATGATGCCTATTCTGCCAGAGGATCTGTTTATTCGGCAATGGGTCAATACAAGGAAGCCATTAAAGATTTTTCTGAAGCAATTAACTTAAACCCGCAATATTTAGATGCTTATCTTGAGAGAGGATATTCAAAGTCTTATCTTGAAGATTATCAAGGAGTCGTAGAAGATTCTACAAAAGCTATAGAATTGGATAGTGAAGAAAAAGAGTATATTCCTTATAATAATAGAGGGTTAGCTTTATTCTATTTAGGCGATCGTGTAAATGCACTAAAAGATTTAGATCGATGCCAGAAAATAAATCCTCAATTTTCTGCTGCTTATTACAATCAAGGACTAATTTTTGAAGATTTAAAAGCATACGATCGAGCAATTTCCTCTTATAATCAAGCAATCCAATATAAAGACAATGATTATGATGCTTGGAATAAGAGAGGAGATGCTTTATTAGAATCAGGTGAATATGCTGAAGCGGTTTTCTCATACGATCGAGCTTTAATAGGCTTGCCTCATGACCCAATAACATGGTCTAAAAAAGGATCGGCTTTACATTATTTAGGGGAATATGAAAAGTCAATTTATTCTTACGATCGAGTATTGAAATATAATCCTGACTATATTTGGGCTTGGTATCATAAAGCCCAAATATACGGGTCGCAAAAAAACTTATTGCTAGCAGTAGAAAATTTGAGACAAGCTATTAATTTTAATTCTGAATACAAAGAAACAGCAAAAACTGACAAAGATTTTGATTTGATTCGAGAAGATCCTAAATTCAAAGAATTGGTTCAGTCATAATAAATATCAATTTTTGGAATATAAAAATACGTCATGAATATTTAATCCCACATTCCGCTCAATTCGGCTAGAAAATCAGCCAGATCGAGCGGCTCCTTAATCAGATCTTGAAAGGGAGATATCGATCGAATCTTAGAATTGCTCTAAATAGTATTCTGCAACAGTTTCAGCCAAAATTTTAGGATGTAATTTACATCCTAAAAAATGATGTCACTGCCTACTCGATCGCTTTGCACTACTTTGGCGAAGTATCTAATGTGGGTGAGGAAGTATTCAGACGTATACGGTGTTTGCGGTATACTCAAAGCCCTAACCCAAACACAGAATTGCAATGCTAACGGGCGAAATCAGATCGCAGGTCGATACTATCTGGAATGCTTTTTGGACGGGAGGGATCTCGAATCCGCTAGAAGTGATCGAGCAAATCACCTACCTGCTGTTTTTGCGGCGGCTGGACGATCTACATACGCTAGATGAGAACAAAGCCAATCGTACCCAGAAACCGATCGAGCGGCGGATTTTTCCAGCGGGTAACGACGAGAAAGATCGACCCTATGAGCAATTGCGGTGGTCGCGATTCAAGCATCTGGAGGCGCGGGAGATGTTTGATGTAGTTAACGATCGCGTGTTTCCGTTTCTGCGGACGGAGTTTATTAGCGGTTATGGGGATGGTTCGACTTACGCGCACCACATGAAGGATGCGCGGTTTACGATTCCAACTCCGGCTCTACTCGCTAAGGTGGTGGATTTGCTCGATAAGGTACCGATGGACGATCGCGATACCAAGGGCGATCTGTATGAGTATATGCTGGGGAAAATTGCCTCGGCGGGGCAGAATGGGCAGTTTCGCACGCCGCGCCACATTATTAAATTGATGTTGGAATTAACCGCGCCTACTCCCAAAGATATCATTTGCGATCCGGCGAGTGGAACTTGTGGGTTTCTAGTAGAGGCGGGGGAGTACTTGCGATCGCACTATCCTGAGATTTTTCGGGATGCTGGGTTGAAGGCGCATTTTCATCAGGAGATGTTTCACGGGTTTGATTTTGATAATACGATGCTGCGAATTGGCAGTATGAATATGCTGCTGCATGGGGTGGAGAATCCCGATGTAATGTATCGCGATTCTTTGGCTCAGGGTCATGCGGGGGAGGAGGAGAAATATAGTCTAGTCCTAGCTAATCCGCCGTTTGCGGGGTCTTTGGATTACGATAATACGGCGAAGGATTTACTTCAGATCGTTAAAACGAAGAAGACTGAATTATTGTAAGCGTCCAATAGCCTACGAGAGAATGAGAGTTGTGGAAGGTGGAACACAGACGTGCTCATCTTGAGTCAGAGGAATTAAAGATGGTGTTTGGAGACCCAACCGAGCAGCAAGGCAAGATTCAGTGAGAAAATCCAAGATCGAACGTCCTTGTGCTTTCAAAGAACAATTGACCGTTAACATTCGAGCAACAAATTTGCTGCCCTCGGATGACTGAGAACCAAAGCTTAGATTGCGCCAAATTACCGCAGAACGCAATGCTCGCTCTGCTGAGTTATTAGTTGGTTCGATTGACTCATGGTAAACGAAAGTCCAGAGTGCCGATTCAACCTGCAACAGTTTTCGGCATGTCCGAACCGTTTTGGCTAGAGGTGTTGTTTCTTTGGAGCCAATCTCGATGGCTGCGGCAGACAGGAGTTCTTGATGGAATCCAACTCGGAGTTGGGTGAGAGCTTCAACAAACAACTCTCGTTCTAATGTGCCATCTCGGACTCGGTGCCACCAATGAAAAAGACGATATCCTCTGGCGAGTAGAGCTAGACCGATCTCTTGTGAGACTCCAGACCGTTCAGAGATTGCTTGGAAATCTCGGAGCAAATGAGACCAACACAGTTGACGTAAATCTGTTTTCACCCAGCCATAGCTAGAGTAACGGTCACTGCCTAAATAGCCAAGAAATGACTCACCGATTAACTCTTTAGCGATGTCCTGACTCCGGCTGAGTGTGACCATAAACACACTGACTAATGGTGTCACCAGCACCCACAGCCATGCTTTCTTCTGGTTGGGGTTTTCCCCATCCTTGTTTTGTTGGCTGAATCCAGTTTCGTCACAATTAACCACTGGCTGCTGTTTGGTGAACTCCATCGCTTCGGTGGTTGCTGTCTTGACGCACACAAAGCGGAGGAAACCTCCGCTTCGATGCGTCGCTGCGGCTACTGCACTACTAATTTCTTGCCGCATTCGATTGATTGTCCCTCTAGCCAGCTCAATCCCAAATACTTGACTTAAAAATGTTTTCACTTGCCGATGGCTTTGTCTCGATTCACCGCTGAGCATGGCGACGAACGCTGCTAGTCTTGCTCCATAGCACTTGGGTGATACGAACGATGGCAATGACGCTCTGGTTTTGTCACCACAGTGTTCGCACTCTAATTGATGTAATCTGTATTCGGTTATCAGTGGTTTGAGTACTGGTAGATCTACTATTTGATGTCTTGTGGGGTGCGAGTCTTCTCCGGTGAGTTCATAGCCACAGCTACTACAGTTACTTGGTTTGAACTCGTGGGTTGCTACACACTCGGCTGCTTCATATAGCTTTCGTTCTTGCTTGATGCGCCGCGATTGCAGTTGGAGTGGTTTTCGCTTGGCTGTGACTTTATGACTATTTTTTACCTCAAATCCATTCTTTGATGGCGGTATAGATGAATTCTTCGAGTTCTTATTTACTCTTTCTTCTAATGCTTCGATTTTTGCTAGTGTTTGTTTTCGCTCTTCCAGTAAAAACTTTAACACCAGCTTGATGCTCTCTGGTGTTGCTTCCAAATCTGCTGCTGGAACTTTTATCCCACCTAGTTCGATTTCTTCGCTCATGAGTTTTAACTTACCGCATCTTGTCCCCTGAAATCCTTAATTTTCGTAACGTCCTTGGACGCTTACGAATTATTATTCCTGGCGTTGTTGCTGCGGTTGTTGAAGACTGGGGGAAGGGCGGCGGTAATCGTCCCCGATGGGGTGCTATTTGGCTCCTCTAAGGCGCATAAAGACCTGCGAAAGATCTTGGTGGAGGAACAGAAGCTCGATGCGGTGATTAAGTTGCCTGGGGGCGTATTTAAGCCCTATGCAGGGGTGTCTACGGCGATTTTGCTGTTTACCAAAACCAATTCCGGCGGAACGGATGCGGTGTGGTTTTATGAGGTGATGGCGGATGGTTGGAGTTTGGATGATAAGCGTCAGCCACTACTGGCTGAGGATAAGCTGGGGGTGGTGCCTAAGTCGGAGTTGGTGGATGAGGAGCATCTGAAGAATAATCTGCCGGATGTGTTGGCGCAGTGGGTTCGGCTCGGTTCGCCCACCGCTGAGGAGCGACCGCGCACGGCGCAAAGTTTCTGTGTACCGAAGGCGGAAATTGCGGCGAATGGTTACGATCTGAGTCTGAATCGTTATAAGGAGGTGGTACATGAGGAGGTAGAGCATTTACCACCGCTGGAGGTTTTACAGACTTTGGCGGAGTTGGAGGAGCAGATTCAGCAGGGAATGAAGGAGTTAAAGAGGATGTTGTAGATAAGTTAAGATCATTACCATTCATCACTACAGATCGATACTATCTTCTGAGTCAAGGCGATTAAAATTTTGGACAAGCTTGTTCGCTACCTCACTCGCTGAATTAAAAAGTATTCGATCGGTAATTAATTCCCCTTCTTTCATATGCCGATTTATAGCATCAGAAATTATCTCGCTGTTGTGTTTTTTGCACTGTCGTTCTTGAAAATTAGAAACCAGACTCTCTATTCCATTAAGAACAGTGTGACTATCCTGATGACATTCTTTATAATTATCGAACGTAAAATTAGACAACGATTCAAAATTCTGATTTTTGCGATTAACTGGATCGATAATGTATACACGAGAAAAATCAGAGCTATTCCACACATTAGATAGTTTCACCGTGTATCTAATTGCCCCAAACAACTCAAGAACCCCAATAACTATTCTTTTTTCTTGAGAAGCAAAAATAAATGCACGATGATTAATATTAGAAATATTATACCGATCTAGATTTAATAGAAGGCCACAATCTCCTATATAAGTTTCTGAAAATTCACTTAAATTTCCGTCAATGAAAGATATAGTCTTATCAAAAGATCCATCGCGTAGACGCTCTGGATTGATACAAGTACCTAAATACGTGATTAACATTTTTGCAGCAGATCTGAATTGTAGATTTCCACCAATATCTAACTTTTTTTCTTGCGGTGGCAGAAAAATTTTGGTAGACTTGGCTTCGATCTTCATGGAATCTTCAGTAGATTCTTTAGATTTTTTCTTTGCTTGTTCGAGTAATGTAATTGCTTGCTCTGTTGAACCTGCAACTATCGAAAATCCTCCAGAGTCTTTAAAGCGAACAGATCCTTTACTTAATTTAAACTTACCTCCAGGTTGCAAATCATAAATATTTCCATTGTACTCAACTTCATTTTTAAGAATCGATGCTTTTTTCTTGCGACCTGTTATTATGTTAAACATCGTTGAGAAAAATGAAAAATTATCAGCGAAAGGCTCATCAATTTCATTACCCAGTCTGTTATTACATCCTTCACAACAAATATTTTTAGATGCTTTAATCCCACCCAATGATGATAATATTACGTGTTCTTTAGAGCCACAATCATATTGAAACGATTTGTTTTTGCAGTAAATACAGGAAAGCATAATCATCTCAAAACTAACCCAGAAATGTTAAATGATAAAAAAATCACGAAAAAATATACTATTCTTGTTTGGTGATACTAACAGCAGCGGCGAGAATATCGTCTTCTGTAGTCAGGGGTTCTAGATGTTCGATCTGCATTTGGACGATGACTTGGGCGTGAGCGGTTTGATACTGAGCATCAATGATGGTGCGAGTAATGTTGTCCACTAGGGCTTTCATCTGCTGCTGTGAGCCTGTGGTGCTAACTTTGAGCCATGCTTCGCGGGCTGACGGGGGGAGTTCGACGAATAAGTCTAATGCCATCCCGACAACTTGAGATTACCTACGGTACGCTACGCGAACGATTGCGGCGTTCAGCTTTAGCGATCGCGTCGAGTTGTTCTACTATTTCTTTACTGGTATGGGCTGATACGGTTACACCAGACATAGATTTAAGGATTTTCTCTAGTTCCTATAGAAAGTATAGATCGGTTTAAGATAGATTAGCGATTATTAAAGACAACGATATTAGAATGATAAATGTAAAAATGACTCGCCTTGACCAATGTTGTCAAATCATCAGTGGATCTACTCCTAAAACTTCCGTCAAAAATTATTGGGGTGGAAAAATATATTGGGCAACACCTAAAGATTTAAGCGATCTTAAATCTTCCTATATTGATGAAACCCCTAGAACAATTACGGAGGAAGGACTCAATAGTTGTGGTGCTGAAGTTCTGCCTGTAAATTCTGTTCTATTTAGCTCTCGCGCTCCTATTGGTCACGTAGCAATTAATCGTGTACCAATGGCAACAAATCAAGGCTTTAAAAGTTTTATACCAGATAGAGAAAAAATAGATGCTGGTTTTTTGTATTATTGGCTAAGTGATAACAAAGATTACTTTAATAACTTGGGTAATGGTGCAACTTTTAAAGAAGTATCAAAAGCAATAGTATCAAGGGTTGAAATTCCCCTGCCCCCGATCGATCAGCAAAAGCGAATCGCAGCGATATTAGATAAGGCGGAAGAACTTAGAAGACTACGGCGACAATCGATCGAGCATCTTGATGTTCTTACTCGATCGATCTTTATCGAAATGTTTGGCGATCCAGTGACAAATCCAAAGGGGTGGAATATCGTTACTATTAGAGATTTACTAGAGTCAGCTTCATACGGCACGAGTGAAAAAGCAGGATCGGAGGGAACATTCCCAATTTTAAGAATGGGCAACCTTACTTACTCAGGAGAAATAGACTTTACAGATCTAAAATTTATTAATCTTAAAGCTAGTGAAGAAGAACGTTACTCAGTTCGCTCAGGAGATATTCTTTTTAATCGAACAAATAGCGCGGAGCTTGTCGGTAAAACGGCAATTTATCGGTTATCAAAGAAAATGGCTTATGCTGGCTATCTTGTTCGATTACGTGTCAATCAAAAAAATACTCCAGAGTTTGTTGCAAGCTTTTTAAATTCCAAATATGCCAAGCGTATGCTCCGAGGTATGTGTAAAAGTATCATTGGAATGGCAAATATAAATGCTAATGAAGTACAAGAAATGCGTATTCCAATGACACCCTTCTCCCTTCAACAAGAATTTGCCCAACGGGTAGAGGCGATTGAATCCCTCAAAGCCAAACATCGCGAATCCCTCACCCACCTCGATATCCTATTTGCATCCTTACAACATCGAGCCTTCCGTGGTGAATTGTAACAAGGTTCTAATCAAATGTAAAATATATATCTAACATTTATCTTGCATTTGATTTAGATTACCTACCTATACATTAGTAATCTTGGTATTGCACTCAGGGCAGGTAAAAACCATGTCCATTACGTTACTCATGTTAAAAACTTTGTGCTTATTTTTGTAGCAATTTGGACACACCGGATCGCCTCCATCTTCTGCATAGTGGAGCTTGCCTTTT
The DNA here is from genome assembly GCA_025358725.1 of Chamaesiphon sp. GL140_3_metabinner_129_sub. Classification (GTDB taxonomy): domain Bacteria; phylum Cyanobacteriota; class Cyanobacteriia; order Cyanobacteriales; family Chamaesiphonaceae; genus Chamaesiphon. The sequence continues at coordinate 7,786 of JANYIT010000066.1, forward strand.
TTGATTAAAGTTATAGAAGGGGTTTTAAGCTCCTGATTTTCTTTCTCTAATTCAGCGATTCTTTGTTCAAGTTTGGTAGACTCTCTTATTTGTTTGGATAAGGTATCCTCAGTTTGAGCTAGTTCGAGCTTGAGTTTGCTAATATAGCTCACGAACTCCGAGTGCTTCTGCTCATCCCTAATTTCTTCGGCATACTCAGAAATCGACTTAACGATATTAGTAGTATTTTTACGGACGATAAAACTTGAACTAATTCTGTCAGCATAAATAGTACTAATTTATTACTATAGCTAGCGTATCGTAAGCATCATTACTTTGTAAACAAAATAATGATGTGGTTTACCGAACATCACCTATTTAGTAGAAATTAGCGATCGAACCATCAATACTTGGGAATGATAACCTTATAACAGTCAAAATACCCCAGTTCGGATCGCGATGAGTAGTCAGTTTCAATTTCTCAACGGTGAATGGTCGCAAATCTCCGAAGCCGCTGCCAAAGCTGAAACCCTTGCCTATCCCGATCCTCGCGCCGCTTGTTTCTACAGTCGTCGCGCCCTCGAACTTACCGTCAACTGGCTCTATAGTGCCGATGACAGCCTACTCGAACCCTACAGAGAAGATTTGAATGCGCGGCTATTTGAACCCAGCTTTAAGACGCTCCTGGGTAATGCCCTGCATCGCAAATGCGATCTGATTCGCAAACTGGGCAACCTCGCCGTCCACAGCACCAAACCGATTTTAGTTAAAGATGCCCTCGTCGCCGTGGGGGAATTGTTTCATATCTGCTACTGGTTGGGGCGAAATTACGGACGCACTCCCGCAGCCATACCCGATCCTACCGCTACTTTTAACGCCGAACTCCTGCCCAAAACTTCCCCAATTCCCGCCCAATCGATCGCTCAAATCCAAGCCCTCGCCCAACAACTCGCCGATAAAGATCGCCAAGTCACCCAGTTAACCGAGCGAAATGCCGCTCTCGATGCCCAAATCCAGCAATTACGCACCGAAATCGCTCAAGCTAAAGCAGCTAACGCCACCAAAATCGATAACCACGACTACACCGAAACCCAAACCCGCGATTACTTCATCGACTTGCTCCTGAAAGAAGCTGGCTGGGCACTAGATCAACCCAATAATCGCGAATTTCCAGTCACGGGAATGCCGAATGAATCTGGCAATGGCTTTGTCGATTACGTCCTCTGGGGCGATGATGGTAAACCCCTCGCCGTCATCGAAGCCAAACGCACCCGCCGCAATCCCCAAGTCGGACAACAACAGG
>JANYIT010000080.1 GCA_025358725.1 Chamaesiphon sp. GL140_3_metabinner_129_sub
ATAGCCAAACCTATCGCCAAACATCGTGCGTGAAAAGATTCTAGCCTGGTTGAATGATAATGTCCCTCCTAAACGAATCCAACATATACTAGGAGTAGAACAGATGGCGATCGAACTCGCCGGACATTATCAGCTAGATACCCACACCGCCGCGCAAGCAGGCTTAATGCACGATCTGGCAAAGTATTTCAAACCCCAACGTTTATTAACACTCGCACGAGCAGAAGGACTCCCCATCGATGAAGTGGATATAGCCGCACCACACCTATTACATGCTGACGTGAGCGCGATTATCGCCCGTGACGAGTTTGGCATCACAGATACCGAAATTCTCCACGCGATCGCCGACCATACCTTAGGTAGACCAGAGATGAGTCCGATGAGTTGTATCATATTCTTAGCGGACACCCTCGAAGTTGGACGTGGTGACACCGAAGAATTGCAATCCCTCCGTCAACTAAGTTATCAAAATTTGCATCGAGCCGTATGGCATACCTGTGATTATTCACTCCAATATCTCTTATCCACCCGTAGTCTTATCCATCCCCGCACAATTCGCACCCGTAACTGGGCAATGACTGCAAGCTATGCTCAATATAATTGATAAATAGATGCTTATTAGGGTGGATTCTAAGTTCCCACTTTAATACTCCCTATTCCCTATCCTCTATTCCCTATCCCCTCTCTACATGACTGCAACCTTGACAAATATTCAAACTCCAGAATACACGATCGAACAACTAGCATTCCTTGCCGCTGACGCAGCAGATGATCGCAAAGCTGGCGATATGGTATTAATTAATATCGGCGAAGTTTCGACGCTGGCTGATTATTTACTAATCGTTACTGGCTTCTCCAAAGTACAATTGCGAGCAATTTCTGATTCCGTTGCCGATAAACTGGAAGAAGAACTCGGTCGAGTCCCCTTACGCACCGAAGGTCACAATAAAGGTGGTTGGATCTTAATCGATTATGGCGATCTCATCGTCCATATTCTGATGCCAGAACTCCGTGAATTCTATAGCCTTGAAGCCTTCTGGGGTCATGGTCAAATCGTTGTGTTACCAGAAATGCAGCCTAAAAATCCTGAGCCTACCGTTGATCTTTATGGTTCTACTCCCGAATCCGATTTTGACGAATCTGATCTTGACGATGCTGATTCAGAAGAAATTTAGATCGGCTTACTAGAAACTATCAAAGATCTGGAGCCTATAATTTCAACTTTCAACTGATGAGTACTTCTAGTTCTTTTTGTCCGGTTCCCAAAGAACAGCAACCAATCAACGAATATCAAGAGTTGCAAAACTCTTGGTTTTTTGGTTGGGTAAAACTAGAGCCAGCTAAATATATTACTAAATTAATTTGGGTGGGAATTTGGAGTTTGATCGTCACGGCTCCACTAGCTGAAGCCAGTTTCTCGATCTCCAAACACCCGATTCAATTTGAGATCTGTGCGATCGGTAGTAGCTTAGTATTTGTTACTTTTGCTGCCATCCGCTTATATCTAGGCTGGATTCACGTCAAAGATCGGTTGTATAATGAATCGGTTTTTTATGAAGAATCCGGCTGGTACGATGGACAAACCTGGCTGAAAACACCGGAAATCCTTGATCGCGATCGATTGATTGTCAGCTACGAAGTCCAACCAATCCTCAAACGTATCCAATTAACCTTTCTAACAATACTCGGAACTGTCATAGTGGGTATTGGTGCTTGGATGATTATTTAGTTCGATCTATAAAATTTACTCTAAAGCATCGCATGAAAAATCCCCTCCACGGAGGGGTGCCCAAAGGGCGGGGTGGGTAGATCTCCGCAACCCAAACCTCCATAAACTCCCAACTCCCCATCAATGGCTAAACGTACCAAAGCAGCAGCAATAACCGTTAACTTATTGCGAGAAGGAATAATCGAATCCGTCCACCACGTTCAAGCCGTCGTTTGCGACAGCCGTGGGCGCGTCCTCTCTGTTGCTGGGGATGCCGAACACCCAACATTCATTAGATCGGCTCTCAAACCCTTTCAAGCCTTGCCTGTGACTGCTAGCGGTATTCTCGAACGCTATCAATTGAGCGATCGAGATTTAGCCATCATGTGTAGCTCTCACGCGGCGGAAATCATCCATACCCGTCAAGCATTTAATATCCTCTGGCGAGCTGATATCGATACCAATGCGCTCCAATGTCCGACACCTCCAGGAAAAACTAGTCCCCTCGAACACAACTGCTCCGGTAAACATGCGGGAATGCTAGCAGTTTGTAAAGCCCAGAATTGGCCGCTAGCCAACTATCTAGAGCGCACTCACCCCTTGCAAAAACTGATTTTGAGTAAATTTTCTGAAATCCTCAAAATGCCTCCAGATGAGTTCATTGGCGTTCATGACGACTGTGGTGCGCCTGTGTATCTAATGACGATCGCCCAAATGGCAACTCTCTACGCCGTTCTATCTTCTGGAACTAGTCTAGATCTAGAACGGATCGTCCGCGCCATGACACACCATCCCGAATTGATTGCAGGTACGGGAAGATTTGATACTCAATTGATGCAGCTTACCCAAGGTGAGATCGTCAGTAAAGCTGGAGCGGAAGGGGTTCAGTGTATTGGTAGAGTTGGGGAAGGAATGGGTTTGACAATCAAATCTAATGACGGCTCGAAGCGGGCTAAATTTGCTGTCGCGATTTATGTACTCCAACAAATGGGGTGGATTACACCATCTGTTTCGGAAATTCTGACCGAACAATTTTTATCGATCGGTACGTTTGCACGCTTAGAAGTAACTGGAGAATTGGCAATGGTTTAGAAAACTTTTTGCTAAAATATTAATATAGAATACTCCTCTCAAGAGGAAGCAGACTAGTTGTATCTAAAATATTTCTGGTCAAAATAAGAATTATAAAGTGCAAGCCTCATTAGAGCTTGGTTGCGAGGATAATTCCACTTGTCCAAGACATTTTTATGATCGCAGGTATCCTTGATAATTCTATGCGCTTAACCTCATTGGATGTCTTTCGTGGGATGACGATGGCTACGATGATTTTGGTAAATATGGCTAGTCTTGGCGATACTTACCCCTGGCTCGATCATGCTCCTTGGCACGGTTACACGATCGCCGATCTGGTTTTTCCATTTTTTCTTTATATTATTGGTGTATCAATGGCTTTTTCACTCGCTAAATATACGAGTGGAACTGTGCCGATTAAAAAAAGTGTGTATTGGCAAATTATTCGCCGGAGTCTGATCTTATTTGGATTAGGTTTGATTTTAAATAATTTATTATGGAATTATAATTTAACCAATCCGAAGATATTCCCCGATCTCGAACACTTGAGAATTATGGGAGTACTGCAGCGAATTGGAATTGCTTTTTTCTTGGCTTCGATCGCAATTTTAAATCTTTCTCAAAGAGGGTTATGGATTTTAGCTGGAGAGATTTTAGTTGGGTATTGGTTGGTCTTGACTTTTATTCCAGCCTTAGATAATGGCGATGGTGTATTTACAAAATTGGGTAACTTTGGATCTTATGTCGATCGATTAATTATTACTCCAGCGCATTTACACAAAGGTTCTGGTTCGATGAGCGATCCAGAAGGATTGTTTAGCACTTTGCCAGCAATAGTCAATATCTTATTTGGCTACTTAACTGGTGCATGGTTAAAGCGTCAATCAGTGTCTTCGCGCACTAGCCTCAATCTGTTAATGTTTGGATTAGCAGCGGTAGTAATTGGGCTGGTTTGGAATGGTTTCTTGCCAATTAATAAGAAGCTATGGACGAGTTCTTTTGTGCTATTTACCACTGGTTGGGGTTTAATCTCACTGGCGGCTTGTTACGAGTTGGTAGATGTTCGCAAGGATGGTAAGTGGTTTAAGCCGTTTGAAATTATGGGCTTAAATGCGATTTTTATCTATGTGGCTTCGATCATCTTAATTAAGTTATTAATGGTTAATGAAATTGGTACGGGAGAAAAAGCTAAGTCTGTCTATGAGTCGTTGAATAATCAGTTGTTTGGATGGGCGGGTACTTTGAATAGTGGCGTATTATTTGCGATCGCGACTGTTTTATTATGGTTGGGTGTATCCTATTTGATGTATCGCCGCCGTTGGTTTTTAAAAATTTAAGCCATCTTATCAAAACTTTGTTTATTTAGACTGTGTTGGTGGACGGTACATCTAGAATAGTTACAGTGCTAGCTCTCGATTCTCTCAACCCCGATTTCGATAATTATGACCTTAACAACTGAAGCATCAGATCGATCGATCCAAAGTTACTCGATCGAATCAGCAATCGAAACCTATCAATTGCGCAAAGTATACCGCACTGGGTTTTGGCTCGATCGTCAAGTTGAATCATTGAAAGAATGTACCTTGCAAGTTGCTAGGGGTGAAACTTTCGGCTTGTTGGGTTTAAATGGCGCAGGGAAAACCACACTACTCAAAACATTACTAGGTATTGTCAAACCTACCGCTGGTAAAGGACTATTACTCGGTAAACCCCTCGGAGATCGATCGACCAAACAAAAAATTGGTTATTTACCAGAAAATCCCTACTTTTATGATTTTCTCACTGGTTGGGAATTATTAGAGTATACTGCTGGACTATTTGAAATCCCTCGATCGATCCAAAAACAGCGCATTCCGGCATTATTAGATCTAGTTGGTTTAGCTCAATCAGCCGCTAAGAAAAAGCAGCTCCGTCAGTACTCCAAAGGGATGGTACAACGGGTGGGAATGGCGCAGGCTTTAATTAATGACCCCGAACTCGTATTTCTGGACGAACCGATGTCTGGACTTGATCCCTTGGGGCGAAAACAGATGCGCGAAATCATTATTTCGCTGGGCGATGCGGGGAAAACTGTGTTCTTTAATAGTCATGTGCTCACTGAAGTAGAACAAATTTGTAATCGGGTGGGAATCCTAGCACAAGGCGAATTAATCTGTTGTGGGACTTTGGCAGAATTATTAATAGATGACGTTGGCGGAGCCGCAACAATGGAGCAGCGATATTATTATGTGTCTGGACGTGGTGGTAATCCAGAAGTGCTCAGTCGTTGGATTCCAAATATCTCCTATCATGACAATCATTGGTCTGGACAAATGCATGGCGAACCTCAAGAATTTATGGCTACGCTCCGGTTACTAGAGGCAGAATTGATCTCGCTCAAACAAGGACATGCATCACTGGAAGAATTTTTTATGAAACAGATGGAACTCCGCGATATTCGATCGAGTAGTTAATCAGATTATATCTGTTAGAAAGTCGGGGGGTTGAAATTTACGATTAACTCACAGCTTGCACCAGTACAGAAACATTAGTACTCAGCGTAGATCTTAGGGTACCCACTGGTTATGGCCGTAATAATACATCCGCATTTGTGCAAGCTGTGAGTTAATTTTGTGCAGCACTTACTTTACTGAAGTCACAGACTGTTCTGCTTTGATCAGTGTTGTTGTATAGACAGCTTCGGTTTGGACGGCAATCTTACTCCAGTTAAAGCGTTTGCCTAGTTCCTCATAAGCATTATCAGTCAGCCACTTAGCATAACCAGAATTTTTGAGCACTTCCAAAATTCCCCAAGCGAGAGAGTTGCAATCCCACTTCCAGGTGACTATCCCCGTCTTCGTGTGCCTCACTACTTCTGCTAATCCCCCTGCATCAGAAACTACGACTGGTACCCTAGCCGCAAAACTTTCTAAAGCGACAATCCCAAAGGGTTCATAGAGACTGGGAAATACTGCACAATCAGCAACAGTTTGAAATTTATCTAAATCTTCATCAGACATAAAGCCTGTGAAAAAGCACTTTTCCCAAATACCTAAATCCCAAGCCTGTTGCTTTAATCCGTCAGTATTACCGCCACCGATGAAGATAAGCTTGGCATTACCCCCTAACTCCCATAAAACTTTAGGCGCAGCATTTAATAAAACAAATATCCCCTTTTCATAGGTCATTCGCCCCACATAATAAACGATTTGTTCGTGGTCGGCTGCAAACCGCCGCCGAAAATCCCAGAAATCAAAATCTTTAGGGCGTTGTTTTTTCTCAGGACGAATCCCATTATAAATGATGTTAATTCTTTCCCAAGGACAGCGGAGGATTTGCCCGACTTCTTGGCGCATATACTGACTACACACGATCGTTTGTGTTGCTGCTTCAACTAATCGTGTTTCCTGAGAGTGAACGTATTCACTACTGGGATTATGAATGCCATTATGCCGACCAAATTCAGTAGCATGAATAGTTGCAACAATCGGAATCTGAAAATTTTCGCTCAAAGAAATGGCTGTATCCGCCACCATCCAATCATGGGCATGAATTAGGTCGAAATCGTTAGTAAGTCCCACCAACTTCGCGCTATATTTGCTCATGCTGTAATTCATATTGCCAATCCAGTTAAAGATATCTTGGCTAAATCCAGCGACAGGAACGCGGTGGACATAGATGCCTTCGATAATTTCTTTGGCTGGTGCTTGACTGAACTCTACCGTAATCAGGTGAATTTCATGGCCTAACTTAACAAGTTCTGGGTACAACTCAGCACCATGACGAGCAATTCCCCCCACAAGGCGCGGTGGGAATTCCCAAATGAGAACTAAAATTTTCATTGCTACTAGTTGCGCTATTGTTCTCCCCTAGTCGTTAAAAGTTGGCTAGTCTGCTAGATTTTAACCTTGGTAGCCAGATTTCTCATATTATATCCGGCTACCGATCGATCTGGAATCTATTACATCTTTTGGCGGCTCACATCTTAACCCCAGTACATAAACAACCTCTTAGAGGTAGGATCGAATAAATTTATCCAACCTGTCCATCCCTTTCTCGATCGTGGTTAAGTCAGTAGCATAGGAGATCCGAATATGATCGTCTGCGCCAAATGGTTGCCCGGGGATAGCTGCGACTTGCTGCTGTTCGAGTAACTGCTGACAAAATTCTAAAGATTTGAGATTTGTATTCCCAATATTGACGAAGAGATAAAAAGCTCCGTCTGGTTTGGCACAAGTTAGACCTGGAATTTCGTGCAGACGGTCTAAAATTACCTGTCGCCGCATTGCAAATGCTTGACGCATGGTTTCTACACAGTCCTGAGAGCCTTCTAGAGCGGCGATCGCCCCATATTGCGCAAAAGTACAAACATTTGAGGTACTATGCCCTTGCAGGGCACTAGCGGCTTTAATCAGTGCAACTGGAGCAGCTAGATAACCAACTCGCCAGCCAGTCATCGAATAAGCTTTGGCAAACCCATTACTAATAATCGTCCGCTGAAAAATGTCTGCGCCGAGGGCACCAATACTGACTTGTTCGACTCCATCGTAAATAATTTTCTCATAAATCTCATCTGAGACAACCAGGATGTCTCGATCGACAATTACCTTAGCCAAAGCCTGTAACTCAGCAGGAGTATAAACTACACCTGAAGGATTGGAAGGAGAGTTGAGAATAAATAACTTAGTTTTGGGTGTAATTGCCGCGTTCAAGGCATCCGGCGTAATTTTATAACCAGTACTACTATCGGTAGCGACAATTACGGGAATACCACCCGCCAATTTGACCATTTCAGGATAGCTCAACCAAAATGGCGCGGGAATAATTACCTCGTCACTAGGATTGATCAGCGTCATCATCAAGTTGTAGAGCGAGTGCTTACCCCCATTTGTGACTAGAATATTGGCAGCATCATAATTTAAATTATTATCACGCTGAAGCTTATTCGCGATCGCTTCCCGTAATGGGGCTTCCCCAGCCGCTGCACCGTATTTAGTCTTACCACGATCCAATGCTTGTTTAGCAGCAGCCTTAATGTGTGCTGGAGTATCAAAGTCAGGTTCTCCCGCACTGAAACTACAGATGTCCTTGCCATCATTTTGCATTGCCTTCGCCATCGCGGAAATGGCTAGAGTAACAGATGGTTGAATTTCAGTGATGCGCTTTGCCAATTCCATAACTTTACAATTTCCCCAGCCATCTCGCCCAATGTCGTTACACTGCACATGTACGAGTTGTCTTTAGTTTCTTTAATATAATTCCCCAAGCGTAGCAATTATAAACCCATTTGCGAATCGATCAATAATTAAATTAGGCTTTAGGTTTTAGATTTTAGGTTTTAGGGATTAGACTGGTTGTTGGTTGGGATCTTTGACGAACAGGCAATATTGATACTAATAATTTTCTCGTCTTCGATCAAATTTTTTATTGTATTATTTATGATTACGTCTACCCTCGTGACGATCGCGAGTATTAATTTCGATCGAGTAGTAGAATTTTACACCCAATTTTTGGGACTTACTCCCGATCAATATATTCCGAATGTTTATGCTGAATTTCCCATGCCTGGATTGAGGTTAGGGATTTTTTGTCCTAAGTCTAGCAACCAGGATGAATTTGGGCATTCTAGTCAGAGTGGGATGAGTCTATGTCTGGAGGTGGTTAGTCTGGAAGATTCGATCAATGAATTAGCTCAACTCGGTTATCCCCCACTAGGCCAAATTACCACAGCCGCTCACGGTCGTGAAATCTACGCCTACGATCCTGATGGCAATCGATTGATTTTACATCAGGGGTAGTTGAAAGTTGATAAGCAATCGACTCTCCTCGTCTCCCCCTCCCCTTTTTATCCCCAACATCCCATGCAAAGATTAGAAGTCGAACAACGCACGATATTAATTGGCTTGGCTGGTAGTCATGGTTATGGATTGAGTCGCCCCGAATCCGATCTCGACTATCGGGGGGTATTTATTGCGGGGAAACCATATTATTTAGGGTTTGATAAAGTCGAACAAAAAGATGCTGGGTGGGATGACGAGCCTGTAATTTTCGATTTTCTCAATGGTGAGAAAGATACGGTGATTTATGAACTGAAAAAGTTCATTCAATTATTGGCTGGAGCTAATCCCAATATTCTAGAGTTACTATGGCTCAAACAGTATCCCGTCAAAACTGAGGTGGGTGAGTATCTGCTCCAACATCGACAGATGTTTCTGAGTAAGCGAGTAAAACATACTTACTCTGGCTATGCTTTTGCTCAAATTAAAAAGATTGAGTCTCACCGAAAATGGTTGCTCAATCCACCACAAGAAAAGCCAACGCCCGAAAAATTTGGACTGATAGCAGAACGTCCATTAAACAAGGAAGAATTACACGCTTTTCTAGAATATCTCTATGGATTGGTACGCGGTAAAATTGAGTATCTAGCTGAAGCTCAAGAGCTGCATCAATTATTAACTGGAGATATCGACTATAAGGGATTGCTCAAACAGCATAATCTCACTGACGAGGTGCTAGAATACACCCAAAATCTGACCAATAGTCGCGGTGACTTTATTAAACTGCTCCAAAAAAGTCAACAATATCAAAATGCTCTGCGAGAATGGAATGCTTACCAATCCTGGCAAACCAATCGTAATCCCGCTCGTGCGGGGATGGAAAGACAGTCAGGCTTCGATCTCAAACATGCGATGCACTGTATCAGATTATTACGCAGTGGCTTAGAAATTTTACGATCAAGTGAGATATTTGTCGATCGACAGGATGTTGGTGATGCTGGCGAACTCAAGGCAATTTTACATGGTGAATTGACCTATGAGCAAGTAACCAAAATTGCCGACGATTTGGTGGCGGAACTCGATCGAGCCTATGATACTTCTAGTCTTCCTCACCATCCCGATCTACCAGCCATCAATCAACTTTGCATCGAATTAGTCGAGAAACAAGGATGGGGGAATTAGTTGAAAGTTGAAAGTTGAAAGTTGAAAGTTGAAAGTTAAATTTCTTTCTATCCCTCATTCCTTGATTTAATGTTAAAGATTCGTCCCGCACAAGAAAAAGATGTTGATGCTATTTTCGAGCTAATTTTAGGTTTAGCTGCTTATGAGAAACTGACGGATAATGTGATGGGAAATAGTGATTTATTGCGATCGCATTTATTTGGAGATAGACCTTATGCTGAATCGATTGTCGCAGAATTAGACGATCTAGTAATTGGCTTTGGACTATTTTTTCATACTTACTCTACCTTTCTCACCAAACCAGGACTCTACCTCGAAGATGTATTCGTGCTGCCCAAATATCGCCGACAAGGGATTGGAAAAGCTTTAATGACCTCAGTTGCCAAAATTGCATTCGATCGAGGTTGTGGACGGTTAGAGTGGTCTGTGCTGGACTGGAATCAAAGTGCGATCAATTTTTACCAGAGTCTCGGTGCCACTATTTTACCCGATTGGAAAATCTGTAGAATGACAGCCGAAACCCTCGCAGAGATTGCGGCCAAATCTTAAAATGACTAAAATTTGATCAGTACCATACAGCAGGGATCAAAATTTATGTTAACAATTTGGGTAAACGAGCAATTAGATCCTGGCGGTTTGATGTATGCCTGTATTGCGTCTCGGAGCGAAGAATTGGCTATAGACTGTCATGAATCTTTCGAGCAGAATCTTACTACAGAGCAAAAACAATTAGGCTGGATTGCCAGTCTCCGCACAGTTACCTCATGGGATGAAGTACCCGTTAACTCACTCAATCTGGGTTAGCTGGATTGAATAAAAGCAGCCTTAGCTCAAAAAATGGATCAGACTGCTTTTATTGATTCAACTGTTTAGATTTAGTAGCTAATCAAATCATGAGTTCCCCTTTAATTGAGAAACCCGATCCAGCTACAATTCTCTTAATCGATTATGAAAATGTGACCCAAGTCAGACTGGCGGATATCCAGCAACCCAATCTCAAAATCTTTATTTTTGTCGGCTGCGCTCAAGTCAAGATTCCATTCGAGCTAGTCAGAGAGGCGCATCAATTGGGCGCAGCAGTAGAGTGGATTGGGGTGGAAGGAATGGGGCCAAATGCGCTAGATTTTCACGTTGCTTTTTATCTAGGTCAAATTAGTTTCCAATCCCCTACTTCTAACTATTTAATTCTCTCACGCGATCGAGGTTTCGATCCACTAATTCAACATCTTGACAAGTTAGGTATCTCGTGCAAGAGAATCGATAGTCTAGAGGTATTATCGGATCGATCGGATTTAACTCACTCTCAAGATTTTCTATCGGATATTGCCATCGCTAAACTATTGGCGGTAGTTCCTAAAAGCAGACCGAAAAAAAGAGCAACCTTGCATACATATCTAAAATCAGTTTTATCTAAATATCAACCAAGTGAGTCAGAGGTCAGGGAACTACTTGACACTTGGTTCACTACTGGAAAAATTATCGAATCCAAAGATAAAATTAACTATAAACTTTGAATTAGCCCAACTAATGGTGTGTTACGATATCGCTAAGGCACCCTACGAAAGCACTAGAGATTTTATCTAGAAATAATCTACAATCTACATCTCATATATTTCCAAAGGTAGATGGTCTGGATCTTTAAAGAAAGTAAATTTCTTGCCTGTAATTGGATCGACTCTAATTGATTCGACATCAACTCCTTTAGAAATTAAATAATCAACATTTTCTTCGATATTTTCTACTTCAAAAGCTAAATGTCTGAGTCCACAAGCTTCTGGCTTACTTGGTCTTTGGGGTGGATAAGGAAATGAAAATAATTCTAAAGTATCATGCTCAGAAACCTTTAGATCTAGCTTATATGAATCTCGATCTCTTCTATAAGTCTCATTGATTATAGAGAATTTGACAATATCGACATAAAATTTTTTCGATGCTTCATAATTAGAACAAATTATCGCAACATGATGAATTTTATTTATTTTCATACTAAAGCTCCTCTACTTAAATGAATTTATTGAAAATTAATTTAACGATAATAGATAAATACCATGAATTTATCGAATCAAGAAAGCAGCCTCGACAAGGAAAGAATTATTGATCGATATACACAGAGAAGAGATATTACAGCGGCAAGGAAAAGTGTCACACGGCTTTGATATTATTCACTCCGGAGAGTGACAGAAGAGGGTTATGCAATAGACATTGTTCGTAATAAAAATTCAAAACGAACCCGCCTTCACCCAGTATCAATAAAAATGGTGCATCCACGCTATTTCTTCACCAAACATCTATCGCAATTCCCACACCGCCAATCTTGACTTTTCGGCCTGCACCCAAATGTGGTTAGCAAATATTCCCATCGACAGCCAGGATACTTAATATAAGTTGTAACGCCGCCAAAAAGTAACTGCTGTTGTGCTTTTAACGATTGCCAATTTGGTGGTTTACCAGTACTCAATCGACGATAATTAAATGGTGTTTCCCAGACTAATTCATCCACGCTATGTAATAAGGACAAAGCAATTGAACTCTGAGGAAACTTGCTCTCGATCTGGCGGATATCTCCACTCGCTGGAAGTTGTTTTGCCAAGGCTGTAGCTAGATTGTAATATTGATCGATACTCTCTGTAAAAAATCTCGATCGCTGGCGATCTTCTGGATACAATAGACCCGTTTGTTCGCATACCAATAATAACGCTGCCGCAGGCTTCCCATCCCGTCCCGCTCGACCGATTTCTTGGATATATTCAGTTAATAATACAGGGGGATGAAAATGTGCAATCCACCGCACATTTGCTTTATTAATCCCCATCCCAAAGGCGCAGGTACACACCACATATTGCAGTTTTCCACTCAACCACTCGCTCTCGACACGACGACGAGCTTGGGGACTCAAACCAGCATGATAAGCCGCTGTTGCATCGCCGCGTTCGGACAACCAAGTAGCTAATTCTTCGCTAGTATCGCGCGTTCTGACATATACTAGCCCAGACTGACGTGGATACTTGTCGATAAACTTGGTTAATTGTTCTTTTCTACCCCGTGGAGTCCAGATTTGTTTGACTGATAACTTGAGATTTTGACGATGAGGATTGAGAATGAATTCTGCTGGTCGATCGAGTTGCAAGACTTTCTTAATCGTTTGCTGTGAGAGGGGGTCAGCAGTCGCTGTGAAGGCGGCGATCGAGATTTTGGTTCCTAATGGCTTGTGTTGGATTAAGGTGGCACGAACTGCCCCTAACCGCCGATAGCTGGGACGAAAGGTTTCACCCCAATGGATGAGACAGTACGCTTCGTCGAGGATAATCCGATCGATCTTCAGTTCTGGATGGCACAATCTTGTCCAAACGGCTGGAGTCAGCAGGGTTTCGGGCGAGAGATACAGCAGTCGTAGCTGTTGACGTTCCAAAGAGTGAAGTGTCTGTTTGCGTTTGGCTGGGGGAATTTCACTATGCAATAAACCAGCGGCTAATCCTTTCTCGGTTAATTCCTGAACTTGATTTTCCATCAAGGCTACCAAGGGCGAAATTACTAAGGTAAGACCACTGCTCAATAGTGCTGGAAGCTGGAAGCAGAGGGATTTACCGCCACCAGTCGGCATGACAATTAGAGCATCCCGATTTTCGAGTAGGCATTGAATTATTTTACCTTGGGGCGATCTCAGTTCATCGTAGCCCCAAACCTCTTGTAGTTTTGCCTTGATTCGATCCATGCTCAAAATGTAGGGGCAATGTCTTGTCTCGCTAAACCCTCGGGGAACCCGAGGAGCGCGAGCCGCTGTCTTGTCGTTTTTTTATGCGGGGGAAACCCCCGCATAAAAACGCCGCTTCATGAATTGCCCCTACTACTACATTTTACTTCTGAGTGACTAATTCCACTCGATCGCGATCGGGTAATTTCCAGACTTTACCATCCAGAGCCATCTGTTCGATCAACGTCGCGAGGCGCAAGGCTTTAAGTGCCTGTTCTCCCCCGACAGAAGGTTCATTGCCGCACCTAACACAGTTGACAAAATGTTCCAATTCTGCATATAGTGGCTCCACGTTGCTAGTATATACTTTCTCAATTAGTCCATCCTGACGGTACAACCCTTGGTGGTACTCATTGAGCAGATCGGCATTATGGCGGTGAATCAAGATTTCATTGTTGAGGAAATTTGCTTCTGTCAAGGATTGACGACAATGAGCGGCGATGCGGCGCATTTTACGGTGGGTGACTTTACTGGCTGTCAGAGTAGCGACGACCCCATTGGCAAAGCCGAGGGTAGCCGTTACATAGTCCAGATATTTGGACTCAGGACAGCGACTACCACTAGCAGTCAGCCCAACTACTGGCGCACCAGCAAGTTCCATCAGTAAGTCGATGTCATGAATCATCAAATCGAGGACGACAGAGACATCATTTGCGCGATTAGAGTAGGGACTCATCCGGTGTGCTTCGAGAGCTAAAACTTTCTCAGTTTTGAGAACTTTGCTAAGTTCTTGGAAGACGGGGTTAAAGCGTTCGATATGTCCGACTTGGAGGATACATTGAGACTCAGCCGCAGCGTTGACGAGAGCTTCAGCTTCTTCGATCGTCGCGGCAATCGGTTTTTCAATGAGAACGTGAATCCCTGCTTGCAAACAAGCGATCCCCACCTCATAGTGGAGTCTAGTTGGGACGGCAATACAGACAGCATCAACCTGTGATATCAGGTCGCGATAGTCTTCATAAAATCTAGCTTTGTACTTACTCGCAGCTTCTAAACCTTGCTCAACATTGACATCAGCGATGCCAACCAGTTTGACATTTTTGAGTAGGCTCAACACCCGTGCATGGTGTTGTCCCATATTACCGATCCCGATTAGCCCTACTTTGAGCGGCTGGGGTGAACCTGACTGAATTTCTGTGTCTAACTGTCTGGTTGACATGCTATTTTTCACTCTAAAATGTACTCCTCCACCACTCGGACAATTTTGATACTATCACAGCATCATGATTGTAAAGAACAGAAAAGTTTTGTTTATGTTCCTAAAGATCGGTTTTTTATTGACTGGGGAATTTTGGGGAGTTAGGAGCTTGAACAAATATTTTCCTCATCGCCCTCTCTCATTCCACTCCTGACGAGTGAGAAAAGTTAAAATGGAGCCAATTCATCTCTCATCTATTAGCCGTTGTGAAAGCAGTTATTCTCCTATCAGGTGGTTTAGATTCTTCGACGGTATTGTATCTGGCAAAAAGTGAAGGTTACGATTGTTATGCCCTCTCTTTTGATTATCAACAACGCCATCGGCGTGAATTGGAAGCTGCCAAAACGAT
>JANYIT010000088.1 GCA_025358725.1 Chamaesiphon sp. GL140_3_metabinner_129_sub
CTTATCGATTGGTACTTTACTAATAAATTACCAGCCGAAAATTCAGTTATGACTGACGCTAGTCATAACCTCGATCTACAGCAAAACGAAGATCTCCCTGGTGGAATAGAGAATGCTATCAATCAGGTTCTAACCAGCCTAGAAGTACCGAGCCGAGAGGAGTTGAATCAATTGAAGCAACAGATAAAGCTGTTCTACAGAGAGATAATGGCACAGATTTAGCCATCTCCAAGACTGGTTAGACAATTGTGGGGGTGAGGATTCGATAGCGAAGTGCTGCCTTGATAGGTCGAGATTTACACAGAGTATTCTTGATGTTCGCGACACCAATGGAGTCAATAAATTTTGAAGGCTCAACCACGCACATGATATTTTCGGAACCTATAGGAAACGAAAACATTGACATGTTATTTTGATCGCTCTGACAGCGGGTTCTGGCGACTATAGAAATGTGCAAATTTTGGAGCGGTTTAGCCAGTAATTGAACTGACATCGCCTCGAATTTTGCCATTGGACATTTCAGGAAATTTCACCTCATCAGAAGTCGATCCACATCGAAATATCCCACCGATCGAAGTGCAAATGTAATATATAACGACACAATCGATTAGTTCTTCTGAGTTTTGAAGTGGGGTGACACTGGCGATCTCTCTTGCCTTGAATAGATGCCCGTTGGTTAACTTCTGGTTTGCGGTGGGCTGTCCGTTTCCATCTCTATTCTATCGGATAGTTAATCCGATAAATAATTCTATCGGATTAATTATCCGATAGAATTCACAATAAATTATCTCACTAGATAGTTAGCTATATGGAATGTCCAATCACGCATTAATTAATCCGATAAAGTATCGGATACAGTAGTTAATCCGATACTTGTTCCGATAAAGATAATTATCCGATACCTTTCCGACAAGGTTCCGATAATTATTTGAAAATATGTTATCGTATAAGTATCGGAATCTTATCGGATACATTATGACAGATACTCAGGCGAAGAGTAATAGGCAGAGCAATAACCGGATTGACACTAGGTTTCCTGATGAAATCTATGAAGCAATTAAATCAATAGCACACAAAGACGGGGCTAAGATTCACCATAGATCGGGTGAAATCATGCTTGCTCCTACCGTTGTTAAATTAATCCGTATTGGCATATCGCAATTATCCGACGACTATCGGATAAACTTATCCGATATTAATTTATCGGATACAACTTTATCGGATAACTTAACTTCTAGAGTGGTATCGATCGAGCAAGAATTATCCGAATTGAAAAAATTGGTGATTAGTTTATCCGATTCTTCATCGGATAAAAAGGCGGATGAAAAATCGGATGTTTTATCGGATAAATCTTCATCGATATCGAACGAACAAGCACAACCTTATCAAGTCTCCGCCACCGAGAATAAACAAAAATTAGAAGAAGAACCTGATTGGGTCAATAACCACAATCGGCGATTCTACCTCAAGCTAATAAACGATCCTGACCTGTTGGTCAGAGTAGCTGAATTGATTGAGCTGCACCCAACCGAAAACAAGGCATTAGCCGAAAGCCTAATAAGTACAGGGCTTCACAAGGAAAATGGGACAGCATTGGATTCAGCTTCGATCACTCGAATTAAAAAAGTGATGTTAAATCTGAATACGCTGTAGCCCTTATAATCGAAATAACCCCCAGCCAATTAAGACCAGGGGTTAAGTCGATCGATGGACTGTTACTAGCAGCGCGATCGATGTAAAACAAATCAATTACTAAATATTATGACTCAAACAACCGATTCAGATAAGACCATATTGGAAGCGATCGATAAGTTAGAAGAAAAGCTCGAACTCAAGATCGATACTTTTAATGAGAAATTCGACAACTACCAAAAAGCTAGCCAGTCGCTTGTTAACTTAGCTTTTGGATTAATCACCTCAGCAACGATCGTTACCTTGGCACAGACTATTTTTAGAAGGTAGTCAATTAGTGTTACTTTCGGTAATAAAAGGGCTGAAATGAATGGGTTGCCCCACGTTTCGCCCCACGTTCATTTTCAGTAGAGCTAGAAGCTTTGCTGTGCTTACCTTTCAAAAACGAGCTGCATCGTTGACATCGATAAGGTCCCCCGTTCGAGTCGGGGTACGTCCATAGGGTTAGAAAGATTGATAAATAAGGGTTTCTGTGAAGTATCATAGCTTTTCGGAAGCCCTTTACGTTGTCAATAAGCTTTTTGCTAAGTGGGTTAAGGGGTGTTAATGGGGGTCAATTTTACCCCGCTCATTACCCCGCTTAATTTAATGAAGATTCAAATCGAAAACCACAATGATCGGCTGAGATTGCGCTGGCATGATGGAGACAAGAGACAAACCCTAGCCATCGGGGTTAACGATACCCCGCTGGGTCGATCGATCGCTCAGACAAAGAAACTAGAGATCGAACGCGATTGGTTGATAAATCAGTACGATCGCACGTTAGTTAAATATCGCCCTCAGACAATGGGCAAGACGGCATCTCATATCCTTACGCCCGAACTCTTTCGGCTGTTTGGTGAGTATCAATTCAAATACAAGAGTGTTTCGAGATCGTCGATCGAGTCGCGATATAAACCGATCATCAGAATGCTCGAACAGCACCTGAATAAACCCGCTCACACGATCGGGAAGCAACATGTTGATAATTTTGTGGCGATCTGTCAGAAAAATATTTCTGGGCGAACTGCTAAGGAACGGTGCTGGTTAATTCAGTCCGCATGGGAATGGGCGAGGGATAAGTATTATCTATCAACCGATAACCCTTGGGTGGGTGCTGCGGGTCGGTTCCAGATCTTACCCAGACAGCAGGTTAAACCGTTCACCATTGCTGAATTACAGGCGATTAGAGCCGCGATCTCCAACCATCCCTACTATGCCTATTATTCTGACTTTATCTTGTTTCTAACGAATACTGCCTGTCGATTTGGAGAGGCTGCGGGTTTACGGTGGAAGCATTTAGGAGCGGGCTATACCACCGCTTGGATTGGGGAGAGTATCAGTCGCGGACATAATAGCCTGAAAACCAAGACAGGTAAGGCGCGAACGATTCAGATCCCGCCAACACTACAGGCGACTCTAGTACTGAGATATGAGCGGTTACAGCCTAAACCTGACGATCTGGTGTTTCCGGCTCCTAAAGGCGGTGCGATCGATGATAACCGCTTTCGAGCGAGGTGCTGGACAACAATTCTAGAAATCTGCAATATCGAATATCGCAAACCCTATGCGATTAGGCATTCTGCCATCTCTCATGCTTTAGCTAAGGGTGCAAATCCGATCGCATTAGCCGAACAAACTGGACACGACAATCGAGTGTTATTGGATACTTATGCCCACGCGATCGCCAAAGAATATCTATTTGTAGAGGTTTAAATATGGAAGAGTTAAAATTAGCAATTGAAATCATCCAAAAAATCATAGATGGAAAAGTAGTTCAATCTCTACAACTCAATATAAATGGTGTGTCGATTCCATTTATTCCTTCAGATATAGACATAACGAATATTTCACTTGATGAAGGGATGGAGATAAGTCATGCAGAATTTCTTCAAAGACTAGAAAATACAAAAAATACCCAGCTAGACGACGAACATACTTTTACAGAGGCTGACGATCACTCACTTTTAGGATTTTCAGCAGAGAAGGTTAGCGTAAATTTAGAATATGCAGATATCGATATCGATGGAACCATCACTTCACTTGCCCAGCTTAGAATAAACGAAAGATTAATTCCATCATTAGAGTCAATATCGACGATTCTCTGCGAGTTGAAAGACTCGGACAGCAAGAAGATTTTCTGCTTTTCAAGTAATGATTTAATTCTTGGATTAATAAGTGACTACGCTCCTGAATATTTTATAGCTGAATGTAAAGATCCAAAAACAAGAAAATACCTTGGCTTGCAACGGCTATCATTAACTCTTCATGAGTGGTCTTGTCACTTGTTAGGAGATCTTGACTTTATCTATTATTTGGAGAGTAAGGCAATAGTATCATGGTTTCATTTTATGATGACAAACTCTAGGAGTTTTCATCTTCCGAAATTAGCAAGAAAATTGCCATTGATTATCAGATCGGAATTTGGAGAAATATATCTTGACAAGTCCGAGAGGAATATTGTAAAAGACGACCCATTTTTAGGAAAATATCCTGAATACAAGGAGGCGAGAAGAAACTTTGATGTCATGAATTTACTTATTAGTACTGCACCAGTAGTGCGGATGCAATGGTGGCTGATTCTGAGGACACATCAGCAGCAAATTATTTACTTTAAAGATAAAAAAGAAACTGGCTATCGAGTATTTAATTGTCCTTACTGCAAATGCTGTAAGCGTCTTTCTCCAGGTGTAAAAGAAGCTGTACATTGTGGTAGTCCAGAGTGTAAAACGAAGCATGAAACTCGGACTAAATCAAAAAAAAGACCACCAAGACCGCCGATTCCCCAAGGCTGGATAAAGGCTTATGACGGAAAGCCTCGCTCTTGTGGTGGTGTTTGCGGAGAGAAGCGAGTGCTTTATGTTGAGAAGTTGAATCAGCATCTTGATAGCCAGCAGTTATGCAGAGACTGTGTAGGGAAAAGCGTTGCTGAGTAAGCATTTTGAAATTCGATCGAATAACGGACAAGATCGTCCTTGGATTTTTAGATGATTCGGCTAATCTATTTTTAACCCTTGCCCCACCCTTCCAACCCTATTCCACCCACTCACACACCAAAGGAGATTTGATGACAGTTGGCAAAAAACGCCCTGACCCCAAATTAGCCGCTTTTCCATTCGTCCGCACGAAGGAAATGGTTGCTACTAGCGGTTTATCCGCCGATCGATTGAAGCTACTCAGAACGACAGTCTTGGCTGAGAAGATTTACTGGTTTCACCCACCTGGGAGTGTGCGAGTACTTTGGAATGCCAGTCTTGTCCGCGATTGGCTCGTTAACGGTGATTCACCATCCCATCGAAGAGCGTGTGAGACTTATGCCAAAAGCCTTCCCAGTAATGAAACTGCCTAAGAAAAATCGCCCTCATCGCTGGGGGCGACAACAAAAAACAATTCATTTTGACTATGCAATTTTCAAACTCTTCTGTCAACACCTGTTAACCACCTCTATTCAAACGACAAACGCCCCCAGATTTTAGCCAAATCCTCTGGGGGCGTTCGATAGCATCCGTGAGGGTGGGTGCTGGATCTATAAATTCTTGTAGGTCTATTATACCATACCCTACGGATGCTCATGTAATTTTAGTTACCAATAGTATCCGCAATGAATGATTTTATTAACGAACGCCATCGCGAGGAATTTGAAAACCGCAGTGCGATCGCACCCGATGTCGCCGCCCTTAACTTCCGATCGTTCGATGGAGAGAATGAGAACGATCTAGATGAAGCTTTCACCCTCCTGATTGAAGAGCCAGACCACAACAACAATGGGACTCTATCGGGTAAATCTCAGAACGACCTAGCCAACGCTCTGCGATCGGGTGGCTGGATATTTGAGGGATACAAAGGGCTGTGTATTAAGCCTAATCATCCCCGCAAAAACAAGGAAGGGAAGGACATCAAATATGAGTCCCCGCGAGGCACTGGAAGCCTACAGCTATTGATTCCTCACGTTTCATGGAGAATCGGTCGCAAAATTGCTACTAAAGTCAATTCGGTTTTAGAGGCTAACTATTTAGAGCGGATGGATACTAACGGCAATCCCAGCGATGAAGACTGCGGCTTTTGGGACTGGTATCTAAGCACCGACCTACCGATCGTCATTACTGAAGGCTGTAAAAAAGCGTGTAGCTTGCTATCAGCCGGATATCCCGCTATCGCCCTAAATGGAGTTTGGGGCTATGGCACGAACGTCAAAGACATATATGGAAATGTCGAGAAAGACGAGCTGGGGAAAAATATTAAAACTATTCACCCAGACTTAGAGCCGTTTTTAGATGGTCATGAGATTATTTTGGCACTCGATCGCGAATCCGAACCCAAAAAGAGACGGACGGTAGAGGCGGCTAAAGCTGCATTCATTTGTGTGACTGAAGATGATGACCTCACAGTCACACAACTTGTTTGGCGCAGCCCCAAGGGAATAGATGACTACATCGTCAAACGAAAAGCCAAAGCACTCGATCGCATCTATGAAAATCGCCAACCGATCGAGGTCAAAACCGAAGAACCCAAATCCGAACGAGTTACCGCTGGCGACACCTTGCTAGAGATCGGTAAAACTGCGACCTATTTTCATACTCTCGATAAAGTCGCCTACGCTGACATCTATGTAGATCAATAGTCCGGACACCTTTTGAGAATAAAAATGGTCGAGGGCAACAAAAAAAGCAATTCATCGCTTAAAGTACAAGTAGAAACCAAGTACGAGATGAATTGCTCTATGGATATTGTACAGAACCTGCTTACAAAAGTGGGTAGTTTAGCAAACCGCAACGCCAGTTCTTAGCCAGCCTATTTGTGACGTTGTTTGTGGTATGCGGCAAGGCAAATTTCACGAATCTCAGTCGTTATGGAAAGTATAGCGAAAGAACATATCGTCGCCAGTACCAAAAATCGTTCGACTTCATTCCCTTCCATGCACAGACAATCGCGGCGGGGATTGAACCGAGTAAAGAGCAGGTGGCGGCGATTGATTGCTCATTTATCAGCAAGAGTGGAAAGCAGACGTGGGGAGTGGACAACTTCTACAATGGGAGTATCAGCAAATCCCAAAAAGGGTTAGAAATTTCCGTAATTGCAGTAGTGGATGTGTCTGCTCATCAAGGCTATACCCTTTCGGTCAAACAAACCGCAACAACAGCGCGTCAACCCATCCCATTAGTGAAACCAACAAAGAAGAAAGGGAAAGGTAAAGGGAAAGGTAAATCGAAGTCGAAAGCGAAAACCGAACCAGTAATTTCGGTGCGAGTCAAAGGCTATCTGGAACAACTGAAAACAACTTGTGCCCATTTACCAGCAGCAGTAAAGTATCTAGCCGCAGACAGTTTCTACAGTAAGAAATCTGTTGTTGATGGAGTAGTCGCGCTAGACCTTCATTTGGTTAGCAAATTGCGGATTGATGCCGATCTCCGATACTGTTACACTGGCGAGCAAAAGCCTAAAGGTGCGCCACGTAAGTATGATGGCAAGGTAGATTTGAGTGACTTATCCCGACTGGAATTTGGTGGTGAGTTAGCCAATGGCACCAAAATCTATAGCCAAGTGGTTTGGCATGTTTCACTCAAACGCAAAATTCGCATCGTCTGTTTAGTTGACCAACGTAATTCAGACAAACAGCGAGTGACGTTGCTATTTTCTACTGACACAACGCTTGACCCACTCCGTCTGTACGAGTACTATAAATCTCGATTTCAAATTGAATTTATTTTTCGTGATGCCAAACAATTTACGGGGCTTTGTGACTGTCAATCCCGCCAAGCCAAATCGCTGGATTTTCATTTCAATGCGTCCTTGGCTGCTCTCAATCTTGCCAAACTCGAACAACAAAAAACTCAGTCGGATACTGGTGAAGATTCCCAACCGCAATCTTTTTCAATGGCAAGTTACAAGCGGCTTCTTGTTGCGCCTTCATGGTCGGGAAACCGATTCGTGACAAGTTAAGGCGCGAGTGCAGTTGTCAAGCAGGGTTGAGCGGAAGGCTCAAAGAAAAATGAGCCTTCCCTACTCACTCGTTCTGGGAAGGGGTCAACGATCAATTTCTTGAATGGTTTGCGAATAGATTTAACAATTCCGAGATCTTTATTTTCAGGAGCCGCAAAATATTTAATTGGGTCAGTAGCTAAACCCTTGTGATGAGCAACATAGAAATGATAAAGACCACGATAAATCATCTCTAGAGAAATGCGGTCAAAAGGAAGAGAAACCTCATCGAGCCGCCAGCATCACCGAGATCGACTAACACAGCATAAAATAGCCAAGTTCCCCAGAGTTGTAGTTTAATACCATTTAGTGAACCTGTCCATAAATAACTTAAACCTAACAGTCGCTTGACAGTATTAAAAGCCTCTTCTGCTTGGTGCGCTTTTCGCGTCGGGGAACCCGACGGGCGCGCATCCGTGATTCGCCATCTTCTGCCATACAAATCAGCAACTACATAAGGTGGTAAAATCAATTGGTCGAGCACACTGGTTAGATAAGAGTACCAAGATTTACCCACTTTAATTTCCACTAGTCTCATTGTGATACATGGAGTTTTTTTATTCCCAGTACCCATTTTGACGATTCGGTCGCGGATGCTGTAACTGCTAGTGAATGCGCTCTCGACTGTAAATGATGCTTTGTTGTTTAGTCGTGTAATTAGATGAACATGACCTTCGACTAATTGTTGCCAAAATTGATAATGGCAGAATCCTCGATCTAATAATATTAATGTTTGGGGCTTAACTATTTTCAAGATGTCTGACTCAAACTTCATGTCACTAGCTGTGGCTTTCTCTTGAAACCAAATTTCTACTGGTAATCTAGTTACTAGATCGATGACTACTCCGATTTTTCCCGCTAATTGATTTTTCGGCACCTCTGTCAGACTGTCTAATTTCCTGAATACTGCTTCTAATGTTGAACCGTCACTAGCCCAAATTCTCTCAAATTTAGTTTGGGCAAATTGAATACTTTCTGGCAGTGGTCTTTTGTTACGACTATGCCATTTTCGCTCGAATTCTGGCAGTAATTCTTTGAATACTCGCTCAAATATTTCAGCGGGAAATGTCAGAAATCTTTGTGATAATGCTTGTTGGCTGCTGGACGGGTCTCCCGCCCAGCTAACTTGTGTTGGTTCGCACCATAAGAATCCTTCTCTAGCAAGTATTCTGCTCAGTTCTCTGACTCCAGCTACGTCTCGCCAAATTAGTGTTAGTACCGCTGCTACCATCAGTGGTAAATTCAGTATTCTATCCCTCATTCCGAGTTGACGATAGTATTTCTCTTGTGCTACCACTGCTGGCGTGACTAGCTGTTCTAATTGTGCTGCTACCACCTCATCTTCCATCATCGGACGTTGTTGTCGCTTGGCGTGGTCGCGATTTGTTGTCCGCTTTTTAGGCATGTGTCAAACTTGGTTCTAACTCTGTGCTAGTCTGACTTTGACATCAAATCTTTCTCCCCTTGACAAACCTCTGGTTTTCTTAACTTGTCACGAATCGGGTCACCCGAACAGTGCAGCGCACCAAGCAGGGGGCTTTCCGACCTCCTCCCCTTGGAAAGGCTACCGTGTATACACAAGTCGGATTGAACTGGATTCGATCGATATTGAGATCTTTCAAACCGTGATTCCTCGTTATTCATTCGCAATAAGCTAGAATTATTGCGAATCAAATTAATTTCGCAAATCTTTGCCCAGCAATGG
>JANYIT010000118.1 GCA_025358725.1 Chamaesiphon sp. GL140_3_metabinner_129_sub
TAACCCGCGCGTTGTTAAAAAGACCCGTTCAAAATTTCCAGCGAAAAAACCTTTTCATCCTGGTACGGGAACTCAGCACCCACACCTTAGTTTCTCTATTGCTAGCACTGCTTAGAGCTTAACCGAGAAGTATTGAGAGTCTTAGGGTTTGCTTATCGCTATTTCTCCCACCTTCCTGACGAAAATTCCGCAGAATCAGAGCTAATTTGGGTAGGTTTAGTTGGAATGCTCGATGCCCCACGTCCCGAAGTTCGCGCTGCTGTTGCTACCTGTAAAACCGCTGGAATCCGCACGATGATGATTACAGGCGATCATCCGCTCACCGCGTGGGCGATTGCTACCGAGTTGGGCATTGCGCCAGCGGATAGCCAAGTTGTCAGCGGCAATGAAATCGCCCAGATGGATGATGCAACTTTGGGGCAAACGATCGATCGAGTCAGTGTCTATGCCCGTGTCGCCCCCGAACATAAGTTACGCATCGTCAAAGCCTTGCAACAACAGGGCGAACTAGTCGCCATGACAGGGGATGGGGTGAATGATGCCCCCGCATTAAAACAAGCAGATATCGGCGTAGCAATGGGGATTACGGGTACGGATGTGAGTAAAGAAGCTAGCGACATGGTGCTATTGGATGATAACTTTAGTTCGATTGTTGCGGCAGTCGAAGAAGGGCGGATTGTTTACACCAATATTCGCAGGTTTATCAAATACATCCTCGGCAGTAATATCGGTGAAATCCTCACCATCGCCGCCGCTCCGCTGATGGGTTTGGGTGGTGTGCCGCTCTCACCCTTACAAATTCTATGGATGAATCTAGTCACCGATGGCGTTCCTGCTCTAGCTCTAGCATTGGAACCAGGGGAGTCAAATGTGATGCAGCGAGAACCATTTCAACCAAATGAAAGTATTTTCGCCAGGGGTTTGGGTGGATATATTATTCGGATTGGATTAGTATTTGCGATCGTCACGATCGGGTTGATGAAATGGGCATTCGATCGCACCCATACAGTCGGTTATCCTGGCGATCCCGATACTTGGAAAACGATCGTCTTTACCACGCTCTGCATCGCCCAAATGGGTCATGCTTTAGCTGTACGCTCTGTAAATAAACTCGTTATCGAAATTAATCCTTTTAGCAATCCACTATTGCTGTGGGCGATTTTGGGCACAATTCTATTGCAGTTGGCGGTGGTTTATATTCCACTATTGCGATCGTTTTTTGGGACTCATCCTTTGAGCTTATTTGAATTGGGAATCTGTTTTGGTTGTAGTTTATTGATATTTATCTGGATTGAAGGGGAAAAGTTATTTGTGCGGTGGTTTCGATCTAAAAATTGAGATCTGAATAGATTTTAACTGAGGTTCAATAAAGTTTGGATTGTCACTAAGCCACCCTCAATTGTATCTACTTGCAATCGATATCCTTTGAGTAAACCCATGCCTAATAACGGTTCTGTCTCTGCTGCATCGACTTCGATTTCTCGCAACTGTCCGTTCCACAAGATTTCTGCATTGTAGACATCAAATACTGTTTCGCTGCCATCGCCTAACGTCGCACGGTCTCGATAACTCCATTGTAGTTCGATTTCCATAATAATAGCGGTTGGAAGGCTCAAGAAGCCTGTAAACCCTGTATCGATTACAGCATCAATAGCTTTAAAACTGCCGCCATTTTTCACAGCAACAGAAATTATCGCCTCATAATTTTCATTGACGTATCCTTGCATCATAGAGCGTCTTTTAAGCTGCGTGCGCCAAATCGACGAACGGCACGATAGCCAATCCGAATGACCCAAGGTTGAGCATCTGGCAACCGCTCATAGAGTTGTCGAGTTGCGATCGTCGGATCGTCGGCTAGTTCAAAATTTCCAGTTTCGATGTCGATCGCGACAATTCTACCACGATCGCTCTGTTCATCGATTTGCGATCGAATCTGTGACTCATAAAGTGCATCACCGCGCTGGGCAAACTCTTCCTTGCTATACCGGGGCTGTCGAACTGTCATGGGGTTGACCTCACTACGACTTTATCCTTCTATTTTAGCTTGAAGCGGCGATTCTCCAAGGAGAGACTATCGCCAACGCACCCACACAGTCGGTTATCCTGGCGATTCCGATACCTGGAAAACGATCGTCTTTACCACGCTCTGTATCGCCCAAATGGGTCATGCTTTAGCTGTACGCTCTGTAAATAAACTGGTTATCGAAATTAACCCATTTAGCAATCCACTGTTATTATGGGCGATTTTGGGCACGATTCTATTGCAGTTGGCTGTGGTTTATATTCCACTATTGCGATCGTTTTTTGGGACTCATCCTTTGAGTTTGTTTGAACTGGGAGTCTGTTTTGGTTGCAGTTTACTGATATTTAGCTGGATTGAAGGGGAGAAGTTATTTGTACGGTGGTTTCGATCTAAAATTTGACAGTAGTAATTGATTGCCCAGACGATCGATATTTACATCTAACGTTCCTGACCAGCGGCTCCAAGACACGTATCGCTATTATAGATCAATCTTGTGAGTCCGTCTGCTTCAGGGTTGTTATGAAGTGTCAGCTTCCCGGTAATGTTCTAGATCTGTGGAGAGTAGGTTAAATGGCACACCCAAATTCAAACCGATTGATAAACAAACCAATCACAATATCGTGCATCACAACAGATTTAGA
>JANYIT010000225.1 GCA_025358725.1 Chamaesiphon sp. GL140_3_metabinner_129_sub
TCTCGAAATGCCCAAAGCATCTGGTAAGCATTCGGAAATAGCTGGTTTCATCATTTCTAAGTTAAATTTTATTCTTCACAAAACCCCACGACCTTATTTAATTTCGCGAGAATCGATTGTCAAATCGATCGATGGTAAGTCTGGTTAAGAACCAGATATTATTGTCTTGGATCAAGAACTGCTAGCTCAAGATCTCCGCTGGGAGGCTGAATCGATTATTATGCAAGGTAGTTCGGTTAAACTTGCAGTAGAAGTAGTTTCAACTAATTGGCAAGATGATTATGCCATTAAACAGATCGCTTATCAAGCATTAGGCATTCAGGAATATTGGATTGTCGATTATTTAGGATTGGGTGGTAGAACTTTTATCGGACATCCGAAACAGCCAACTATTTCGGTTTATTATTTGATTGATGGTGAATACGATTTACATCAATTTAGAGGTAGTGAGTTAATTCAATCGCCAACATTTCCAGATCTACAACTATCGATCGATCTATTATGAATGTCAGCGAAGCTAAAAATAGATTCGATCGAGACGAGCAGATTGAATACTTGTTTTTTTGGAGCCATCGACCAAAAAATCAATGTGTGATTGCTCCCGCGTAAATTTTGCTTGTGCCATATCGATCTATTAACCTAAGTAGCTGGATATTAATTAATATTTATTATGAGGTGTGTTAGCGATAGCGTAACGCACCTCATAATCTCTAACGGTGCGTTACGCTACGCTAACACACCCTACTTTTAACTCTCTAAAAAAGCCCACCTAGCAAAAACTAGATAGGCTTTAATAAAACAATAAAAATCAGTCTAGAATAGACCTAAAGTTAAAGAAGTCGCGATCGGTAAAGTAGCACCGATACCTAAGTAGATAGTGAACACAGTACCGAATAAGAATACTGCCATCGCTACTGGACGACGGAACGGATTTTGGAACTTGTTGACGTTTTCTAAGAAAGGAACGACCAAAAGACCTAATGGTACACCAGCCATGCAAGCGATTCCTAACAGTTTGTTAGGTAATACGCGTAAAAGTTGGAATACAGGCCACAAGTACCACTCAGGCAAGATTTCGAGCGGAGTAGCAAACGGATTTGCAGGTTCGCCAACTAGAGCGGGATCGAGAATAGCTAACGCTGTACAACAACCGATCGTCCCAAAGATTACGACAGGAAAGATATAAAGTAGATCATTCGGCCAAGCTGGTTCGCCGTAATAGTTATGACCCATCCCTTCAGCTAGTTTCGCTCTGAGATAAGGATCGGATAGATCCGGTTTTTTGAGAGTTGACATAGTAAATAATTGCGTAAATTATTAGTTATTTAGTGTTCTAAATCTACCGTTTACACGCAAGTCGGGACTGACTTCGTTTGAGGTTTTTACCCCCCCAACCCCCCTTATAAAGGGGGGCATTGATTACATCCCCTTATAAGGGGAAGGCTTTTCTTGCTCCCTCCCCTTAGAAAGGGGAGGGCTGGGGTGGGGTAGATTTCCGCATCAACTCAACCAAACCCGCATGTACAAAGTAAGATTTACAAAGGACCAGAGATTCCTTGCTTGCGAATCATGATGAAGTGTAACAACATGAATACAGCAATGAACCAAGGCAATACGAAGGTGTGTAAGCTGTAGTAGCGAGTCAAAGTTGCTTGACCGACACTAGAACCACCACGGAGGAGGTCAGCCATTGCTACGCCAACGACAGGAATTGCTTCAGGTACGCCGGATACGATTTTCACTGCCCAGTAGCCGATTTGATCCCAAGGTAAAGAATACCCAGTTACACCGAAGCTGACTGTGATTACAGCTAAGATTACGCCAGTTAGCCAAGTGAGTTCGCGGGGCTTTTTGAAACCACCAGTGAGGTACACGCGGAAAACGTGAAGAATCATCATCAATACCATCATGCTGGCACTCCAGCGATGAATGGAACGAATCAGCCAACCGAAGTTGACTTCAGTCATGATTTTTTGAACCGAGATGAATGCATCAGCTACAGTTGGCGAATAATAGAATGTCATCGCGAAGCCAGTGGCAAATTGAATCACAAAACAGACTAGTGTGATTCCACCCAGGCAGTAGAAGATATTAACGTGGGGCGGAACGTACTTACTAGCAATATCATCAGAGATTGCTTGGATTTCTAAGCGTTCGTTAAACCACTGAAAGGTTTTACTATTTGTAACTTGCTTGGTAAACATTGACGGGTGCCGTGCTTCTCTCTAATGTCGTGTTTTAAATTATAACGCCAGTAGGATCTAGATCCCTTGACTCAAAATAATGGCTGGGGTCAGATTTGCGATGTTTTTAAGTAAAGATGCGCGAGACATCACTGCTTTCACCAAATATGCCCAAAATTAGTTAATTTAGTATTATTTGGTTGACGATCGTTTGCTTGTACCCATAGAAAAATTTAACACACCTCGAAAGGAGAGTGGTATCGATCGTGAGAGCTAGTTTTTGGTTTGGTTGGATCTTGAGTCTGCAAGTGGCTCTATTTTGGTGCTGGGGTGTTCCTTCAGCCGCTGCTTTTACACCGGAGCAACAGTTGGTATTGCAGGCTTGGCGGACGGTGAATCAGGCTTATTATGATGAGAGTTTCAATCACCAAAATTGGTGGCTGACGCGAGATCGGACGATGAAGCAGCAATTTCCCACTGAGGAGGCGGCTTATCAGGCGATTACCAAGATGATTGCGACTTTGGACGAACCGTTTACCCGATTGCTGCGCCCAGAACAGTATCGTAGTCTCAAGGTGAACACGGCGGGAGAATTGTCTGGAGTGGGGCTGCAAATCGGCATGAAGGCTGGTAGTAAATCGATCGAGGTAATTGCCCCGATTGCTGGCTCTCCGGCGGCGCAGGCGGGCATTTTGCCCCATGACATTATTGTCGAAATCGATGCGATTCCCACGTCGGAATTGACGCTCGATACGGCGGCGGTGAGGATGCGGGGTGCGATGGGTACAAATGTCAGTTTGATCGTTCAAACAGCAGAGAAAACACCGCGTGAGGTAATTCTAATCCGTCAGAAAATTGAACTCAATCCTGTCACTGCTGAACTCCATACCGAAAATGGTCATAAAATAGGTTATCTGAGACTAGCCCAATTTAGTGCGAAAGCGGCTGAAGAATTGGGCGAGAATATTACTAAGTTTAAAAAACAAGGCGTGACAGGCTACGTGCTAGATTTACGAAATAATCCTGGGGGATTGGTACAAGCTGGTGTCGAAATTGCCCGTCAATGGCTGAATGAGGGGACGATCGTCTATACTGTCGATCGACGTGGTGCGATCGATTCGATCGAGTCTACAGGTACAGCTCTGACAGATGCTCCCCTAGTCGTACTCGTTAATGAAGGTACTGCTAGCGCGAGCGAAATTCTCGCTGGAGCCTTACAAGACAACGGACGCGCCAAGCTGATCGGTACCAAAACATTTGGCAAAGGTTTAATTCAATCTCTATTTGACTTACCCAATGGTAGTGGTTTAGCCGTAACTGTTGCTAAATATGAAACCCCCAATCATCATGATATTCACAAATTGGGGATCACACCCGATCGAGTCGTCCCCACTCCAGAAATTTCCCTAGAATCCGCAGCGACAGCAGATGATACTCAATACCTAGCAGCGGTTAAGGAGTTAGGCTTTAGGCTTTAGGGGTTTTTAAGAATCACAAATAATTAACTAATAAATAAATTTATGGATGCACAGAGTTTACAAGAACGAATCGCCAAAGTGGAAAGCAAACGAGAATTGCTGCTGAAGTTTCAGGTAGACCCCAATCTCAGCACATTATCACTAGATGTAGATCAAGCGTTGATCGAAATGGATGATTTGATGGCAGAATTTCGGCAGACTTTTCCGAATGGAATTGTCGAGCCATTAGCCGATCAAGAATAAATTGTGAGTACCGATACCCATGAAGGGTACCCCTACACAAATTACCTGTAGGGGTACCCTTCATGGGTACCCTTGTCACTAAGCCCTATCCTCTACCCCTATCTCATGGCAATTCCACCGAGCTGGATCATCCAAACTGGTCGATCGATCTGGACGCAAATCTGGCAACTAATGATGTCACAGCTCGCTCCCAGAAACGATCGAGGCGAATATCAACGTCCCCAAAGTGAATTTCGACATCGCGTCGATGGCAGATATTCCCCTGCACCAAATCGCTATCGATTATATGTTGGGTGGAGTTGTCCCTGGGCACATCGCACGTTGGTAGTACGGGCGTTAAAAGGCTTAGAAGATTCGATCGATATTACTATGCTGCGGGGTGATGCTAATGCAGGTGGTTGGGCATTACCAGCGTTAGAGCATGGATGTAATACTTTAGCCCAATTATATCGGTTTGCGAATCCAGGTTATACAGGTCGATCGACAGTACCCATGCTCTGGGATACTCAGACAAATTCGATCGTCAATAATGAAAGTGCTGAGATTATCGAGATCCTCAACGCAGAATTTAACGAGTACGCAACCCATCCCGAACTAGATCTGGCTCCAATTGCCCTACAAGACTCGATCGAGCAATGGAATGATATCATTTACCAAAGTGTCAATAACGGGGTCTACCGCTGCGGTTTTGCCCAAACACAGGCGGCTTACGATCAGGCTCATAGCGAATTATTTGCCACACTCGATCGCATCGACGAATTACTAGCAACTCAAGACTATCTCTGTGGGGAACTACTCACCCTCACAGATATCCGCCTCTTTACAACCTTAATTCGCTTTGATTTGGTCTACAATAACCTGTTCAAATGCAACCGCCGCCGAATTCAAGACTATCCCAGACTTCAAATCTACCTGCAAAAAATCTACAATCTCCCTGGTGTCGCCGAGACTTGTAACTTCCAGACTATCTTGCAAGACTATTATGGAAATCTATTTCCTCTCAATCCTGGCGGGATAATCCCGCAACTACCAGACATGATTTATCTGCATCGGTGGTTAGAATAGAAACTACAATGGCAAGTAATTTTCATTACTTGCCACTAGGAGACACAATTTAAGATTCCAAATCATCTACAAAGCTCGAATTGTCTGTTAAACCGTTATTCAGAACTCGATTTTGAGACTATCTAGCTATCATAAAGTAGACATTCTGGAGAATCTGGATTATCGTCACAGAAACGTTCGAGTGAATTTTGGGGTTTAGCACTACGCTGATGCCCTGCTTCTTGATGTAGTTCCTCTAGTATTTCCATTGCTACCGCAAATTCAGGAGAAGTTTTGCCAAACTTTTCGCCAGCCTGATGAGCAGATTCGCGCGCTTGCTCGATCCGGTCTTCGATTGTCATTGTTTTTTCTTGAGAGTTGATCATAATCCTAGCTATTTACAGTAAATTATGCGTGACATTATTAGAGCAGCCTTCCTGTCATTGTATCTTCCCTGCCTTGAAAGACACTATAACTAATGTAGAGGTTTCCACACATTTTAGGATAACTATCGATCGTCCGATGATTTTAGCATTTCCAGTGAACCTAACGTGTGAATTAGCTGAAGGTATCAAGATACGATATTATCGTTAATATTTTTTGTTAAAAATCCTACCAAATCAGTCTAAATTCAACTTTTTTTTGAATTTAAACGGACGAGAGGGGAATGAGAGTGTTAGAATTGCCATGCAAAATATAGAACTTATTGAGGGTCTGCTGTGATCCGGTCTGCTACCTTGACGCTTCCCACAATTCCCTCCATTAGCGATAATAGTCGTCTTCGACTGTTTTCTGGTAATGCTAATGTCTCTCTATCTCAAGAAATTGCTCGCTATCTCGGACTCGATCTCGGGCCGATGATTTACAAGCGATTTGCGGATGGTGAGATCTACGTCCAGATCCAAGAATCTATTCGTGGCTGTGATGTTTACCTGATTCAGCCTACCTGTCATCCTGTTAACGATAACTTGATGGAACTTTTCATCATGATCGATGCCTGTCGGCGGGCTTCAGCACGGCAAATTACAGCGGTACTGCCCTATTATGGTTATGCCCGCGCTGATCGCAAAACTGCTGGGCGTGAATCGATTACAGCTAAATTAGTTGCCAATCAGATTACCACTGCTGGTGCCGATCGAGTGTTGGCGATGGATCTCCACTCAGCTCAAATTCAAGGTTATTTTGATATCCCTCTAGATCATATCTATGGTTCGCCAGTGATCATTGATTACCTGCTCAAAAAAGAGTTGCCAGATGTGGTAGTAGTATCACCGGATGTCGGTGGTGTTGCCCGCGCTCGTGCCTTTGCGAAAAAGCTCAATGATGCACCCCTAGCCATTATTGACAAACGTCGTCAGGCGCACAATGTGGCTGAAGTGATGAATGTGATCGGTGATGTAGCGGGGAAAACAGCCATCATTGTCGATGATATGATCGACACAGGCGGTACGATCTCCGAAGGTGCCAAAATCCTGCGCCAGCAAGGAGCACGCCAAGTCTATGCTTGTGCAATCCATGCTGTCTTTTCACCACCGGCGATCGAGCGGTTATCGAGTGGAGTATTTGAGGAAGTCATCGTCACCAATACTTTACCCATCCCAGCAGAACAGCGGTTTCCGCAACTAAAAGTGCTATCTGTGGCGAATTTATTAGGCGAGACAATCTGGCGAGTACATGAAGAGAATTCGGTAAGTAGTATGTTTCGTTAGCGGCTAGAGAAGAGGGGATCGGGGATAGAGATTTAGAGCATAGGAGGGTGTCAACAATTAATTATTGGGGATTAACCCCTTTTGGGTGCAACGCACACCGATGTTTCCTCATCAGCACACCGGAAGAAAACCCGCCAAAAGCTTATGCATCTCTATACTCCAATTCGCTACCCCCTAATCCCTATTCCCTATCTCCTAACTTGATGAATCTGCCCATTTTTACTACCCCCAGCGAATTAGGTCATTATCTTCAATCCCACCGCTCTCAAGCGATCGGATTTGTACCGACGATGGGAGCATTACATTTGGGACATCAGAGTTTGATCGATCGAGCCAGACATGAAAATACTCTCGCTATTGTAAGTATTTTTGTCAATCCTTTACAATTTGGACCAAACGAAGATCTCGATCGATATCCACGTCAATTGGAGATCGATCGAGTTATTTGTGAAACAGCAGGCGTAGATGCACTGTTTGTCCCCACTCCTGAAAGCATGGGGATTAAAGACGCACTTACTCAAGTCGTTCCCCCGCCCATGATGATGAGTGGATTGTGTGGACGTACTCGTGCCGGACATTTTCAGGGTGTCGCGACGATTGTTGCAAAGCTCCTAAATATCGTTCAACCCGATCGAGCCTATTTTGGCGAAAAAGATGCCCAACAGTTGGCAATTATCCGCAAAATTGTAATAGATCTTAATATACCTGTAGACATTGTTGGTTGTCCGACTCTCCGCGCAGATTCAGGTTTGGCACATAGTTCTCGGAATCAATATTTATCATCAACCGGACGATCTCAGGCAGCGGTAATTTATCGCAGTTTACAAAAGGCACAAACATTAGCCAAAGGTGGCGAAATTCAGTCTCAATCAATCTTGACGGCTGTTAAGATAGAATTGGCTACCGTACCTGAATTTCAATTAGAGTACCTAGAACTGGTCGATCAGCATACCTTACAATCGATCGAGACAGTAGAGAAAATAGCGTTGATTGCGATCGCTGGACGGATTGAGAATACTCGCTTGATTGATAATATTATCGTTGGTGGCTAATCGAGTAAGGCGGTTTCTGTTCTAATGTGATTTTCGACAACACCGTCAGAACTATAATTTAGAATGATTAACAGATAGACTATGATTGCACCATAGAAAGAATCACAGTTGACCATTTAATCATTCTAATCACAGTTCTGACAATAATTTAATCAAGCACTAATTCATGTCTGACTGTCTCCCCATTATCGCTATTGATGGCCCCGCAGGTGCGGGAAAATCTACTGTTACTAAACTCGTAGCTGCCCGGTTAGGGCTGTTGTTTCTAGATACAGGAGCAATGTACCGCGCGATCGCTTGGCTAGTGCTGGAGGCGAATCTAGCCCTTGATGAGCAGCTCAAAATTGCCCAGTTAGTGAGTCAGGCAAAGATTGTTCTCAATGGATCGCAAGTTGTGGTGAATGGTGTCGATGTAACTGAGCCAATTAGGATGCAGGAAGTGACGAGTAAAGTTTCTGCAATTGCGGCTCTAGGGGTAGTGAGAGCAGAATTAGTCAAGCAACAACAGGCAATTGGTGCCAAGGGCGGCATCGTTGCAGAAGGGCGGGATATGTGTACTGATGTATTTCCAGATGCTCAGGTGAAGATTTTTTTGACTGCATCAGTAACGGAACGTGCTAGACGCAGACAACAGGATTTGCTCGAACGAGGACAAGGCGAGGTAAGCTTGGCGGAATTGGAAAGATCGATCACCGAAAGAGATTTAATCGATAGTAATCGTGAAATCTCTCCATTGAAAAAGGCTGATGATGCGGTAGAAATTATCAGCGATCATCTCACAATTGAAGAAGTAGTCGATCTAATTGTGAATATGTATCGGCAAGTGGCATGACAAAAATAATGCTCAGTCGTTCTCAACAACTAGATCGATTGCTGGTGTCTACAGAGCAGATGCAGCAAATCGAAAACAAAGTGTTTGCGGCGGGAATGCCTGTCGCCTCACTGATGGAAAAAGTGGGGGGATTAATTGCACGACGATTTCAGGTTTTATATCCTCAATCATCATCTCCGCGAGTCGGGATCTTAGTGGGGATGGGGCATAATGGCGGTGATGCTTTAGTAGTTGCACGTGAGCTGTATTTTCAGGGTTATGAAGTTTCGATTTATGTACCGTCGGAAGAGTTGCGGGAACTAACTAATCAGCATTATTCCTATATTTCAAATTTAGGCATAAATATTGTTGAAAATGTCGAGAGTTTAGGTAATTGCGATGTTATTATCGATGGACTATTTGGGTTTGGGTTAAATCGCGAAATTGATGGTAGTCTATTTGAGTCGATCGAGTTAATTAATCTATCCAAAATTCCGGTAGTCAGTATCGATCTTCCTTCGGGTATTCATGCTGATACTGGGGCTGTCTTAGGTATTGCAATTAAAGCTACTCATACGCTCTGTTTGGGACTGTGGAAACTAGCTTTTGTGCAAGAGCAATCGATCGAATATTTGGGCAAAACTGAACTAATCGATTTCGATTTGCTGTTGACAGATATCGATACGGTTCTAGCAGAAAAGCCGACGATAAGTCGGATGATAACTAGTCGAGCAGTCGCTAATTTGCCTGTGGATCGAGCAGCAACCACCCACAAATATCAACAGGGACACTTATTATTAATAGTCGGTTCCGAACAGTATGCTGGAGCGGCAATCCTCGCTGGATTGGGTGCGAGAGCAACGGGAGTAGGGATGTTATCGATTGCTGTACCAAAATCCCTCAAACTACTATTATTAAACTACTTACCCGAAGCCTTAATTATCGCCTGTCCAGAAACCGAAGCAGGAACGATAAAATCATTGCCAGAACTAGACTTTAGTAAATATCAATCGATCGCTTGTGGTTGTGGTCTAACTGATCGACCATCGAAGATAGTTAAACAAATTTTAGCAGCAAATTGTCCAATTATTCTAGATGCCGATGCACTCAATATTATCGCCAAACTTGGCATCGAAACCACCATACCTAAACGCACACACCCAACAATTTTAACACCCCACCTCGGCGAATTCAAACGGTTATTTCTCAAAATCCCGACAACCAATAAACTCACCGCCGCAATCGCTGCAGCTCAAGCTAGTCAGGCAATTATACTACTCAAAGGGGCGAGAACTGTAATTGCGGGAGCTGATGGTAATTCGATCGTTATTCCTGATAGTACTCCAGCCTTAGCTAGAGGTGGTAGCGGCGATGTTTTAACGGGGTTAATCGGTGGATTAATTGCAACTAATAGTCGGGAAGATCTGGCTATTTCGGAAGTCGTTGCAACTGCGGCTTGGTGGCATAGTCAAGCGGGAATTTTGGCGGCTAATGAGCGCGGAGATCTGGGGGTAGATCCGTTGACTGTGATTCAATATTTAACGACTGTGATTCAGATCCGTGAGTAACATGAGTTCGGGCTAAGGATATTCGCTCAATGGCTTCTAGCTCCGTTTCAGCACCGCCCTCAAATGAATTTGGGGCTAATAGCTCAAGTTCTCTAAAGAGAACTGCCAAATTGATTAGGGACTTGCAAATAATAATTCATTTCAAATATATTGACTGATATCAAGATGGCAAAATCAATTTATATGGCTGGAACTATTTTATCGTTGGGAGTTCCTTAGTTCGTTTCAACGAACTTTTGCTATTAGCCCCAAATTCATTTGAGGGCGGTGCTTGAACGGAGATAGGATTCATTAAGCGGAAACTCTTGTACCAAACTAACACGAAGTAGAACTATTCTTATACAATAGATTTTAGACCTTAAAATATGAGGTAAGCAATGAATATGATCGATAATTCACTATCATGAATATCCAAACATATCAACTCTCATTAGACTTCGAGCAAATCCTAAACCTGGTTCGACAACTCCCTTCGGTAGAACAGGAGAAAATTCGTCAAGAAATAGAAAAAGCAAACCGCGAACAAAAATTAAATTCATTCCTAGCTGATTTTCACACAGATGAAATCAGCCTAGCAGAAGTTGAAGCCGTTCGCAGTGATATCTATAGCCAACAGAAAAACCAAAATGCGGAGATTGAAGCCGCAACGCAAGAACTTTTAGCAATTCCTGGATTGCTAGAGCGGGTTAAGCAAAGTCAATTAACATCTAAAAATAATTGTACAAATTGGAGAACTCTTCGCTCTAATAAGGATTGAAATGATTCACGGGACTGTAGGGGCAGGTTTCTGCGACTAATTCAAATGTGCAATCAACCTTCGTACAAACCTGCCCAACCCCACCAATAACCTGCATATTATCTTATCAACACAATGATAAATTCGATCTGAATGTTGCTAG
Organism: Chamaesiphon sp. GL140_3_metabinner_129_sub; assembly: GCA_025358725.1. GTDB lineage: Bacteria > Cyanobacteriota > Cyanobacteriia > Cyanobacteriales > Chamaesiphonaceae > Chamaesiphon. Next base: position 10,988 of record JANYIT010000225.1, read on the forward strand.
TGGGGTGGGCGGGTTTGTACAATATTTATCGTTACATTCGCAATTAATTGCATAAACCCGCCCCTACAGATTTTCTGTCTTTCTGCCTCAATATCACTAATAACCTCAGCATTTATTTATTAGTGTTAGCAGTAAATACAGTAGTAAATATGGTAAATTTGATTTCATTCTTCAACCCACAATGTTCTAAGGATTTATCTTGGATATCGCGACCAGGCATATAAAAAGCAGATTAGATGAGAATATTATATTTGCAATTCCATAAGTTAATGTGACCAGAAGTCCCATCTCCGAAAAAACAGAAAATATGACAAAGTGCAAGAATAGAATTAATAACCAGGTCAAAAGAATTGGATAACTTGCCCAAGCACTTGTAGAGTCTGAATAAGGATAAACAATCGTAGTCCAAATTACTGAAATTATTTCTAATAAAATTGGTGATAAAAAAAGTAACTTTCCAGACGTGCTTTTTAGATTCATGAGCTGAAATATTACTGTGAATGGTAAGTGGATAGCTTTAGGACTGGTACTTCCAAAAAGCTAGCTTTTAGTTGCTAATTCCACCAACTCCGCTTCAGAAATCAGCTTAACCCCCAATTTCTCCGCCTTAGCCAACTTCGATCCAGCCTTCTCACCTGCGACCAAATAATCAGTTTTCGCACTAATCGAATCCGATACCTTACCACCATTCTTCTGAATCAAATCCTTTGCCTCATCCCGCTTCATCGTTGGCAAAGTACCTGTAATCACGAAAGTTTTCTCGGCGAATATTTGACTAGCATTCGGATTGCTCACAGATTCTGAAGATTTGTTGAATTGCAATCCCGCTGCTTTTAGTTGATCGATCAATCCCATATTATCAGGTTGTCTAAACCACATACTCACAGATTGAGCCGTCTCGAAACCGACTCCATAAATACCTTCCATCTGCGCGACAGTTGCTTGGGATAATTGTTCGACAGATGTAAACTTATCTGTCAGAATATTTGAACCATTACTCCCAATCTGCCGAATTCCTAAACCATATAATACCCGCGCCCAAGGTTGGGATTTAGAACTAGCAATTCCCTCGATAGTTTTAGTCGCTGATTTCTCACCCATCCGCTCTAGCGTCATTAATTTCTCAACAGTTAGATCGTATAAATCGGCAATTGAAGTCACAAATTTACTATCAACTAATTGCTCGACTAACTTTTCGCCTACGCCATTAATATCCATCGCATCGCGACTCACCCAATGTACCAATGAACCCTTGAGCATCGCCGCGCAACTAGGATTGACGCAGCGCATCACGGCTTCGCTCTCTGGTTTGACTACAATCGAGTCACACACAGGGCAATTTGTGGGCATTTTAAAAACTAAAGCCCCAGGCGGGCGCAAATCCGTCAACACGCGGACAATTTCGGGGATAATTTCCCCTGCTTTGCGGACAATTACCGTGTCGCCGATGCGGAGATCTAATTGAGCGATTCGATCGCCATTATGGAGCGTTGCGCGTTGAACGGTAGTTCCCCCCAATTGGACTGGTTCGAGGTGCGCCAAGGGGGTAATTGCCCCCGTTCTGCCGACGTTTACTACGATGTCTAATACTCGCGTCGGTGCTTCTTCGGTGGGGTATTTGAGAGCTACCGCCCAGCGGGGGAATTTATTGGTAAAGCCTAATTCTTGTTGGACGGATAAATCGTTGATTTTGACGACGACTCCATCGGTCATGTAGGCTAGGTTTAACCTATCGGTATTCCAGCGATCGTAATATTCGCCCACGCCTGCTAAATTGGGGCATAGTGTCCGATGCGGATTGACTTTGAATCCCATTGTTTCTAACAATTCGAGGGATTCGGAATGTTGGGTAAAATTGGTTTGGCTGGGGATATGCAGGGTGTAAGCAAAGAAATCTAATTTGCGTTGGGCGACCATTTTGGGGTCTAACTGTCGCAAGGCTCCGGCGGCTGCATTACGCGGATTTGCGAGTAGTTGTTCGCCTGTTTTTTCGCGTTCTTGATTGAGTTGTGCAAATACAGCGATGGGTAAAAAAGCCTCTCCCCGAACTTCGACAATTGGCGGTGGATTTTCGATGTTTAATTTAAGTGGGATCGATCGAATTGTCTTGACATTTTGGGTGATATCTTCCCCGGCATCACCGTCGCCACGAGTCGCCCCGCGTATTAATAAACCATGCTCATATGTTAACGCGATCGCCGATCCATCGATCTTCAATTCGCAGACATATTCCGCACTCTCTTTAGTTTCTAACTTCCGTTGCCAACCTGCTTCCCATTTGGCAAATTCTGCCATGTCAAAAGCATTTTCGAGGCTATATAACGAGATATTATGTTTAACTGAAACAAAGCCCGAAGCTGGACGTTCGCCGACTCGTTGAGTGGGGCTATCGGACGTAATTAGATCGGGATATTGCTGCTCCAAATCTTGTAGCTCTCGATATAACCGATCATATACAGCATCCTCCATCACCGGATTATCCAGGACATAATAAGCATAGCCAGCCGACTGGAGTTTGGTGCGGAGTTGCTCGGTGCGGGTAATGATTTCAGGTGTCACGATCGATCGCTGCTCAACGGTACCTCTATAGTACAAGAATCCTATCGATTCCACAAGACTTGTTAGAGCAAAGTTAGTCAGCGGTTTGCGAAAAGTGCGGTCTTGGGGTTTCCCCAAGTAGAGCACCTTTTCAAGACACAATCGTAGGCATTCCAGCGAGAACAGTGTAGATGTTGGGTTTTCTCCTGACGGAGAGGCTATTCAAGCACTAATATACTGGCTGATTTACTACTTTCAAACTGGCAGATTGTATCAAAATTATCTCTCAAAATCTCAACTATTTCTACCGTTGGACTGTTAGCAATCCACAGATAGATAAACTTGGGAGACTGATCATAAAGTAAATTGCGCTGATAAAAATCAGCATCCTTGGAAACGATGACAAAATTATTCGTTTTCGCATATTCCCAAACAATACTATCATCAGTATTTTTCAGTGCTAAATTCTTGATATGTGCCGAATCAGGATACAAGTCGATAATTTTACGGACAATCTGACTTGACAAATTTTCTTCCAATAGTAATTTCATCGCAAACTCACAAATATTTTTTTCTCACTATCGGCTGTAAATGATAAACAAGCTTTAATATCTTCGGATGTGAGTTCGTCAAAATCTCCTAAAATCTCTGATTGTGTCATCCCGCCGTCTAGATAATCTAAGATGTCGGCGACAGTGATTCGCATTCCCCGAATACATGGTTTACCACTGCGTTTTCCAGGCTCAATTGTAATGATGTCTTGGTAATTCATAAAATTATACAGGCTAAAAATATTGGTTTATATCGATCGTTGCTCAACGTTACATGTATAGTAAAAGAAGCATATTGACTTCACAAGACTCGATTAATGAAATAGCCAAGTTGTAAAAGCATATTTCTGCCCGGTATCGACTGGTAAAGATTGGTGAGGATGGGTGTAATCGGATGGAAATACGAGCACGCTTCCTTGTTGGGGCTTTATTTTAAGATTTTGACGATCAAAAAATGTTTCTCCTCCAGTAAAGTCTTCATTTAAGTAGCCAACGATGCTAACATCTCTAGTTGGCACACCCTGAGCTATTTCTTCAAAGCGACTGGATAAGAGTAAATTATCAATATGTCGTTTGTAAAATTGTCTAGGTTGATATCTCAAAATCGAACAAGATTCAGCATGAGGAAATTTAACACCGTAGCTTTCATAAAGATACTGCTGAACAATACCAATCTTCCCTAATAAAAGTTGATTTGTAGAAGTTAGTAAAGAACTACTTTCATTGTCTAGTGAGAGCAGATCGTTACTCCGAACTTGAGTTTCTACAGTACCAACTTCAATTCCGGCTGGCTCAAACTTACCACATTCGGCAACTTGAATAATATGTTGACATAATGCCGAATCGAGCAAATCATTAAATATTAAAATATCCGAACTCAAATTAATGACTGAAAAACTCATAAATAAGTCAAGAGTTAAAATTTTAAAAATAAAATAAACGTTGGAATTTGAGCTTTAACCCAACTTACAAATCCAATTGCTAAGAATAGGATTGACTAGTTCGGGGGCTTCATCTTGGGGGCAATGTCCCACATTAGGTAGTTCGACGAATTCATCAATAGTAGATACACTCATCAATTCACGACCTAAGGCGATCGGTTCCCACGGATCAGCAGCACCCCAAATCGCGATCGCCGGACAGGATAATTGCGGCAGCAAATCTTCAGGTAATGGCCCCCATGAATAAGCCGTAAATTTCAAGAATACGTCTGCTGCACCAGTATCTGCGGCGGGAGCCATCAAAATATCGATTAGTTCCTCACTCACAGCCTCCGGCCGATGGTATGCTTGCAACAGAATTTTGCGAACTACCTGCCGTTGGGCAAGCTGCCGAAAGAAGAAATTGCCAATTGCTGGTATCGTAAGAATATACTGGAGGACTGGTGCGCCCCATCGACGATATAAGGGCATCTGGGCTAGCTTGCGATCATGTAATAAGCGCAACGAACAATTAAGCAATGCCACACCTGTAAATAATTTTGGTTCAGTCACCGCAGCTTGCAGCGCGACAACACACCCGATCGAGTTACCAACCAAAATTGTCGGACTACCAATTACTTCCCGACAAAAATCAGCTACTAATTCCGCCCAGGTTTCAAAGGTATATTCGATTTCAGCCCCAGGCTTGGGTTTTGCTGATGCTCCAAACCCAATTAGATCGATCGCATAACACCGACAACTCTCGGCAAGCACGGGAATATTCTTGCGCCAATGTCCGACGGAAGCCCCGAATCCATGAATCAATAATACGGCTGCACCCGTTTCCCCCGCAGTCCGATAATTAATTTGATGCCCACGCCACATCCAAGTCAAATTTGCAGTGGTCGTCGCGATCGAAGTCATAGCTTAGGGAATGTTAGCAATAGGGTTATTCTAACGCCGATTGAGAGAACTTAAAATAGTAAATTGAACGATAGAATAAATGAAACCATCTGAATCACCAAAATCTAGCTGGTGAGCTAATTTAACTTTCAACTTTCAACTTTTAACTTTCAATTCATTCCCTATGCCCCCAACTGTCAGTCTAATTCGCGCCACATCTTACGAAGCCGAACAACTTCGCCAATCGATAAAAGCAGTACTCGCCCCGTTAGGTGGTATCGATGCTTTTGTCAAACCAGGCGATCGAGTCTTGCTCAAGCCGAACCTATTAACAGGTGCTCGTCCAACTAAAGAATGCGTTACTCGTCAAGAATTAGTTAGATGTGTCGCGGAACTAGTAATTGAAGCTGGCGGAAAACCATTTTTCGGTGACAGTCCAGCGTTTGGGAGTGCAATGGGTGTCGCTAAATCTAATGGTTACTTACCGATGATGGCGGAATTGGACTTACCAGTAGTTGAATTTCATGGCAAACGTTACGAGACAGCTAGTACAGAGTTCAATCATCTGCTACTGAGTAAAGAAGCGATCGAAGCTGATGTGGTAATTAACTTACCCAAAGTCAAATCTCACATGCAACTTACCATGACTCTGGGGGTGAAAAATCTCTTCGGTTGCGTACCGGGCAAGATGAAAGCCTGGTGGCACATGGAAGCAGGTAAAAGTGCCGAACGATTTGGCGAAATGTTGGTAGAAACCGCTCGCGCTATTAGCCCAAATTTGACCATTATCGACGGCATTATCGGACATGAAGGAAATGGTCCCAGTGGTGGCGAACCCAGGTTATTAGGTGTTCTCGGTGCATCTGCGGATGTGTTTGCTTTAGATGTTGCGATGTTGGAAGTTTTGAATATTGAGGCGCACTTGGTACCGACAGCAGCGGCGGCGCAACGATTGGGATTGGCTCCCGATTTGGAGTCGATCGATTTTCTCCTCATGCGTCCAGTAGACTTAAGCTGTAGCGATTGGAAGCTACCTGAAGCTCTAATGCCGATCGATTTTGCCCTCCCACGAGTGATTAAATCTACCTTCCGTCACCTTTACATCCGATTGATTAAAGAGCCAATGACAGCTTATCAAAAGTAAATTCATTAGGCGTTGCTGAATTGCGGTATGAATTGCCCCTACCTTAAATTTTAGGGTTTGGCTTTAAAATAAATCATCCCTGAAGTCAACAACGCCATTCATTATTATCTAGAGTAATAGCAGGGAGACGGAAGAGTTTAAATTGAATTTATCAACTTTCAACTTTCACCTAACTACCCTTAATACTGGAGCTGATTGCTAGATTCGTTGCTGCTGTTTGCATTGCTGTAATTTCATCTGGATGCCAAGCATATGTAGATTGGCAATGGTGAGCTACTAGCAATCCCCATAATCCTCTCTCGGTGAGGACTGGAACAACTAGATTAGCTCTTACTTGTAATTGTCGCAAGAAGTCGCGGTGACAGGATTGAATTGGTTCTGATTCAATGTCGGTAATTGCCCGTACTCGGCCATCTTCATAGAGCTTGGCATATTCACCATTAAAACATTCATCAGGGCCACTATCTCCAAGGATCGAAAACTTGGGATCGCTCAATGACTCAAATGTTACTCGCCCTGACCATTTGTAATAGAAATAGTATAATACTAGTCGATCGGCATTGAGCATCTTTCTCAATTCATCGGTAGTTGTTTGAATTAATGTATCTCTAGCTAAATCTCTAGATAAGCGATCGAATATTGTTTGTAACGATGGATCTGACATAAACTTTTTACTGGATGTTGTTTATTCTCTCTTTATCTGAAACTTAGTGCAATAACAAACAGTCGATCTAAATATTCAACTAAATATGATCTAGAATCTGATGTGCCATCTCTAGCTTAGAACAGGGTAGGATATCGATCTGTTCGCCATTCTGCTTGAGAATTACGGCTTGATTTCGATCGCTTCCAAAGCCACTATCTGGTAAATCTACTGGATTAGTTACAATTGCATCTAACTTTTTTCTCTGTAACTTTTCTAGAGCTGGAGTAATAATATCGCCAGTCTGGGCTGCAAATCCAATTAGTTTTTGGTGGGGTTGTTTGAGCTTACTCAACTCAGCAATTATATCAGGCACTGGGGCTAATTCGAGCTTAGTTGGTAAAAGCTGCTTAGGTAATTTTTGGACACTATAACTAGCTGGCTTGACATCAGCAACTGCTGCTGACATGATGATAAGATCTGCATCTGAGAAATGTGCAATCATGTTGCAATGCATTTGTTCACTGTTGATGACAGATACTGTTTTGATTCTATTATCGATCGAGACATCGGGCAAAGTACTATGAACTAATGTGACATTCGCCCCACGATGGACAGCCGCTTGTGCTAAGGCTAGTCCCATTTTTCCTGTTGCAGGATTGCCAATAAATCTGACGGGATCGAAAAATTCTCGCGTTCCACCCGTACTAATTAAAACTTTTTTACCAAGCAAATCGAGCTTACCACGAGTGTAAAGGAGCGAATTCAGATAGGGTAAAATCTCATCTGGTTCAGCCATTCTGCCCATCCCGACTCGATCGCAAGCTAGTAATCCAGCCGCAGGCCCAGCCGAATGATAGCGTGAATCTTGGCATAATAATTGCCAATTTCGCCTGACAGACTCTTGATTCCACATTTCTGTATTCATGGCTGGAGCCAGTAATACCGGACAAGTAGAAGCCAAAACTGTATTTGTTAATAAATTATCGGCTAATCCATAGGTCAACTTACCCAAGGTATTAGCAGTGAGTGGCGCAATCAATAATAGATCTGCCCATTCTCCCAATTTGATATGTAAAGGGCGATGATGAATTGGTTGCCAAAAATCTCGATCGGTATAAGCTGGATGACGAGCTAAAGTCGCCACTGTCAGAGGAGTAATAAATTGTTCCCCTCCGGCTGTGAGGATAACTTTTATCTCAATTCCCATCTTAAATAGACTAGAAATTAGCTCGCATACTTTATATGCCGCAATTCCGCCACCAATCCCAATTAAAACCCTCATCTAGCAATCTCAGATAAAATTAACCCCTAGCTTAGGGCAGATGCAAGGCACTACCCATCCCAGTGGTTTTGATTCACAAATCTCATTTAGAGTGACTAGATTAGGCTTCGTCATATGCTTCTAGATCGAGCAAATGAATATAAGGTTCGACTAAATCGGGGCGTTGAAAGGCAACCGCACGAAGAAAATGCCAGTCTTTCAATCCATCAAATGGGTTGCGATAATCATCACTTTCCAGCCGCAGTGCTAATTCTTCTACTTCTTCTGGAGTCAAATTGGGGATATTATTCCGTTGAGACATCTCGATTGTGGTCATAGGTCAAACCTCCTCAAAAGTTGGGTAGAGTTTAGCAGCTATCTTTAATCTTAGCCTTCTTAGCTATTATTCCCCGCCAATAGAGTCTGGATTAACAAAATTATTTATAATTCCGATGTTTTTGTCACAAAATCTCTAACTACGTCCAAAACTGCTGGAACGATCGAGTGTCCCATTTCAAACTCTTGATATTGTACGTCAACTCCCCACTGACTAAGTAATTCTTGACTCTTTCGAGCTGTGAAGACGGGGACGACATCATCTTGCTTGCCATGAACAATCAAGACAGGAGGAGCATCCTGCGGTGGTTTTGGCCGATCAGGATGTAAATAACCACTCAGGACAATTAGACCTGCTACAGGCAGATCTAGACCAATATCCAGCGTCATCGCCCCACCTTGAGAGAATCCAGCAATCCAAGTTCGATCGAGCGAAATTCCCGTTGTATCGGGGAGCGACTGCACCCATGCACCCAAAACTTCACGACTAGTCGCTAATTGTGCCACACTGCGATCGGTTAATTTACCCGCACCAGTGAAGGAATACCACATTTTCCCCGTTTCAGTAAATTCATGGTCGAAGATGCCATTGGGAAACAGGAATTGGTATTCTGGAAGCTGGAAATATGGTGCTAAATCGCCTAGATCGTGATGGTTGGCACCCCAACCATGTAAAAGGACGATTGTCCCTGCGGGTGCATCTGTATTTGCAGGCACGGAAATAATCTCAAGTCCGCCATTGATCTCAATCTTCAGCATAAGTGACTAGTTTTATCCAAATATATCACTACCTCGATCTGTAATTCCCTTCGGTTTTCTTCACTGCTTGAATAAAAGCATCACTGATAATTAAATCATCCCCAGAAATAGACTTAAATTTTGGAGCAAGTTCACTTGTGGTAAATCGTGATTCCAATTCATATTTTAGATCACAGATAATTTTAAATCCTGCTTCAGACAAGATTTTAATATGGGTTGAATGTGGTTCTCTATTAATTAAGTATGGTTGACTCCCTCTCATTAATTTCCACATTAGATCCGAATGTGCCCAATGACCATTCCAGTCATCAGCAGTTCCATGACATTTAAAATCAATCTGGTGTGATATGTAACCAGTCGGTTTCAGCCATAAGTACATAGCTCTATAAGTACCTTCCAAATCATCAACATGTTCGAGAACTGCTTGAGAATAAATCATATCCACAGATTCTTTTTCAAGACCACTGGTATCATACCAAGTAGCTTTATATTGAATTAATGAATCTTTGTGCTGAAAATCACCGATCGAATTTCTAATCTTTTCGATCCGAGATGGCTCTAATGCATACTGCAATCTATTTTCATCTAATATGTAAGCAGGAAATTCATATTCTTCTAAGCATGGCTTGACTTGTGGAAACTCATCCTCTCCAGGAATAGGTGTTCTATTCTTAAACAACTCTACAAGTTCATCAAATATTTTTTGATTTTTCTCAGCATTTGCGTATTCGACGACATCAAAAGCAAAGTATTTGTCACCTCCAGCAATCAATGCCGCCAAACCAACACCCAAAGAGTTGCCTGGGCCTAATTCTGCAACTATTTTCGGATCTGGATTAAGCCCATTCTTCTTCGCCATTACTAGATGGCGCAACCAGACAGAATAACAATATCTAGCAGAATCAGTCCCCCCTCGACCTTTCAGGTGAAGATCGTTTACTCCTGGTACAAAGGTTGCGATGCCATAAGCTAAGTGTTGTAGTTGCTTTAATTTCATTTTTCCTCCGAATAAAGGGTCGATAGATGAATTTCCACCTAACTCCCAGGAAAAGCGGTGAGTAGACGAATATTTACCCGCACAACACACCTAATAATTAGACAATCTAAACTAAATACACTTATAGTCTAATCACTCTTACAGATAGACTTCTTGATTCGGAAAGTATTTGTAAGAAAAGTTAATGTTGTATTGTGCTAGTTTCTATAGAGTCGATTGTTGGGATACTTTTTGAGGTTTCACTGTGGACATTTTTACCATTTAGGACATATTCCCGACTTCTCTAAGAAGTCGGGAATATGTCCTAAATAGATTGGCAGTTACTATACCTGCTGCGATCTGCAATGGAAAATCTGCATTTAAAAGTCCCCATTCACTACAATTAGATGAAACTTACCAATTGAAATAGTTTCGCCTTTTGCCCACAAATTTAAGCTTGTCAGCTTACTAATAATAACTACTTATTTTGACCTTGTGGCATTGGAACTGGAGGTACAGTTGTTGTATTTATTGTATTTTGACTTTGTGGTAATGGAGCAGGAGCCGTAGTTGTCATATTTGCTGTATTTTGACTTTGTGGCATTTGTGCATCGAAGTAGACTGTCTTCCAAGATCTAACAGTTCCCTCACCTATATCATTTACAATTTCATCTCCACTATTTTCAAACATTACCTTAATTCTGGTTGTTTTTTTGTCCAAGGTTTTTAATGCGTAAGCAATTTCATCATTCAAGGTGAAGACACCATTTTTTCCTTCCAACTTGAATATTTTTTCACCTGCTTTAATACTGACACGATTGCTTTCTCTGATGTGAACAGCTCTCTGACAGAAATATCCTCGACATGGTGGACTCACATACGAGTATATTCTCAAATATTTTCTCGACCAATTGCTTATAATGCCTGACTTATAGCCATTCCAAATATTATCATTATAATTTTTATCCAATACCGCCAGATAATTACCATCAAATTCATCCTTGATTACTATGGGTTCTGACCAAGGAGCACGCTCAGCCGTTCTCCAATCACTGGCGTTTAATAATGGGAATTTTGAAATGTCAATTTGAGCGGATGCAGGAGTCGAAATATAAGCCGATACAACGATTAAAGATAATGCTAAAATTTTGAGTTTCATTTGAATTCCGTATTTTTGCAGGTTACATTCAATTTTACAACGCACAGTCCACTAGTCTAAGCGATCAAAAAATAATTAGATCGATTCAACAATAATCACAGTTTGCATTGTTTGTTCTTAAATTAATCTTTATTTATAATTTAATATGAAAATCCCCCGTCACTAGGTGACGAGGGATTTAATTCAACCAATGATAACTTCAGAACTATCCGAACTTACCAGCAGTAGAGGCGATGAGGAAGGCGGCGTAGGTGAGGATATAGCCAACTGTGAAGTGAGCTAGACCGACTACCCGACCTTGAACGATCGACATTGCAACGGGTTTGTCTTTCCAACGAACTAGGTTCGCAAGTGGAGTCCGCTCGTGTGCCCAGACAACAGTTTCGATCAACTCTTGCCAGTAACCACGCCAGCTAATTAAGAACATAAAGCCAGTCGCCCAGACGAGGTGTCCGAAGAGGAACATCCATGCCCATACAGACAGGTTGTTCATCCCGTAAGGGTTGTAGCCATTAATTAACTGTGAGGAGTTCTGCCAGAGGTAATCGCGTAACCAACCCATCAGATAAGTCGAGGACTCATTGAATTGAGCGACGTTACCTTGCCAAATTCCTAAGTGTTTCCAGTGCCAGTAGAATGTTACCCACCCTAAGGTGTTGAGCATCCAGAACATCGCTAGGTAGAAGGAATCCCAACCAGAGATGTCACAAGTACCACCACGACCAGGGCCATCGCAAGGGAAGGCATAGCCGAAGTCTTTCTTGTCGGGCATTAATTTGGAACCACGGGCATCCAACGCACCTTTGACCAAAATCAAGGTAGTTGTA
>JANYIT010000241.1 GCA_025358725.1 Chamaesiphon sp. GL140_3_metabinner_129_sub
TCCATTTCGGTGGTTTAGTCTTCTTCTTTTGTGGTAGCAATGGTTCGATGATTTCCCACTCTCTGTCTGTCAAGCTGCTTGCATACACCATTTATTTCTCATTTTAGCTCCTTCTAAAAAGATCCCAAATGGGTTCTATAGGTCAACGGCTCGATATCAACAGAGTTATTTACACCCAAAGCTTTCCAATCGGGTGGATGACTGAATGAGATATTCACAGCTCCATCAGCAGCTTTAGCTGTCCACTGTTCTCCAGGACAAACCTGTGACTGGATATTAAAGTCCTTAGCTAATAGATCGACTTTTTCTCCTGCTGCTAATTTAGCTTTCACTTGTCTAATCGCACTGGTTGCTTCCCACCGTAGATCGCTTCTCAAAACTTTATGATATTGGCTGGCTAGATATGGAATTGAAGTATCATAATCATCAATGCCTGAAATTGATGTTGGGATTACTCCGATTTGTCCATTTGTACGACAAATATTTTGTTTGCTCCAGTAGTCCAAACCTTGCAGAAATTCTCGATGACGCGCAACTACTCCCAATCGAATTTGAGGACGGGCTAATTGATAATATCCTGGTATAAATCTTAAAGGACTTTTTTTATCCATCAGTATCTGATTAAAGATAGTTTCATTTTGAAACATTCTATTAATACCCATTGAATAGTTTGTGACTGCACTATACATCTGTTGATGACGATCTCGACTAAATAAGTTGTCACCCCATCCAGTAGGTACTGTATCTAATTTTCTGACTAATTTTGAGATCTTATTTTCTCCAATTCTGCTGATTAACTGTCCAATTAATGATGGTTGGGCTTGCAATGATTGATGTATTTTTTCGATAGCAGCTAAATCTCTAGAAATATCAGCATTAGGCAATGACTGCTGATCGAGAATATTAAGGATCATTAAATTCTCGATACACCAAAGATTCAAACCATTCATCCATTTTGAATATAGACTATCCCCAGCTTTTACATCACTCTTTTCGATCCAGCCGATGTCAGAACCCCATTGTGGGACTGAATTATCGATTAGATGAGTTTCAATGGCTTCAATATCAGTCTTGTGTTTTTTAAAATAATTTGCTAATTCAGCAGAGAATGGCTCAATTAATTCTTTAGTCTCTAATTGTTTGTCTAAATATTTTTTAAATACTGGCTTGATCGCTTTCCATTCTGCGATCGCGGCCTGATCTAGTTTGACTTTTACTTCTGTCCCATCACCAAATGCTTCTACAGATAGCCCTAATTTAGCCATCAAAGTTTGTAACTCGATCGCCGATTGATTTGGGGCAGTTTTAGGATGTTGGCGGACATAACTGGCGATCGCTTGTTCTAATGGTTTTTCTTGCTCTGCGGCATACATATTTCCACCAATTAGATAGATGCTCATTGTCAATACGATCAATCCAATCACGCAGTACCAAACTTTGGTAAGTTCGCGGCGTGGGCGAGATAGTTCTTTTTCTAATGCGCGAACTAGTATATGCTCTGAGCCAGCCAATTCTCGGACTCGATCGAGTATTTTAGCTGTTTCATAAAAACGAGTCGGGAACTGAATATTGTTACCATCGACTGTTTTAATAGATAAACATCGCATTCCCAGCACCTGGTAAGACTTAATTGAATGAATTTCTCGCCAACCTATCCACTTACGAATACACCAAAAATTGAGTCCAGAAATCTCTTCTAATGTGAGTATATTGTCAGCAATTTTTCTGAAAATATATGTTAATAAAAAAGGAAGTATCAGAATATAAAATAACCAAGATGTCAACGAAGCAATAATAATATTACTCGTTGCACTAGTGGTTGCAAGAGTAACTATCTCTCCGAAAAAAGCAACTAAAATAGTAACCCCTACACAGTAAGAAAAAAAAGGACTAAGTAATAGTTTGAATCGATATGCTTCTCGATTTTGCAGGATCTTTTCTGGAGAGATTAATTTTTTGCGCCGCATCAGCCCATAGTTCACTAGATTCTCTAGTAAGTATGCCCAAAATGTAGTGTGGGGATATCAGTCTGTGCCAATAAATGGAGTGCCAACGATTAAAATCGTTGCTAGTGCTGCAAAGTCTGCCTACAATTATTAGTTCGCGTAGGCGGACTTTGCATCCTGAGGAGCGGTTTCCAACCGCATCAGTCAAAATCCACGCAAATTAGATGAGATTAACAAAACAAATCGGCACCGACATCATGACGAGTATGCTGATGCAATGGTGTACCGTAAGCTTGTTGAAAATTTTCAGATGTCATCACCTGTTGTGGCGAACCGTCGGCAATTAAACGTTGATTGAGGAGTAAGATTCGATCGAGCCTGTCCAACGATCGACCCCATTCATGAGTACTGACTAATAAAATCTTACCAGCCGATCGCAATTCCCCAAACACATCGATCAACACCTCTTCAGTCTTCTTATCCACACCTGTAAATGGTTCGTCGAACAGAAACAAATCTGCTTGCTGCGCCAACGCCCGCGCCAAGAATACTCGCTGTTGCTGTCCACCAGACAATTCACCAATTTTACGATCTTTGAGATCCAACATGCCGACTCGATCGAGTGCCGCACTTACCAGCGCATTTGCCGCCGCACCAGGACGACGAAACCAGCCCAATTGACGGGTACGGGACATCATCACTACATTCCATACCGTAATCGGGTAATCCCAATCAATCTGCGATCTCTGCGGGATATAAGCCACCTGCTCCAAATGCTGACACAGCGGACAAGTACAATATTTAACGCTACCATGTGCCGTCGGCACCAATCCCAGCATCGCCTTGAGCAAAGTACTTTTACCCGCTCCATTCGGCCCAATTAGCCCCACAAGCTGCCCTGGCTCGATCTTAAAGCTGACACGATCTAATCCCGACACCCCTCGGTAATTAACCGCTAATTGCTGAACCTCTAACATGCACGATCGAATATGGGAATCATTCTCATTGTATCAAATAACCAGCGCGATGGAATACTTAGGGATACTTTTTGGGAAACCTAAGCTTAGTACAGATCGATAGGTAATGTTCTAGATCTGTGGAGAGGAGGTTAAATGGCACACCCAAATTCAAACCGATTGATAAACAAACCAATCACAATATCGTGCATCACAACAGATTTAGAAAAGCAGATGGTTTTACGAGCCAGTCGCTTAATT
>JANYIT010000242.1 GCA_025358725.1 Chamaesiphon sp. GL140_3_metabinner_129_sub
TCACATCGATCGATTGATGTGTTCGGTTGGCGATCGGTCTATTACTACAGAACTCTTGGCTCTATTAACGGGTACGATTACAGTAGGTTCTCGCTCTGTCGCTCTAGAGGGAGTTTCAGCTACAGGAATTTCTACAGCCCAATGAGCAAAATCATCCGGTGAGCGATCGCCATCAGGGTAAATATCATTGAGCAGTACTCCCAATCTCTTGATTTCTGCCATCTTTGCAACGTCACCAGCCGACTCGGAAGCTTGATAGAGCTGCCGTAACTCTCCGGCTGTCGGATAATAGCGTTGCTCGGATAAAGGAGCTGGAGCGGATCGCTCCAGTGGCGTAGATTGCTGCGGCAGTGGGATGAGTTCTCCGCGATCGATCCTGGCGACAGGTTGATGGTTGATGAGGGATCGGACTTGAATCTCAAGAATTTTCTCATTCGAGCCACGCGATAACGTGCCTTTGAGTAGATGAGTGCCGCTGTTGAGCTTGGCTTTGGACTCTTTGTTGATTAACTCTCGCCCCAATACTCCGATCGGTATCCGTCGTCCCCCAGAACCAATATAATCGACGGGAATCTCTTTGCCCTGACGATTAAATGCAAACTTACCTGTAAAGTCTTCGATCTGAATCTGGCTAATAGCGGGATTAGGATTGACAACAAATTCGCCTAGCTCGGTGCGGATGTGAATTTTCGGATCGAGGGGTCGAACGATTTTAGCAGCTACCACCGTGCCAGGAGTAAGCAGTGGTGAGTCGCCATAAGTACTCAAGCCCAAGTCAATCGTGCGGCCATCTGTTGCGATCGCGCTAACGTGCAGGTCGCGCTCGAATCTAATTGCCAGTTCCGCTCCATCTCGTAACTCTAACGCTGCTGCCGTAGGACGATTGAGCGCGATCGGCGGTACTTTATCTAAGTGGTGGCTAATTTCATCAGCAAAGACTTTGACCGCCATACCCATCCCCACGCTCGAATGCCATGCAGCAGAGGCATACTGCATTCGTCGTTCATTGGGAATCGATTTCTCCAAATCATTAATTACCCGATCGGCACGAGCAAAAACTGCATCGACATCGTTTTCTAGAGCGTAAGGTGGATGAAACTCGATGCTCGATCGGTCGATCGTTAAATGTTTGCGACCCTCAATTCCGTCTAGCTTGTATTTATCTAGCTGTTTGGATATAGATAGATCTGGAGCTAGAAATCCAATAATTTTCCGCTCCATGACATCTTCCTCAACCATACAAACCGCGTACTTTTCTTTGCTGCCCTCATCGAGGACGATCGAAAATTTTGCATTAGTTTCACCATCAACTAAATCCCAGATTGGTGAATCTCCAGCGGAATCTGCATCGCACAGTCGTTGAACTACGATGCTCTTGCCGCTACTAGAAACTATCGTGAGCGTCGGCTGTTGGTCTTCAGGTAGTTCTTGGTACAGCCGCTCTTTCACTTGCCCGATCGCGTTAGTGCAATTACGATATTGCTGGGCAAATTCATCGACGACTGCCTTTTGATGATCGTTATGGGTAATCGGAATTAACGAGCGGAACCGTTTGTTTAAATTATCCGATTCGATTTCCTGTAATTCTTGCTGCTGGTGCCCACCATTGTAAAATCGGTTGGCAGTTTCTACCGCCCAACCGATCGGCTCTTGAGTATTAGTCGGTAGGTCGCGACTGAGATAAATATCGGGCTTTTTAACATTCTGGCGGAGCTGGTGAGATTTGTACTGAAGGCTTTCCCCAAACTCGTGAATCGTTTCGTCGATGCCGACGCTACTTTTTGCTGTATCAACGGCAGTTTGAAGATTTTTGGCTACTGCACTGTCACAATAGGCTTTGAGAAATCGATTGACATTATTTAAATTCCGCTCGGCAAATGCCAGTCTATCTGCTGGAGATTGTGCGTCGATCTCTTTACTCGCCCTAACAATGCTCTCGATCTTCGCCGCTAGCTGCATTGGTGGCAGACCGCGTTCGACCAAATATTCGTCGCTGGGGATTGCCTCCGGCTCAATTTCACTGTAAGCTGTGCCGATTTGCTTGAGTAACCCGATCTTCCGGTTGGGGTCGATGTAAGCTGTCTCGGTCGCAAATGATTGTAAAATCATTGACTGGTTGGCAACTTTGCCAGTCGGGTTGCTTGCCGTCACATCCCACGCTCGCCAAATGGCTTGAGTTAGCGGTTCGTCATCGTGCCACAAATGGTTGGCTTTTTTAGCTTTAGCGATCGGTAACGGCTTGCGGTCGGGAGCATTGGCTGCGATAAATTCTTTAACTGTCAGCGGAAATTTGCCCCGTTCTAAATCTGGCTGAAGAATTATTTGGGCGAGAACCGCTCTACCTGCTTCATAGCGTTCGCTACCACTAACTGGTAATTCACTCAACCGATCGCGCAATTGCCCAGGTAAATCATCATTCGCCAGATAGCCGACAAAGAAGCCATTCCGGTCGCCATCAAAATCGGTAATGGCAATGTGTTTTGCCGTCCAGGGATTCATGTAGACTACACCGCGTTTATTGAAGGCTTCGGGGTCGCGATCGCGCAGAACCTCCAGATTATTAATGGCAATTGCCGCCGCTCCCACATTCGGAAATGGCGATCGATAGTAAGCGACGATTGCACCATGCGGCAGGTCGCGGTTGCAGACTTCCCACGGCTCCAGCTTAGTATGATGCTGGGCTATCGCAGCAGGGACGACGATGCCGCTGGTCGCCACGTCCAACCTGTCTCGTCTGAGTGATTTATTAAGCTGGCGGCTGACATTGGGCAGTTGGGTAAGCTGCCCGTACTTGTCGGCTTTCAGCAGTGTGGCAAGTGTCCCTCGATTGTTACGCGGTTCGTCATCGTCTACACCATCGATGCCTTCGGGCGTGTCGATAAATAACTCGCGCTCTCGTCTTGCTTCTTCTTTTGCTACGAATTTAGCTGCCACTTGCCAATTATCGATCGCAACATCGGCAAGTTCAGCAGCTTTGGCTGCCATCATCGGATTGAGTTCGTTGAGCGTTGCCTCTGGAATCGTGCCCTTGACTTGGGCACCCACCGATTGATTCGAGTATTCAGCTTTAATTTTGCGGTTGACCCATAAAAAACTTTCTAGTTCGACGATCCCTGGTTGCTTGAGTCTGCCATCGTCGCCTTTAATATCATTGGTCGAGACGATCGCATCCACCCGCAAACGTTCGCACCATGAACTAGTAGCCACAGTCCCTTTGGCAATTCCAGGCAGATCGGGCGTGGCGGCGCGGAACTGTAAAACAGCACTACAGGCGATCCTGTCGATCTTCCGCTCGATCCTTTGGGCAGTTTGCAGGTCTACATAGTAGTTCGATATTCTGCCCGTACACTTAAATTCTTCGAGCAGCTTTCCGGCTAAGTCTGGGTCTAAACTATCGCCGAACGCTGTATCGATCCACTCCCCCAAGTCACCCAGATCTTCATCCTGACTATCTTCCGTCCGTTGCAAGCCGCGATCTATGGCAAGCAATATCTCCTTATCAAGCAATAGTCCGCGCAGGAGTTTAGTCGAAGCCAACATCGTGCCATCGCCCATCTTGTCATATAGGTCTTCTAGCTGTTTGGCTGGAATTTTGCGCCCATCGAGGTCTTCAAGTGGAGTTGTACCAATAGATCTTTGCTCGTCATCGATAATCAAGATCCGAGAATTGCCGGATTTTGTCTGCGTAGCAGCTTTTCCGTCGCTGACGACTAGAGAGCCGTAAGCAACCGCATTGTGGGCACTACGCTGACCATCTGCATAGATCGACTGAATATTGCGGCTCTTGTCCCCCCTAGCAATGAGATTGGCAGTTGTCCGATCTGTAAAGTAGCCAGATTTACCGCTGGTACAAATGAGATATTTCCCTTTGGCTTCCAACCGACGACGATCTGCATCGTTAACCCCGTTGTAGAAGTTAGCTACATACAAATCCTGTGGCTCGATCCGATGCGTTAAGAGCCATTTTTCTAGATAACAGTTTTCGACCTGTTTCACCCGCCGAGTTCGCTCTGTGCCTGGGTTGAAATCGGTGAGAGCTTTACCAGTTTTTAGGTCGAACTCTTGGAAATGTAGCATTAGAAAGGAATCTCTATAGCATCTTTATTGACAGGTACCCAAGGATAATATTTCAGATCCCGATCGGGATTCCCCTTCGTATAGTAGGACTCAGGAACATCGCCGATGTCGATGCCATCGGCAAGCATATCGTCTAGATTGTCATAGTTTTCAGTGCGATAAGAACGATCGTATGCCCATCCTTCCATGTCAACCTCAGCCATCAGTTTTTCATCCTCGATATCTTGTGCTTCCTCTTCTTCAGTATAAGTACGCGGCGGCGGTGGGATAAGATCGCCTTCTTTATAGAAAATATCTTCGATCGAGTTTATTTTAACCACGATTTATTCTTAATCTGAGATTGCTGCTCTTAGGATAGCAAATTTCTTAATGGTTTCAGGTTAATACAGTAGGGGGCGATCGTGAAAACTAATAATAAAAATAGGGATGAATTTGGCTGACAGTTGCTAATAGGTCGGCAACTTTAGCATTTGTGTGGCGATCGGCACGAGGATAGACTAAGCAACTACGAACCTGTCGATTATTATAAGTATAATTAAGCTTCTGAAGATCTAAATCATATATCCTGAACAGAAGATCTTCTCGAACGATCTTTTTCAGTATTAGCGGATCGACTTTAGTAAAAATAGATTTCCAAACAGAGGAATGGTAAGTTCGACTCAAGAAAAAGCTATATTTTAGGTGTTTATATTTATTATTAAATCCTATTACTGAGATTACAATCTTTTGTAGTTGTCTGTGACATGGCGGTAAAATCTGCCACCAGTGAGCGCGAGTATCGATCTGGAGAGGAAGACGATTGAGATAGAGACTAAATTGCAGAGGATCGCACTCAGATACGATCGCGTGAACTTGACGATCGCACATCAACTCATCTAATTGCCAGTCAGGGAGCTTATGAAACACATGCTGTTGATATGAGGCTCCATAACACGTCAGCAGAGTTTGCAAGGCGCGATCGATTAATTCTCCCCCTGATGATACATAATTAATCAATGCAAATACCCCGTATTTCTAAAAGATTGCCAATTATCCTCCAACCATTTATCTATTTTCAGTTTCACGATCGGATTGAGTTGCTTCCCTTGCTGATATCCATGCTTGACAATTTCATGTAACGGATTACCGAGATCTACAGCTTCAAGAATTGCCGGATCTGCGAGCCAAGGCAGGATGTTAGCAATCTTAACTTTACCATCCTGTGAAAATTTGTCTAGCAGAGGTAACGGATCGAATCTATCCCAGTTAGGAACCGCACTAGTAATTCCTAAGTTAAATACGCATACATGCTGAAGATTTGGATATTTGGTGACAAAATCAATAAACATCTGCTGCGATGTATTGCTTCCAAAGCTACACCACCAGTTTACAACTTTAAACGGTGACGATTCACTTGACATTATCTCATTAATATTATTACTGTCCAGCCAAAGTTCGATCCCGTCATTTGCTGGTAATGAAACAATTAGATCCCGTTTGATACTATAGATAATATCTAACAGGTGATCGCCCAAATAACTATACTTAGTATCCTTGGAAAAGATAATTTGTTCGCTTAGGAGATTTGATTCTACCTTAGTAAAATCTTCCTTTTCCGCCAACGATCTACCAAATCGACTGCCGACCGAGGTGACAGCAGACTTAACATCCTTGTGTTGCCAAATAGCCACGGTTTCTTTATCATAAGCACGAGCTACATTGTAATTGGGATCGGCATCAACTAAGGTAAATGCTCGCCCCAGCTTGATAAATCTTTCGCAAAATAGACGTGCGAGCGTAGATTTTCCCACTCCACCCAAGAATCCATTACAGAGATGTAATGTGGGAGTGAAATTATCATTATTTATTTGTTCTGAATGCTCTTCCTTTTTATTGTTTGTCATATCAACGGATCTCCAACATACACACAGTTTTACCAGTCTTTTTGATTCCTTTACGAATACATTTTTCTACCGAGCTATTTCCAGACATAAACGCACGACGAAGAATTTTGCCATCGGACGTACTCAACCATTCCAGCATCGCTCCATCAGAACCTCTGGCTAATCTTAATTGTTGAGGAAAGACTACAAAATATGCTAGCAATAACGTAACTACTATGCCGATCGAGAAACCGCCTAGACTCCAAGATAAACTCATGAGTCTATTGTTAATATTCCTACCGCTACGATCGATTGCTTGTTTGGTTAAGTCGCGATAAGTCTCGCGATCTCGATCGAGTTTTGCAAGTAGTTGTTCTTGTCGAGTATCGCTCTCCGAAGATTCGATCTGACGTTGTTGACGTTCTTCTTCGAGTAACACTTGAATTGCTTGAGGCACGGCAGAAGTAACTAGATGTAGATACTCGCTAATTTTCTCGATTTGGGCGATCGTCCCTGTGATGTGATAAATCTCATCATCGGTAGATAGTTCTCGACTATTAACAAGCTTATCGATATTAGCTAATGCTTGCTTTCGATCGATCGCATCGAGATAGGAGGTAAGTGGGGACTTACCAGAATTGTCAACGTTTTTATTTTTAACTGTAACCATTGTATGTTGTTCCTTAATTTGATGAGACTACCTTTGCAGGTCGGTAAGGATCGATATTCCGAGGTGCCAGAATACTCTGTTTTTTTGAATGAGAGGGCTTGGCTAATTCGCGGATTGAGTTTCTAATCGTCACAATTTGCTTAGAGTTGCGCTCGAACATGCAATTAAACTGCATTGCTTCCTCAAGTAAATCTCCTGCTGTGACCTCACCATCAGGATCGCACTCTTTAACTCTGGCAATTGTATCGATAACGATTTGTTCGATTTCTGCTCCAACAAATTCAATCGTTTCATCGAGAATGCCTTGCCATTCATATTTATCAAAAACCAGATCGTCTTTGAATCTAGAGTCGAATCGCTTCAGAAATAGTAAGAATAAATTTAAACGCGATTCGGCATCGGGAGAATCGACTTCCCAAACACAATCAAATCGACCAGCACGAGTAGCTTCAACAGGCAAATCTTCAATCCGATTGAGAGTCCCAATTACAAAAACGGGGAAAGTTTTATCTTGAAGCCAAGTTAGTAACAAGGATAGAAGTGGCTTATCATCCCTGGTAAATAGCTTTTCGATCTCATCCATGTAGAAAATACATGGGGCGCAAACGCGAGCGATCTCTAAAACCCTTGCCATTGCTGTCAAACCACCAACCTTAATTCTATCGATCTCTAGCGATAACATGGGGTATCCCAAGGCAGAGGCGATCGATCGTGCAGAATATGTTTTTCCCGTCCCTGGTATCCCAACTAGGAGCGGTAATGTTCTAGATCTGTGGAGAGGAGGTTAAATGGCACACCCAAATTCAAACCGATTGATAAACAAACCAATCACAATATCGTGCATCACAACAGATTTAGAAAAGCAGATGGTTTTACGAGCCAGTCGCTTAATTC
>JANYIT010000243.1 GCA_025358725.1 Chamaesiphon sp. GL140_3_metabinner_129_sub
CCCATAAGCGACAGCTCGAATTTTCCAGAGGGGAAATCGACGTGGCGATCGATCGAAACGACATCGGGTTAATGAATCGGTTCGCTGACGAATATTTTACTAGAGCGCGAAAACTGCTATTCAAATCTAGAACTGATGAGAGTCAATTAGTAGGTAAATCCATCACTACTGGCGCAAATAAACCCGTTACTCTCGATCCTCAAGTCCGAGCGGCTGCGACTAATTTTGTCAACTCTTTTGACGAGCTGGAGATCGTTGAAAAACATGGACAAGTTGGCGGTTATTTCGTTCTCGATAAAATGCTACGACTCCGTTCTCAACTCCAGTTTCTCAAAACTGATAAAACTTACCAGTTTACCAGTCCTACTGGAGATATTAAACAAGCTTTCTCTTCTAAACTACTTCAGGCGATCGATTCATTTGAAAAGTTACCTCTGAAAGATTTATGGGGCAAAACCGATAAACTAGAAGAATTGAAAGATTATACGATTCGATATCAAAAACTATCGAAGCTAATCGAGCGAGAAGTCGATCTAATCCAACCGATCGAATTAATTGGTTCCTTTCAGAAATTTGACCGTAAAACTAATCGCACCGTCCAAACTAATTATTCAGAAACAATTAAGAATTTATCCATAACTGCACCTAAAACTACTACACCAGAACGATTGTGGATGTACCAGAGCGTATTAGATGAGTGCATCGTCGTCACCAGTCAATTGAATCAGGATGCAGTAGATGTATTCAAATCTGCGAACATTATTCATGATGAGATTTCACACGTCCTATCGACAGAATGCGCTAGAAGTACCTTTGATTCGATCGCTGGTAAAACTCGATCTAAATCTTACCAGGATGGGCGCAAACCCGAACCTACTGGCTGCACCCTCCCTGACATTTTGCAAGATTTATGCAATCAGCATTACCAACCGCCATTCGACTCCAAACAACAGGTTAGCAATCCTGATTTGATGCGATCGTTTCGGGATATTCCCGTGTCGAGTCAAGCTTCTGCGATCGCTCAATTTTATCTCAGTGACGACCAACAAATTGTCGATCGGCTGAAAGAAATCGGGTATAGTCAACGGCTTAGTAATGGCAAAAAGGCATATCTAGAGATTGAAGTCGGCAGTAGTTCGATTAAACTCTTCGATCTCGATGGTGCCAACTTTAAATCTTTCAAAGAGTCCACAACCGCTAATATTATCCTCGACTTTAATCTGCGTCAGGCTCTAATTCAGCCGGATGAAGAGCATAATCGATTAGCTAATCTCGATCCCAAAGTTTGCCAAGTACTTGCTCAAAAATATCCGAATGGTTTAACGATCTCCAAGGATAAATTCGACTTATTAGTCCAGGATGGGAAAATCGATCTTCACTTCCTCAATGACGATAAAAAAGAGATCGGCTCCGAACGTAAGGATAATTTACAAAGACTGCGCCAAGCGTTTGCTAGTGAGGGGATAGAGCCATTAGAAGCCCTAGCTGCGATCGCTCAAGGGACAAATCGATCGAGAGCGGGGTATTTAATCGCTGCTTATCCCGACGCTTTAACCGAGCATATTAAATCGATTCCCGTCGATAATCTCATCTTCAATGCGATCGATCCTGAAGGCAAGGAATCAGTAAATCGAGCCGTGAAAGCAATGGGGAATAACTCATTTGAATTTCAGGTTAAGCCTGATGGCAAGTTACTGATTGAAGCTCCAGGCAATTTGACAGTCGATTTTCTGGGTAATCTTCCTGAAACTGGCAAGTACCAAATCGACAATCGGATTAAAACGAGTTCCAGTCTGCCCGCAGGAGTTGTGGGTGAGGGCAGCTTAGTGACTGAAGCCTATTGTTTCTCGCTCAAATTAAAGGAGCCAGGGCAAGGATTGATTGCTACTAATCTAACGGCGGCTGGTAAAAAAATAACTAATAGTCAGCAACGCTCGGCGGTAGATTTAGGTTTGAGCCTCGATGCCGTTCAGACTCTGCCTTATTCCGTGAATATCATGGGGATGGATTGTCCGATTTCTCATGCCAGTTCTGGCTTGGCGGAGATTTGGGCGACTGAGATCGACGGGAGTGCAGAGCTAGAATTCAAGGAATTTAAGTACAATCCCTTGAATCAAGGTACTGGGAAACCTTCATTCTCCGCCGTGCTCGAACGCGAAGGGGTTGAATATTACTTATCGGGGATTATTCCAGAGCGAGATCGAGCGGATAAAAAAGTTGTAGATTTATACCCCAATTATTTCGTCAAGGAGAACTTCTCGCGCCAAGTTTCTCAATCCGCATCGATAGTTACTGGCTACACCCTCCACCAAAATGTTGAGGGTACTACCGTCAAGCTTGGGGATATTACCACCGCGTCTGCTAAACAAGTTGGAGTGCTGGCAGATCTGACTCATAATTCTGCTCGCGAAGAGAGTGTTTTACCGATGCCAATCCTCCACTCGGCGATGGCTAAAGTCCAGGATAGGTTGCAGATCGATAATCCCGAAAAAATCTACAACTCCGCACTGTGGGAAGTTTCTACCCCAGGTAAATTGTACTCACCCGCCCTACCCTTGGGCGAAGATCTTACAGCTAAAATTGATGTTTGCAGATCGAAATCTCTCAACGATTTGAGTGCCAATCCACTCCTGGTAACTCGGACTCAGCAGCCCGTAATCGTCAATTCAGCCGTCGAGTTTCAGGAGTTCTATCAGATTAGTTGCCCAGATGAAAAAGTTGCTTCAGTCAAAGCTTTTCTGGATTTACCACAACAGAATGGCAAAAATATTCCCTATCGATTCCATGCTTCAGGTGAGAATCCTCATCCAGCTTACGAACCAGAGTATCAGCGGGGATATTCAGTCTTCTTAGTCGAGCCGGAAGCGGTACGCAAAAAGGGTAATAACAAAGCAGATCCTCTCATCGTCAGAATCAAACAACTAGTTGATGCCGATACAAAACAGCCTCTAGATCCTCAAGCTTACCACCAGCAATTACAGGCGGCAAAGGTAGTGCGTCCGATTGTGGCTAAAAACCTCCAGGACTTGGGTGGATGGTTGCAAAATACGGGCGGCTTCACCACTGGATCTACTCACATCGATATCGATAACCTCACCAGATTGCCGTATACTCTCGCCGGAATTGGAGAAGAAGCACGGGCGAGATTTCATGCACGGGCGGGATTGACTGAAGATAAGCGGCATACCGTGTTCTATTTTGGTAGTGAGTATTTGCGCGACAGGTTTGTTTCTAACATGGGCAATGCGCCCCTACCGCTGGACTGCCTATCACAGAAATCCCGACAAGCTCTCATCGGTAATGTTCTAGATCTGTGGAGAGGAGGTTAAATGGCACACCCAAATTCAAACCGATTGATAAACAAACCAATCACAATATCGTGCATCACAACAGATTTAGAAAAGCAGATGGTTTTACGAGCCAGTCGCTTAATT
>JANYIT010000245.1 GCA_025358725.1 Chamaesiphon sp. GL140_3_metabinner_129_sub
TCATTTTGTCTGTACATGTTTAGCCCTCTTTGTGACAGGGTTTTAACCGATTTTAGCTGATTCCCTTGGATCTGAGCAGCATATTTCATCGCTGTAACTGTTGCTCACTCTATATTTTAGCTTTTATTCAGCAAGCCCTAGCTATTAACGATCGGGAATAATTAATTGAGTTTCAAACTTAACTGGAGTCCCGCCACTCCGACTCACAATTTCACCACTAAATAAATAGCTACCAGGTGTCAGTGCCGAGCCAATGGTTTTAATTGGCATCGATCGTTCTTTACCAGAAACTAACACAATCCCATCTAATTTCCCTTCGACGACTGAAATACCACCCTTTAAAATCTTCCAATTTAAGTTGGGATAGGCTGCCATTGTACCTTGATTATTCAAGATTACTACTGGCTCTTTACTCTTACTATTCCACGTCGCACTAGCAACTGATAGCTGTGGATTTCCAGCACCTTTACTAATAAAGAAAATCGATGCAATCCGAGGTCTAAGTGTAGTGGTTGATTGTTGTCCATCAACTATTTTTACAATCTGTTGCTCTTGCAATCCTTCAATATACAAAGCCGCGCTATATTCCCCATCTGGCAAGCTCGGCGGGATGGTGAAACCCACTCTCACCGTTCTTGATACTCCTGGTGGTACGACAAATTCTCGTGGTGAAAAATGGAGATATGGTACAGCACTTTTGGGATGGGTTGGGATCGCTGTAAATTCATTGTCGCGATCATAAGTAAAATCTGTCGTTACAATCCCAGCGCGGAGCGGTTTATCGCTACCATTACTAACCGTAATTGTCGTTTTATTTTGCGATCCTTGCAACTGTTGGATCGTTACCAATGGACTGATACTTACTGACTGTGCCATCACCAACTGATAGGGCAATCCCAAACCCATTACCGCAGCAACACCAAACATCCTCGCCTGCTTCCACAGAGAATCGAACATAACTATAGTTTGACTGAATTGATCACTATTAATTGACAACTTACCTGCTCTGGCACGAAAGAGCATAGCCAAAATGCCAATTGCACCCTCGACTATGCTCTTTCATCCCGCAAAACGTTCGATCCCTGAGGTTCTGAGACTATGGAGTTACAGTTACATCGACTACGCTGCTGTAAGTTCCAGGAGGCATTACTCCAGGTGCAACAACTTCAGTATCGATCCGAAGAATGTCACCACGAGCACCAGTTGCAGCTCCAGCAGGTGGAGTAGTGTAACTAGCCTGCTCAGGCTGTTTGAAGTTGGGAGTGTCTAAGTTGGCATAGATCCCCGTGCTAGCACTAACCTTACGAATTTGATATTCGAGGAATCCGCCTGGGGGAAGTACACTTGCCGCTACGTCAGGGGTAATTGTTACTGTACTAGTAGTTGTATTACACAAGATGTTTACCGCTGCTGGCACGCCACCTGTATATTTGGTGGAGAGTTCATTGGCATTTGTCCGATTGGGACCGAGGATACCAGGGACAACACTCTGGATTGCACAGGTAGTAGGAACTGTACCAGATGATCCTACGGGTACAGCAGCCGCAGTACCCGCAAAACTAAGCGCAGACAGTCCAGCGATCGCGATCGAAGAGATGAGCTTTTTCATGGGAGAATGGCAATATATAGTATTTGTTTGTAGGTAGTTGCTATGAAATACTAGTTATCTAAATGCTAAATATTTTTAGCACTGGATCTTGTATTTTTCTAGCACTGCCTATTTTTCTTGGTCTGATTGACTAAGATATACACTATCCCTAATTGCTATAAATTATCAACACTATTTAATCGGGGATCAGCATAACGGCTAATCCTAATTGATTGAAGCGACTAGATTCTTGACATTTCCGACCAAAAATAATTGTGTGTCTATGTCGTAACAAAGTCAGACTGATTTTGACGATCTGCGCTTGTGATACAGATCAATGTTGAAGTCACAGAGTTATCACGAACATTTTCAAGATCATCGTGCAGAATGTAACTAAGTCCAAGTTAAACATCAGCAACCTAGAAAATCCCGTACAACTACGGAGATCGATCGATCAAATTTTGCCCAGGTACTGAGAACTAGTAATCCCACTGATGGAATTTAGCAAGATCTGAGATTAAACTCAACAAGCCAGGATAAATAATTAACTCAAACTTTAACATTAGTTTTCTTGCCAATCCTAAACTATTGCCTTGCATTTGCAGTGATTTAATATCAACTCTTAATTAGAAAAGTGTCATGACTACCGTTCTAGACTGCGATCTGAAGCACCATAGTTTGCAACTACTGCGAGAATATCAACAGACTGGGACAGCGAGACTGCGGAACCAGATTGTAGAATTGAACTTGGGATTAGTGCGGAAGGAAGCACACTATTGGGTAAGTCAGTGTCAAGAAACATACGATGATCTGCTCCAAGTTGGTAGTATTGGACTGATTAATGCGATCGATAAATTTGAGATTAGTAAAGGATGTGCTTTTAGTACCTTCGCCATTCCCTATATTAGGGGTGAAATTCAACACTATCTACGAGACAAGA
Organism: Chamaesiphon sp. GL140_3_metabinner_129_sub; assembly: GCA_025358725.1. Lineage (GTDB taxonomy): Bacteria > Cyanobacteriota > Cyanobacteriia > Cyanobacteriales > Chamaesiphonaceae > Chamaesiphon. The sequence continues at coordinate 2,529 of JANYIT010000245.1, forward strand.
GTTCAGTGTTGAAAATGCCCCGTCGCTGGTTTGCGATCGTCCAGCAAGCGGGCACTATTACTAAAAACTTACAAGCTAAACATCAACGTCAGCCAACAGAAGTAGAAATCGCGCTGGCATTAGATATTTCCCTCGTCGAATGGCAAGAAATCAAACTAGCCTACCAAAATCGTCAGCCAGTTAGTTTGGATTGTCCCGTCAATAGTGATGAAGATGCCAATAATTTAGCAGATTTATTACCCGATCGACACTATCAAAGTTTTCAACTATCCCAAGAAGATCGGCTGCGCGTGCAACAGAGCTTGATTGCCCTCGAACAACATACTCGCCAAATTCTGGAATTCGTCTTCCTGCACGATCTGACCCAAAAACAAGTTGCCGAGCGGATGGACATTAGTGTGATCACCGTATCTCGCCATGTCAAAAAAGGACTAAACGTGCTGAAAGTAATGTTGGTAAATAATGACGCTTGAGCGATATTGTTGCAAAGGATTTGGGTAGTATAAAAATAGACAGTCATTGCCTTGAAGCATCGGGTTGTAATCTAGGTAATGGTACAGAGTAAACGTCTAATCATCCTGACTGTGATCAAATTTGTATGAATATCGATATTCAGGGAAGCGAGGTATAGAAATTAATGAATAAGTCTTGGTTTTATCTGGGTGTAATGTGCAGTTTGGCGATAGTTACGACTAGCTGTGGTGATGGTGGCAAGCCACCGACCCCAGCCGCTAGTCCGAGTGCTACAGCTAGTCCAGCCGCTAGTCCTGCTGCGGCAGTTCCGCCTGTTGCACCTGCTGCGTCAACTCCAACTGCCACTCCCAAAGTAGCTACTACACCAGCCACAGTTCCAGGCAAAGCGACAGCCGCAAAACCTGTATCAGTTGATGTCGCCGCTGGATTAATTCCACCTACTGATGCGGATAATTGGGCAAAAACTGTTTCCAAAGGTCGTTCCGATCCTTTTGCAATGCTGGCATTGCAACCAATTGAAATTGCAGATCCCAAAGATCCTTTCAGTCAGACAAGTAGCCCTAAACAGCAAAAAATTGCGAACAATCCTGGTGTTGTGGGTAATAATCCCAGCAAAACTACGCCGTTTGTCAGAAATTCATCGGCAATCAAATCGGGTGTAAATAAACCACTGCCTAGCATCAAAATAGGTGATCAAGTTGCGAGTAACTCCTCGACAGTTTCCGCGATGAATCCGAATGGATCGAGAACTAATCCGACTAGTGTAGATATCTCAAAAATTCCCAGATCTGGCATCAATAGAAATTTGCCAAAAATCAAGGTTAACATTCCAGCAAACAACTTGCCAAAAATTTCTGCGATTGCTAGAGTTACGCGCAATAACAACGTACTGCGTCCTGTAAATATCAAATCTATCACCTCAAAAACGACTGGGGTGACTGAGATTGCGGCAAAACCAGAACAAGCTGTCGAAAAGGTGCTCCAAGCTATGTCAGTAGAAGTATCTGGAGTGATTGAGGTCGGGGGCAGAACTCAAGTTATTGTCAAATTACCGAATGAAGCATTTAGCCGCTATGTAGAAGTAGGCGAACGAGTTGGTGGAAATATTTTAGTAAAACGGGTAGAAGGTAAAGATACTCTAGCTCCAACTGTTGTACTGCAAGAAGGTGGCGTTGAAGTCCAGCGGCGAGTAGGCGAGAAATCTGCTCCTGTCAATCCAATATCCAATTCCAAACCTTAGAGTATCTTTTCAAGGTTTTATTTGTGAAGATCATCAATTTAAATCTCTCAGCCCTCTTTTTTAAGGGGGCTTTTATCTAATTGCAATTTCCGATGTCGATCTCGATCGAACCTGTGGGTAAACTGAATAGGACGATCTGTTCCAAGTTTATTCATAATTTCAGATATTTATGATGAAATCATTTATTGTTGCATCTATCTCCATCACTTACTTGCTTACGATTGCTAATCTTGCTCATGCAAAAGATTCGGCAATTGCTCACGATCTAGTAGCTCAGAACCAATCGATTTTAATTGCCAAAAAGCTAGCTACCTCTCGTGATAGAATCGTCTCTGAATCAGATCTCAAATCTATTCGTCAAGCAATAGTCGCTCATTACAGAGAATATAATGAAAAGCAAGGAACAGAACAACATGGAGTAGAAAGATTTTATGAAGTCAAAGAAATTAATATAATAGATTTTGAAGTGCGAACCTTGCCTTCTGGAATCATTTCAAAATCAGCCGCAATTGAAGCGTTACAAAATGATCACGTTTACGATCGAGGTAGATTAGAAGGGAAATCATTTCGGAGATTTAATACTCAACGTTACAGTAGAATGATCATCGAGATGAGTTTTAATAGTGAAACTAAAAAGTGGAACATCACCCACACAGGATTTAATGCCAGCTTTAAAAAACGTCAAGCTGTAAATTACTAACATAAATTACTCACCCTTTAAGATTGCGATGGCTACCGATCGAAACTTGTGAGGATCGCCTTCAGGATGAGGTTGCTCTTGGCGTTTTCGAGCATAGAGTTTTTCTAATGTTGTTTGCCAATCAACTGAGATTTTTGGCTCTAGTGTAGATTGTTGACTCAAGATCTCGGTGATATATGTTTGGATCTCTTTCTGCGCTAACCAAATTCGGGCAATTACGGCGAGGCTATCATCACTATCTACCAATCGATCAAAATGTTCTAAAATTTGACATGTTAAATCGGGATTGCGAATAGTACTAGCGATCGCTAGTTCCTGCAATCCAGTAATTGCGGCATACCGGACAATCCACTCATGATCCTGAGATACAGCTAATAATACTTCAATCACTTTTGCCTGAGCAGGGACGATCTGATCAGCAGATAGCTCATCCCAATGAATGGTCCCCAATCCTCTGGCGGCGGCGCGTCTGACACTCAACGCAAAGTCATTTTTTGCCGCATCAAGTAACAGATCTAGAGCTAGAGGATCGCCAATTCCAGCCAGTGCCCTCAGTGCCCACGCCCTAGCCCCATAATTATACCCATCCAATAACTCTAGCAAAGGTTTGACCGCAGGCTGACCGATCGAGATCAGCCCTTCTACAGCGGCTACTGCGGCTCCAGGATTGTTATAACCTAAAACAGTAATTAAGTTGGGCACAGCAGCTTCTAGGCGTGTCTGGGCTAGCTTTTCGACAGCTTCCACCATTCGAGCCGATGAATCTGCGTCAGCAATAGCTCGAAGCAAGGGTTCAATTGCCGTTCCAACGGTCATCGAGTCAGGAGCGGTCATCATCTATACCTCCAAAATTGAGAGAAGTAGGGGAACTTCTGCCTTTATTTTACGTTAGGAGTTGAGTTTAAAAGCTGCTAACTTGGAGAATAGATCACATAGTTACATTAATTTTGCGCTGTGAGCACAAAAAAAAACCGCTTAAATGTTTCCCTCGATCCGATCGAACGTGAGAAGCTAGAGAAGCTCGCTGCTGAGTCTGGGCTTTCGCTGTCTCGAACGATCGCACAATTGATCCGCAAGGCTAAAAAACCGAAGGATGAAGATCTCACCAATAGCTAAAAAACCCAGCTTCTTCAAGAAACTGGGTTGAGATCATTAATTGTCCAAAAACTTTAACTTTGAGCTAGCAATTCCTTGCTCTGGGATTGCCCACTAATTTGTAATTTCCGTTGTAATTGACGAGTCAGTGCTGCCAACATGACTAACTGCGCGGCAAATGTCGCTAAGATACTTCCTCCAGCAAGTTGAAAAATACCCATCGGGGCAAAAGGAGAGAATAACAGTAAAATAGCTGCAAACCCAGTCGGCGCATGACTAGGCGAGAGGATGAAAGCACCAACCAGTGGTAAAGCCATCACACCACCCAAGATCGCGACAATCCATAAGTTGCGCTTCTTGAAATTTAGGAATAGACCTAAATGAGCGATCGCGGCATAGATTAAAATTAGGCTAGTAGCTAAACATCCACCAGCGATAAATCGCACCCCCTCACTAAGGTTAAAGGTCACTATTGACACAGGTATCCACAATACCATTGCGATCCCGATATTCAGCGCGATCGCTAGCAGCGTAGGACTCTTATCATTAAACATCAAATCTTGTAGCAGCTCACGTTGCCAAAACTGCCGATCTTGATGAGTGACTCGTTCGCGACGATGACGACTCCAATCTTGTAATGACTGTTTACTTGGCAATATCATCGGAATCAACAAGAATAAGGCCATGAAATCCATCACCGCCAATCCAACAATCGTACCTTCTTTATAATATTCAGCTCGGAACAGCAATGGTAGCGCAAATCCGGCGATCGATAATTGCAAACACAGATTGGCTAGATAACTTTGAGTTTTACTAATCGTTGTGGCGGTGGGATTGAGATAACGACGTTCTAAAGCCTCCCACACCCAATAGCTAGCGACTAAACAACAACCAGTTCCAAAAGCATAGAACCAGAGCGCACTGCTAGCAATTGGTAGCCCGAACCAGGATATATTTCCACCATTTCTGGTTAACAAGTCATCTTGATTAATCGTCATTGACGCAAACATATTAATCGCAAATAGCGGTAGACAAATCGGATAACCAACCGCAATAACTGTCAAAATTGCTTGAATGCCGCCGAGTAAAACATATAATACCGCTGCACTGGATAATAAGAACCAGATCGATCCGATCGATACATACCAGCTAGCTAGTAACGGAATATCGCCCCCCGCATTGAATCCGACCACGATATGTAGTGGTAGCATCAGAGCTGCGGCAAGATATACCAAACTTGGGACACCCAAGATTTTGCCGATAAAGATTTTTCGAGCTGATTGAGGACTCAGCCGGATAAAGTTTAATGTGCCGCGCTTTTCCTCTTGAACGAGATCGGCGACTAACATATAAACCGATCCTAAAATTATGCCTAGCGGCAAAATCCAACTTAAACAGCTAAAAACATCTGACCACCATTTTTGCCAGTTGATGATAAAGTCGCCAGATCCATTGAGCTTGCATAGGCTGTCATAGCGATCGTGATTACTTGAAAACACACAATAGCTGCTATTCGTTTCTACAAGTTCACGGACAGGCATCGTATCATAGGTCGGGACAGGAATTTGACCATTGAAATACACCAATACAAATGCTTGAATCAGCAAAGACGCGACAACTGCAATCCCAATGTTTCGCAGTGTCAGACGCTCTTTTAGTTCTCGGAATATTTGGGGATTTGAGTCACCCACTTGATCAATTAATCTGTCTAATATCACGATAGTATTCTCAACTTCAATTGTTAATAATCGATCTAGCTTAGAGGATGTTTTCAAAGAATAAGATAGCACTCGTAAACTCTAGAAGATCCCCCCTAACCCCACTTAATAATGGCTACCGTGTATACACAAGTCGGCTAGAATTCGGCTTCGGTTGATTTACCCCCCCAACCCCCCCTTGTAAAGGGGAGGCTTTTGTCCCCTCCCCTTTATAAGGGGAGGGCTAGGGTGGGGTAAAGATCTACGCATCAACTCAAAAGGACTTGTGCATATTTAAAGATAACTTTTCAAACATCCTCTTAAATTACAACTAATTTTTCACCTCATCTATTTGTCCCCACTAATGCAGATTATTGCTTTTTCAGCTTTCAACTAATTCAAGATGCTTGTTGATGTCCTAATTTCAAGAAGATAGTTTCTAAATCTTCCTGAGTGCATTGAAAATTGGTGATTGGTAGCTGGGCATGAATGAGCGATCGCAATAATTCGGCCGCATCCTCTTCTGTCCCCGAAAATCCCACCCTAATTTGATTTGTACCGACCAATATTTCAATATCAGCAACCAAAGAATTACCTTTGAGTTCGCGCTTGAGCACTTCCAAATCGCCTAACGTACTAATCAAAATTTGTTGACGACTCAAGCGTTGATAAAGATCTTGGAGCCGACAACTTTCTACCAAAAAGCCTAACTCCATAATCCCGACTGATGTGCATAGTTCAGCCAAGTCACTCAAGACATGCGATGAAATTAAGATCGTCATTCCGGCTTCTTGGAGCGTCTTGATAATCTGCCGAAACTGCATCCGCGCGATCGGATCTAATCCCGATACAGGCTCATCTAATAAAAGTAAAATTGGCTCGTGAATAATTGTCCGGGCTAGACTCAATCGCTGTTTCATCCCTCGCGATAGAGTGGCAATCTTGCTATTTCGCTTGGTACTCAGTTGTACCAATTCCAGCACATCATATAACCGCCGCTGCCGCCGCTCAGCAGTTAATTTATATAGCCTAGCAAAATAATCTAGATAATCCCAAACAGTCAGGTCATCGTACATGGGAAAATCATCAGGCAGATAGCCCAATAATCGTTTCAAATTGGCATTACTGCGATCGCGTAGCAACAGTTCACCATTAATATAGATTTCTCCCACAGTTGGCTCTTCAGCAGTCGCCAGCATCCGCATCAGGGTGGTTTTACCCGCCCCATTGGGGCCAATTAGCCCATACACTTCACCAGCTTGTACAGCCAAATCTACACCGTTTACCGCAATGTGACGATCGAATTGTTTGGTTAAATCTTCTGTCCGAATTGCTAGTTCTGTCGCCATTGCCTTATTACCCGTGCCATATTGTTCGGATTGTACCCAGTTGCAGCCGCAGAATTAACATCTAGCTGAAAACTCCACTTGCTGTTAATACAATGCTACAGTCAGCAATTCCGGAAATATTGGCAACTCGTCTACAAAATCCGATCGATTAGGCTAGTTCTCATCCCCTGCCACCACCAAGCCAAAGATGATCAGTTGGCTAATTTGTCGATCGAGAAGATCGGACTTGACACGAATAATTTGGTATAGTCTTGGTCATGAGAGCATCGATTCAGTCATCACTCAATTTATGACGATCGTCCAAAATAAAATAACCGATCGAGTAAAGTTTTGGATTTGAGTACTTTTCCTCACTGTCGCTCTCTGAGACTTCCAAAAATTAGATCCAGATAATTTAGGTTCAGATCGGCAATTGAGTACTTTTAATACTATTTTATGACAAGAACTTGTTATACTGAGCAAATTCTTGCTTCAGACTCGATTTAAAAGTTTTGACTATTAATCTACCCCGATTTCTAATGTATCTATGAGCACAAAAATATCCCTGAGTTTGTTAGTTATTACTGGTGCATTGCTAAGTGCTAAGGCTGTGCCTGCACAGAATTCTTTTCAGACGGTCAAAAACCTAGTAGCAAATAATACATTAAAAACCGATCTATCAGGTATAAATAATCTCACTGATAGCGATGCTGGGAATACAGAAACTTCACAGGTTGGTAAGTATAGTAGTCAAACAGTTAGTCACAATTTTAGTCCAGTCGATCGAGATCTCGCCTCGCCCCGTAGCAATGTTCTGAATACACTTAGTAATCAAACCAATTCATTTTCAAGTGATGTGGCAGTCCTCGATCGTCGCACCACAATTAGTGCCACGCCATCCTCGGAGCGACCAGAACTATCTATCGAAATTTTCGTTCCCAAACCACGTACTCAGGTAATTAAGGGGAAGTTTGTACCATACTTACCCCAAGCAGCTAAAACTAATCCGCTACCTAACTTACCCCAAGCAGCGAAAACTAATTCGCTACCCAGTGTAACGGAGATATCACCTAATGCCATTGAGATACCTGTTGCGCCGCCACTCGCTGGGATGCCTGCGCCAATCGCCAAGCCTACCGCCTTCGTCAATAATGGTACAAATAATTCCAGCATCGAATTAATCTATCCGTTGCTGAATCCCGCAAAAGTCACTTCCCGCTTTGGTTGGCGGACACATCCGCTCACTGGCAGTCGTCGATTCCATTCGGGCGTAGATATTGGCGCACCATCAGGCGCACCAGTCGTTGCCGCTGGCTCTGGCACTGTTGTTTCAGCAGGTTGGAATGGTGGCTATGGTAAGGCAGTGATTATCCAGCACAATGATACTCAGCAGACTCTCTACGGTCATCTTTCTGAAGTATCTGTTCAAGCTGGACAAACGATCGCTAAAGGCACCGTGATCGGGCTAGTCGGTAGCACTGGCAACTCGACTGGACCGCATTTGCATTTTGAACGGCGGATGCCGAGTGCTACTGGGCTTTGGGCTGCGGTAGATCCGAGTGAAGAGATCCAGTATGCTGTAGACAATCTCCGTCGATCGGCACCCTTTGCACAAAGAGACTTACCACCAGGACTATAGACTTTCAAACAAAAAGACACTGTAGTTAAATACTGTGTCTTTGAAAGATACTTACAGATAAAACATTGATTAGCTCACGCTTTATTGCTAGATTTGAGTTTCTTTCTCATCCGCAATGCTGTGCTACCACCAATTAATGTACCAATGATGGTAAAAGGTTCGGGAACAGCGGTAGTGTTGAGAGTGCCAGCAGTGACATTTAAACCAGCAGGATTGACCCCAGTTCCAGAAATAGTTAGGGCATCAGGAACACGGAAGGTATGATTGTCACTCTCAAAGCCGCCACCCCCTGTTTGAGTAAATTCAATTCTTGTGAATTGCTCTCCAGCATCAGCATAAAAGTTGAAGAAAGCCCCGTATTGATTGTATGGACCACCCACAAAGGCCGAATTGTTATTCAAAAGTTGTGGAATGTTGCTAATCTTAAACTGAGCAAGTACAGTGCTACCATCGTAAAACGCTAATTGATTGTTACTATCTAACGACGAATAGAATATACCGAAGTACTTTATACCCGCAGCAGCATTACCTGTTGTGGTGTCGGCAAAAGTTAAGTTTGTAGTCAAAACACCCTCGATATTCGTCGAGAATTGTCCGCTATAGCCAGCTCCAGCCGTTTGACCACTTCCACCATAGTTAGCTACCTGGAGTGTGTCGTATGTCGCTGTATAGTTATCACCAGAAGTACTATCAACAAAACTAACGCCATAACCGTTAGTCACTCCAATACTCGCAGATTCAAAATCAACTTGCTTAGTAGTCCCAACAGCAGAACTGGCAGAGTAGATACCAGGATTTTCGTAAGTGATGGTGACAGCCGAAGCCGAATTGGGGTTAGACAAATCAGATATCGCAGAAACGGCGATCGCACCCATCGCAAATTGGATGGAGCGGCTTTTAATTAAATTCATAATTCTTGAGCCTTGTCTTGGACAAGATGAGAAATTGGGGCATACTTAGAGCCATGGCTAATGATGCTGATATGCAACATTACTAACTATTTATTTCTATCGATCGATCAAATAATCCGGACAAAAATAAGCTCATGCCTAAATTTAATTAAGGCATGGTGCTACTACAGACCAGATAATCATGGTGAACAGAGTAGGGGTAATGCATAAATTACGCCTACCTCATTAATAAATTTACACTTTATCATTAGATTTGAGTTTCTTTCTCATCCGCATTGCTGCTGTACCACCCATGATGGTGCCGATAATTGTAAAAGGTTCAGGAACTGCGGTGGATTCACTGCTAGTTTGGACGAATCCGGCGAAAGCTGATGTGTCCGATGGATCAAGCTCAAGTCACCGTCAATCGCGCTAAACACGGGATTAGCTCCAGTGTCTGTGCGAGTATTTGCCTCAAATTGGAACGTGACCGAGTTCGTATTCGCGAAATAAAGGATGGCAGACCCACTTGCATCGTTCTCGGCTGTGTTGACATCCCGCCCAGAGAAAAGATAGCTGGTGGTATCTTGTGTGGGAATCAAGGCTTGAGCAGTGGAACCAACTTGATAACCATAGAAGCCATCACTGTTGAAGACTCGAACAGCTTCGCCTTGGGGAGTTTCCCCGTCTACGTCATAGACCAAAAATTTCAGATCTGTTGCCGTATAAGCGGTGGTGTAGTTGGAGCCACTCTCAAAAAGGTCGATCTTGTAGGTCAGTCCGCCCAGACCAGTTCCGCTATCAATTTGATATAAGAAGGACGCATCCCCGGTGGAGTTGCCAGCCGCAGTGTAATTTGGGATATGTCCTCGTAAAGAGTAATTGGTTCCAAATGCTGTAGCTGTAACCAAGGCATCAACCCCTGCCGCAACATTGCTGTAATGGATAACATTGCCGCTATACCCAGCTCCGAGATTACTCATAGCAGAGCTGGCGAGATCTGTTACTTCGACTGGAGTCGCGAAAGTCAGCTCGATTGCAGCAGCTTGCTCAGGTCGGATCGCAGTAGCCGCAACAGCCAGAGTCAATAGGGAAACAACAGAAGCTAAAGATTTTAATTTCATAATCGGGGGTTCTTTCAATGATAAAATCGGCGACGTTGTTTTGTTTGTTACGCAGTTGTGTTGCATAATCTCATGCGACAGGGCTGTGTATTTTTGGGCTTTCAAACCATCTGTGCCTATATACAGTCAGTGCGTTTGGATATCCGGACATTTTAGCGATCGAAAATTACTAATATTTTCTGCACTCGCGATAATTACGACGATATCCGTCAGATCGTAGAGATAGAAGTTTGAGATCCACACTTGTCAAACCAACTTACGTCCAATATCTTATAGCTTGGTAATCGAGGATGCACTGATTCGATCGATGCTTTCACTGTGACTTCCCACACTACTATCTGGATACATAGACACGTATTCGATCGTTGGCATAGCCGCTAGGAACGAAAATCAATTGCTCTGACTCTAGGCGATGGCAGTCTTTCTCGCGATCAGTCCCAATCTTGACAGCAGCTAGATTCGATCCGCATTGAAAAAGACACCGTAAATTAATTACAGTGTCTTGATGCGTAGTCCTGATACCCCACCCCAGCCCTCCCCTTGTAAAGGAGAGGGAGCAAAAGCCCCCCCTTTATAAGGGGGGGTTGGGGGGGTAAGCCCACTGTAAACGAAGTCTAGCCGACTTGTGTATACACGGTAGCCTTTATAAGGGGGGTTGGGGGGTAAGCCCATTATTGCTTATGCTTTGGTGCTAGATTTGAGCTTATTTCTCATCCGGATTGCTGCACCACCACCGAGAAGAGTACCAATTATTGTCAAAGGTTCGGGAATTGCGGTCGAAGAAGATCTGACTTGAGCTAGAGTCGCGAATGACAAATTATCGGTAATGTTCTAGATCTGTGGAGAGGAGGTTAAATGGCACACCCAAATTCAAACCGATTGATAAACAAACCAATCACAATATCGTGCATCACAACAGATTTAGAAAAGCAGATGGTTTTACGAGCCAGTCGCTTAATT
>JANYIT010000247.1 GCA_025358725.1 Chamaesiphon sp. GL140_3_metabinner_129_sub
AATTAAGCGACTGGCTCGTAAAACCATCTGCTTTTCTAAATCTGTTGTGATGCACGATATTGTGATTGGTTTGTTTATCAATCGGTTTGAATTTGGGTGTGCCATTTAACCTCCTCTCCACAGATCTAGAACATTACCCTCTTCTCGATACCTCATGAGTCATCAGATCGTAAGCCATGCGGGTATTGGGGAAGATGGCTCGTGCTGCTTGCAATAAATCGTCTAAACCGATCGAATTTCCTGGTGCATAACGTGGACTAAAATGAGTTAATATCAGCTCCTTAACTCCTGCACCTAAAGCCACTTGAGCAGCCATTGTTGAAGTAGAATGGAGTCTGTCAAATGCCATATCTGCATCTTGATGGGCAAAGGTAGATTCATGAATCAAAACATCAGCATCTTGGGCTAATTCGATCGAATTTTCACAAAAAACAGTATCAGTACAATAAACAAACTTGCGACCAATTTCTGTCTCACCACACAAGTCTCGACCGTTAATTATCCTACCGTCAGGTAAAGTTACGATCTCACCATTTTTTAACTTGCCATAAATTGGCCCTGAAGGAATGCCTAATTCCTTTGCTTTGGCGAGATCGAATCTACCAGATCGATCGGTTTCACTGACACGATAACCATAAGCTGGAACTTTATGTTTGAGCGGGATACAACTAACGGTAAAATCTGCTTCATGGTGAACGATACCAGGTTCGATCGTGTGTACCTTAATCGGGTAGTTTAGATGAGTATACGAATACTTTTGACAAGCACGGAGATATTCATCCAATCCTTTGGGACCATAAATATCGATCCGATCTGGACTACCTGCCATCCCATATGTAGCCAATAAACCCATCAACCCAAAAATATGATCTCCATGCAAATGTGTGACAAAAATTCGCCGAATCTGACTAATTTTTACATCACACCGCAATAATTGATGCTGGGTAGCTTCACCGCAATCGAATAGCCACACTTCTGCCCGCTGAGGAAGATTGAGTGCGATACTAGAAACATTGCGTGCCCTAGTAGGGACTCCAGAAGATGTGCCAAGAAAGGTAATTTGCACGTTATTCGATCGCTGATAGTCGGTAATTAATTATATCTTGAACCCTACCCTCTGTCTTGATTCGCTAAACCGTCGGGGAACCCGACGAGCGCGAATCGCTACCCTCTACTTTCTACCATCTATGAAAATAAATTCTGCTAACACCAACGAAGAGCCAAGAATCGAGCTAGTACCACTGATTGATGTGATATTTTGCATTTTGACATTTTTCCTATTAGCGGGACTACAAGTAACCAAACAGCAAGCGATTAGCGTTGATATTCCTGCGGCGACTAGTGGTGCGCCAGCCGCACGCGAACTGCTGATGGTTAGTCTCAATGATGCGGGACAACTCTTTCTCGAACAGCAGCCGATGTTGGTGCCAGGACAATTGATCGAAGCAGTCAAACAGTATCGTCAAGCGCGTCCGAATAGCTCGATCGTGCTGTATGCATCTAAACAGGTCAGTTACAATAAAGTTGTGGAAGTTCTTGATGTGCTTAGAGGCGTTGCTGGCGATCGAGTCGCTTTAGCAACTCTACCATCTAATACCACTGCTCCCACTCCCCCGATTCTGAATAATCCCACTGGCTATGGCAATCCATACAATCCATACCAGGGTGTAAATCCATACAATCCTTACCAAGGTGGAAATCCTAGTCCCACACAACCTAGTGGGGCTGCTACTCCTGCCACGGGATCATTCGGACAACCGCCACAAGTTGCGCCTACTCCTTTGACACAGCCAGTGCCGTCAGTAACTCCAAGTAAATCGCCCTAGTCTCCATGTATCGCGAACAGTTATTATTTGTCTGTAGTCGCAATCAGTGGCGGAGTCCGACAGCAGCAGCTTTATTTTCTGAATACTTTGGATAGATCTAGCTCTCAATTGCATCTTTCAAGGCATATACTACTCGCTGCTGTTCCTCAATTGTCAGTTCGGGGAACATTGGCAGCGATAGTACTTGATTGCTGACGAGTTCGGTGACAGGAAAGCTTCCGGGTGGGTAGCCGAGATCTTGATATACTGCCTGTAGATGCAAGGGTAGAGGGTAGTAGATCATTGAGATGACTCCAGCTTCCTGGAGTCTAGTCCGAACTAGATCTCGATAAGTTGCGGCATCCACCCCCGCAGGTGCAATTAATCTAATCGTGTACTGATTCCAGACAGACTCCCCTCCAGGTGTGAGTTGAGGGGTAATAATATTGGGAATATTGGCTAGTAACTGTTGATAGCCGTCGGCGACTGCGGATCTTTGCTGATTCCAGCGATCGAGATGTTGGAGTTTTACCTGTAGGATAGCTGCTTGAATGGCATCAAGACGACTATTTACGCCGATCGCTTCATGATAATATCGCTGACGACTCCCATGTTCGCGATACATCCGCAAATCGTCAGCCAGACTGGGATCATTGACAGTAATTGCTCCACCATCGCCACAACCGCCGAGATTTTTGGTAGGAAAGAAGCTAAAACAACCAAAATGTCCGATGCTACCAACCTGTTTCCCGTTCCATTTTGCCCCTGTCGCCTGAGCACAGTCTTCAATCACAATTAGATTATGTTGAGTAGCGATGGACATCAGCTCCGTCATATCCAACGGATTTCCAAACAAATGAACAGGCATAATTGCCTTGGTACGGGGGGTAATCGCCGCCACTAATTGGCTGAGATCGAGATTAAAAGTATCGGGATCGATATCGACAAATACTGGTTTTGCGCCCACTCCACTGATGGTTTCAGCAGTAGCAATGAACGTAAAAGGCGTGGTGATCACTTCATCCCCTGCACCGATCTTCATCGCTCTCAAGGCTAGATACAGAGCATCTGTACCAGAATTGCAACCAACGCATTCGGTAGTGCCAACATAGCTCGCAAATTGTTTCTCAAAGCTCTGGACGATTGGGCCGCCAATATACGCACCTGAGGCTAAAACTTCTAATACCGCTGCACTGACATCAGCACCGATCGCTTGATACTGCCGTTTGAGGTCAAGAGGGGGGA
>JANYIT010000248.1 GCA_025358725.1 Chamaesiphon sp. GL140_3_metabinner_129_sub
AATTAAGCGACTGGCTCGTAAAACCATCTGCTTTTCTAAATCTGTTGTGATGCACGATATTGTGATTGGTTTGTTTATCAATCGGTTTGAATTTGGGTGTGCCATTTAACCTCCTCTCCACAGATCTAGAACATTACCCCCGAATGCCCTTAACCCGAACTCACGTTAAATAATAGAGAAATGAGGACAAAAATTAAGACAAAGAGCTGAAAATTGCTCCTTGCCTTACATAGAAATCTTCGATCTTTAAATTAAATATTCACTTTCAACTTTCAACTTTCAACTTTCAACTCTTAACTCCCCATCGGCGTACCATGAACTAGATTGTTCAGCAGAGATTCAATATGTTGCATCGCCTGTTGACTTTCTGGTTGGTATTGGGTCGCATCAGCCAAGCTACCCAATTGCTGTTTGAATGTATTAATATGATCCTGTAATGGTTGAATCATCTCTTGATACAAATCATTTTTAGCAACTAGTTCGGTAGATAGCTGCTTGGTCTTTTGGTGCAGTTGTTCGAGTTCTTGAACCTGCTTAGAATCATGGAGATAAGCTCCTACTTGTTGTTCGATCTTAGCTTTAGTTTGTTCGATCGTCGCCCGAAGATTCTGAATTTCCGTTTCGACTTCTGTTAGTTCTGACTGCTGCTGTTGGCGTTGGTTATCTAGTAAGTGTAGAACAGATTCCCATTCAATCTGAGATTGGTCTGCTGCTGCGGGTGGATGACCTTGGCGTTGACGGAGAACTCGATTGTGAATTTGTAAGAAAGTTTGGCGTTCTCGCATCGTTTGGCGTTGACCATCAAGAGTATGGTCGAGCATATTGTAGCCATCTTGTTCATCAGCGAGGTCGGCTTCTAGTTTGAGTTTGTTAAACTCATTTGCGACCAGAATAGCTTGATGAAGTTCATCGATCACGACCTGTTTTTCTTGCAGTTCTTCTTCTTCCAAATGGACAAAATGGACTGATCGATCGGCTTCAGTTTGCAGATTTTCGACAATTGTTTGCAATTCGCCAATCGGCATTGTTTCTAACTGTTCGAGATCGATTTTCTGGACATCATCAAGATCGATGCCGCCACCTTTCGACATTAGATAAATTTTCTGATAATTTCCCTGTTCGAGATTGAGGCGAACAGTGAGACGTTGAAAATATTCTTGTTGCATACTCAAAGTATGCTGTTGAACTTCCCAAGCAGTTTGAGTTTCTTCGAGGGAAGTTTGCAATTCTTGAAGTTGCTGCTTGCGCTGCTCGATTTCCTGTTGTTGTCGATCGAGTTCTACTTGAGTTTCACCCACACGCTGCTGTTGGTGAAGCAGTTGCTCCTGATGTCGATCGAGTAAATCTTGTTGAACTTCGATCGCCGTCACAGTAGTTTCCAGTTGCTGAGGATTGAGAGCGCAAGCGGTACCGCCCAATTGGTGGAGCGCAGCCCGAATTTCAGCAATTTGCTGTTCACTCAAAGCTCCACCTAGTGACTGTTGTTGTTGTTCAATTTGCTGCTCTTTTTCCCGCAATTTCTCCCATTGAGCTGCTAATTCTTGCCGAGATTGTTCATGTTGTTCTAATGTTGCTTCCAAAGCTTGCGCTTCTTGTGTCAATCTGTCGAGTTCAGCACGGGTGTTTTCTAAGTCTTCTTCCCGCCCATAAATTTCTTCCTGGCGCAGTTGCAATTGTTGACTTTGTAAGCTGAGCGATTGTCTCCAGCTTTCAATTTCATCAGCTTCTTTTTTATATTTTTCGATTTGCCGTGAGAGATTTTGGAGAATGCTGACTAGGTGTTTACCAGCATCCTTCAATTGGGATTGAATCTGGCGATTGGCATTCATCTCGACCATTACCAACACCCCAGGATTATAGTTACTTGCCTCGTCAGGCGCGGCAACTAGCTCTTCTCCCGGAATAGCACTCCAATTTTGTTCGGTACGTTGACACGCTAGTAGTTTGAGTTCTGGCTTACTTCTACCGCTAATATTAAACCCAGATTTTGGCTTTTGGACTTCTGCTAGATACAACACGTTAATATTCCCTTGTCTTATATAAATAAATTTAGGTTTTTGCTGAGTATACAGAAGTGATTGCTTCGATCTGTCCGTTTCTGATTGTTACTACAGCGGTGAGGCAAAAATCCTCTGGTCTCAAATAAAGTCAGTGTCACCACCAACAACTATATATACATCGACTGTTAACTGTCATCAGCATAAAACCCACTCGATCTCAGTTTTTGATGATTACTACAGCAGTGAGTCAAAAATCCTCTGGTCTCACTTAGAGCAATATCAGCAGCAACAATCATATATACATCGATTGCCAACTGCGATCAGCATAAAACTCAAATGAATTTTTGATAGATCTTGGAGCTAATGCAACAAACTGGTGGATGTGTGGGAAAACTGAATATAGCGGATAGAAATCCAGATCGATCCCTAATGTTGTCCAAATCGCTAGATAACGTTCTCTCCACTCACCTTTTGCACTCATGATTGATGATTAACTTGTAGAGGAGGTGCCGATAAATGGGTACCCTAGATTTGGGATGGTAGCAATATCTATATATTAGTGCAAGATCTGAGTCGATCGACACTGAAGCAACCTGACCAGGTTGGGGATTCGGACTCGATCTCAAATTGATGTCAGCGATCTTGAATTGGTTGGTATCAGATCAGGTATGACATCTAGTTCAATGCAATGTTCTTATAATTATTAGCTATGAAACCTATTTATGATGTTTAAAAATCAGTACATATTATCAACGGTTACTGTCTCCATGTCCCTCTACCCCATCAATTAGCAGATATATGAAAACAGTTCTAGTTGTGGATGATAGTACCGCACAGCGGGAAATGATCAAAGAGCTACTCCAAGCTAGTGGAATGACAGTAAATGTCGCCATGGATGGCGAACAAGCTGTAGCCGTTGCGCTAGAGATCGTGCCAGACATCGTCGTTCTCGATGTCGTCATGCCCAAGATGAATGGTTATGAAGTTTGTCGAACACTTAAATCTAATCCCAAGACTCAAGATGTTCCGGTGATTCTATGCAGTTCTAAAAGCGAGGATTTTGATAAACATTGGGGGATGCGGCAAGGGGCAGATGCTTATGTCTGCAAGCCCTTTGAGCCAATAGAATTGCTTACCACCATCAAACAGTTATTGCGAAATTAGGATAGGTCTAATGGTTCTCAATTTAGATTTTCTCACCAGTGATGATGCTCCCAACACTAGTGATGTGAATGCGAGTATTCAAGATGGAGAGTTGTGCTTGCGCTTTGACGTACCGTCAGGCAATGAGTTCGCGCTCCCTGCTTCTGGTGTTCGAGAAGTAATGTCAGTTTATTTCGATCGAATTACGCCGATTCCCAATGCTTCACCCTTTTTCTTGGGCACATATAATTGGCGCGGTCAAGTGATTTGGGTCGCAGATCTCGGCCAATTTCTGGGCGACCAAGTTTTGGTAAATACCAATCAAAACGAAGTTTCAGTACTGATTGTGGAAGAGCAAGAACTGGTAATGGGGTTTGCCGTTCATACAGTTGCCAATACCGAATGGTTGGATGTCCGTCAGATCGTGTCTCCCGTGGGCACCGAAAATCAGCACATCCCCGCAGCTATGAGCGGTTTTGTCAAAGGAGTTTATGCCACAACCGGATCTGACAGGCTAGAACTCCGATTGTTAGATCAAGTAGCGATTCTGCGCTCTTCTCATTGGACTATTTAACAATTAAATAAAATTTATAAAAAAACATACACAATTCATAAAACTAGCTAGTTGTTGACAGGAACTAAAATGATTTCTAACTCTGATTACACTCAAGACTATACTCAAGATTATCAATTAGCGGAAGCTGCTTATCTACAGGGCAACTACGAAAAAGCCGCAACGATTATTGATACTTTAGTTACCAAATTTCATGACGATCCTAGTGTCCGGCTATTGCGTGGGCATATCTACTGCTATGGTTTATATCAATACGAAATTGGCAAAAAAGAGTACGAGTATGTCCTCACTATTTCTACTGATGCGGAATTTCTTCAGTTTGCGAAGAGTGGATTGGAATATGCTAATTCTTGCTTGAGTCAAATGGGCGATCGAGTTAGCCCAGAACAGTTCAACGGTGGTGATTCAGGTGGACATTATCGCGACACCTCGGCTGATTCAGCCGAATTGTTGACTTGGAGACAACCAGAAGATCTGACTGCTGATGAAGATTTCGATCTGGCAGCTCTCAATTTTAATATCGATATGTCGGGACAACTATTTCCAAGTCAATCTACAGACTTTTTCTCCGATACCAATATCAATTCCCCCGGACAAAAGCCTGCACAAGTAGCAACTGGATATCACAACAATGAACAAGAAACGCTAACTGATGCTTTTGCCTTTGGGTATACCCAGTCGCACGATTTACCAGAGCCTTCTGACGATCGACCTTTCGGTGATTTGCCGCTGGCAACACCATCTGAAGTCGCAGATGATACTGGCTTTTTCAATATTTCACCAGCCGCCCATCGCGCTTTTTCGGCTTTCGATCCCGATCAATCTGTCTCCACCCTTGAAAGTGAGGAGCAACCAATGATCTCAACTGTGGTCGATAGCATGAGCACTGCCGCGACAATCGATCGTCACGATCTCACTAATGCTAATTTAGAGTTGGCCGATCGGCCAACAATGATTTTCACCAATAATACTTCCGAACATATCACTAGCGAACGCGAACAAGATCTTGCTAGCATCGCCGCGCTGTCGAGTCAGGCGTTTTACGAGCAGAATGAACCTCAAGCTGATTTTTCAGTTGAAGATATCTCTGATGCTCTCAATGAAATCAGCGGTGCGCTGCCACTAGCTTGGCCTCCAGCCGCTCAATCGACCGAGACCCCTAATTGGCTCAACGATAACTCCAGCATCAATTCTCCCAGTAATGTGGGTGCTAATCTAGGTGCTGATAGTTTTATGGACTTTAGTGTGGCACAAGTCTTTCAGGACGCTTTTCAACCACAACCAGTCAATCCGATCGCCGCCAGTTCGCCTGAATTACCAGATCGTCAACAGTTTGCCAAAATAGAACAGCAACGAGTCTCAGCCGCAAATACTGATGGCCCACAATCTGGATTTTTCGATCTGCCAGACGATTTTCTCGAACAACCAACACCCTCCTCGATTAATATGCCTAAATCTTCAGGCATGTTTGATGATAGCTCGACGTTTATTAATGGAGTGTCGATCTCTGGCATCAAAACTCCACAGCCTGGGGGAATGAGTAGTCTCTATCGTGACGATAGTCCAAACCTCACTAATATCGCCTCCACACAAGGTCTCTTTGGTCCATTTGAAAATGCCTCCTTCCAGAAAAAACAGTGGCTAATCTCTGGTGCTGCTGGACTAGGAGCCGCAGTCGCGATCGCGGGCATCACTTTTGTCAGTAGTCTCACTCTCCCTGAGAAAATTGCCAAAGATGCTCGTCCACCTCTTCACAACGCAGGGGCACTAATGACGCTACTGGGTGGTTTAACTAGTTTTGGGATCACCAAAATCCTGACTGGTCGCTATACCAAGCAGGTCAGTCGGAGCGTCAGAGATCTCCAATCCAATTTTGAGCAAGTAGCTCAAGGCAATATGTCCGCACGAGCAATGGTATCTTCTCAAGATGAATTGGGAACGTTATCTTCATCTTTCAACTATATGTTGCAAGCAGTTGTCACTAGCAACTCCGATGCCCAACGCAAGGCGCGCGAGATGGAGCTAGCCAAAGATGAACTCCAACGGCAAGTAATTCGCTTGCTCGACGATGTAGAAGGTGCCGCACGGGGAGATCTGACAGTTAAAGCGGAAGTCACTGCTGACGTACTTGGTGCGGTTGCGGACTCGTTTAACTTGACGATCGATAGTCTGCGGCAGATTGTACAGCAGGTGCAGGTAGCAGCAGTTCAAGTTAACCAAAGTTCGACCGAAAGTGAGGCATTTGCGCGGCGGCTATCTTCCGATGCGTTGAGCCAAGCCGAAGAACTAGCCGTGACAGTGAACTCTGTCCAAATGATGACTGCCTCGATTAAACGGGTAGCCGAAAGCGCACGGGAATCGGAAGAAGTCGCCCGGACAGCATCTTCAACCGCGCTTAGAGGCGGTGAAGCGGTAGAACGGACGGTAGCAGGTATTCAGGAAATTCGAGAAACAGTTGCCGAAAGTACTCGAAAAGTTAAGCGTCTAGCCGAATCTTCGCAACAAATTTCGCAGATTGTTTCGGTAATTTCCCAAATTGCTTCGCGGACAAACTTACTGGCACTCAATGCCAGTATTGAGGCAGCTAGAGCGGGGGAATCGGGTAAAGGATTTGCGATCGTAGCCGACGAAGTTCGACAGTTGGCAGATAGAAGTGCTAAAGCTCTCAAAGAAATCGAGCATATCGTACTCCAGATTCAAAGTGAAACTGGTTCGGTAATGGCAGCGATGGAACAGGGGACGCAGCAAGTAATCCAGGGTACTAAATTGGCAGAACAAGCGAAACGATCGCTTGATGACATTATTCAAGTATCCAATCGGATTGATGCTCTAGTCCGATCGATTACCTCCGATACGATCGAGCAACGCGAAACCTCTAAAGCCGTAACAGAAGTAATGCAATCGGTGGAAATCCAAGCTCAGTCAACTTCCCAAGAAGCGCAAAAGGTATCTTCATCCCTCGAAAATCTGGTTGTCGTCGCTCGAAATCTGCTCACCTATGTTGAACGATTCAAAGTTGAGTAAGGGATTAGGGATTAGGCTTTAGGCTTTAGACTAGGCTTTTCTGACGTACACGTCTCCTTAACACCTAATACCTAGTCTCTAGACCCTAATACCTAAAGCCTAATACCTAAAGCCTACCTTCCCCAATCACTACTCCCAATCCCTAGTTATGGAAAAACACGATCGCATCCTGGGCTACTTTTTAGAAGAAACTGTCGAACATTTAAACACGATCGAGCAAGGCTTACGCAAACTGCCCGAAACAGTCAAACAGCCGACGATGATTCGTGAACTGTTTCGGGCAGCGCATTCGATTAAAGGTAGTGCTGCCATGCTAGGACTACTGGATATCCAAAAGATCGGCAATCAGTTTGAAGCCAATTTCAAACTGCTCAAAGAACAGCCACAAATTGCTGTAGATAACCAACTTCAGTCACTATTTTTAGAAAGTTTTAGTTTTTTGCAGGCAGGTATCGAAGAGGTGAGAGTGTCTAGCGATCCTTATCGCCAAGATCCGGCTACTCCAGATCCCATTGGCGATCCAGTCTTTGAAGAACTCAAAGCCTATCTTCAACACCTGCTCACTACTGCCAATCCAGCAGCAGATCCAGATCTGATTAGTCAAGTCCAAAATTTCAGCCAAGATCCAGCAGTAGAACAGGTCTTTGGTGAATATGTCACCCGCAAACTGGATGAAATTATCAGCTTATGCTTGCAACCAGATCAACCGGAAATCCGCACCCAAATCCAACAAATTTGTCAAAAGTTGGGTAATTTGGGCGAAAACTTTGAGTTTTTAGAATGGACAAGTCTATTCACCGCGTGTCGATTGGCGATCGCCAATGCTGCAAATCCGCTTCCTACATTAGCCGAAAGTATTAGTATTGCTGTTAAACAAGCGCAAATTCTAGTTTTAGCAGATCGGCATCAATCGATCGGGATTACTCCCGATCTAGAAGTCTTAATCAATCACAATCGGCTCGCCACTAGCGAAAATATCAATACCTGGGAATTGGAAAATTCTCCAGATCCTGTTGCTGGGATTGAGATTAACCAAGCTGCTACTACAGAAAAACTTCAACAGCCACTCGAAATCGGTGATGCTCAAGAGCCTGAAGGATTGGGAGTACTCAATTTCGATCGTCTACCACCAGAGATCGCGTTTGATCGTGACGAGATCGAGTTGAATGAGTTTATTAATTTACTCGGTGAAGATCTGCCCAGTGAGGGGACTTGGATGCAGGATGAGGATTTCTTCGATCGCGAAATTCTCTTGCAAGAGTTGGGCGATGTCACGATCGATGAATCTGATCAGCAGACATTGCAAACAGTCTCCTTACCAACTTCGGTAGATCTAAATCACGATCTGGCAATTGCCACCGCACAAAATGTAGAGACAGCTACTTATGATGAAGAAACATTTTACACCCCCGATCTCGGAGAAATTGACGATCACGAAATTGCCAATTTCTTGTCAGATACTCAATTGGCTGCCGCACAACATCAACCCTTATATACAGATCTAGATCTGCTCAATAGTACTGACAACCAACTTCAACCCGATCTTTGTCCACCGTTGGATCTAGTCGATATCTCTGCACCAGATTTTGGTCTAGATCGTCCCATGAGTGAACTATTTCCGACAGTTAATACACCTGAAGATTGGTCTGGATTAGAAGAATCAAACACAGTCTCTAGCGACATAATTACCACCGTTGATTCAATTTCTAGTGCTGAAATTGTTAGCGATGCTAATGCATTAGACTTCGATGAATTGCCTTCACTTGAAGCTAATAATTTTTATCCCAATCTTCAACCATCCATAGTTCCAGCAGTGCCCGAACAGCTTGAACCAACTGATCTCGAACAGCAGTCTGAACCTCGCGATCGTGCTGACTGGACACCTGAGATCGATTCATCCGGCTCAGATGCACTCTGTTTGGAGCAGTTGAATAGTAGTAAATTACCCGATGCTCCGGTAACTGCTGTTGCTGAAACCTCTGAGCATCAAATAGATCCTGAATTGGCAAGCTGGATTGACAACTCAATTCAACAATATGACGTTGACGATCTTGCCGAATTCAATTTAGACAGTCTTAATGATATCGAACCAAATATAGATTTATTTGCCAGTGATAATCTGACAGAATTGGATCTCAATCCGCTGGGTAGTAGCGATCTAGTTGTCGATTCCGCTCTTGACAATAGTTTAGCTGAATTAAATCTCGATCCAGTCAATCGGGATAATTTTGTAGGTACAGATTTAGATTTTATTAATAGTGATGAATTGTTTGTAGATGCATCTATTGGCAATAATTTTACAGGACTAGATCTCAATCCACTCGGCAATATTCCAATCGCAGGCTTTGATGCTTTTAATAGTTTTGCAGATTTGGATTTCGATCCTCTAAATCTGGACAATTCAAATTCAGTCTTTGCGAGCAGTGATCTTGCTGCCAGCTTGGATTTTGAGCTGTTTGGTAGTGACGAACTTGCCAGCTTGAATTTAGAAGATCAGACTGCTGCCGAACTAGCTGTCGATCTAGTTGCTAATGAACTTACAGATGTAGATCTTAATGTTCAAGAGATTAGTGAATTAGAGGTAGATCCATCTGTTGCCAATTTATTACTAGATTTAAATTTAAACCTGGATCTAGATGTTTTAGATGATGGTGAATTACACTCAGATGTATCGATCGATCGAGATCTGGCAGAATTAGATCTCAATCCATTGGATAATCAACAGTTAGATCTAGCATCAGCTGCTGTTGGTGATTTAGATAATTTAGATATCTTCAATAGTACTGAGTCAGAAATAGAATTATCCATCGATGGTAATTTTTCAGACTTGGATCTAAATATTTTAAATGAAGATAATGTGGACAATGAATCACAATCTTCAAAATTCGAGGATATTTCCGAGTTGGATTTCAATCTTGATGATTTTAGTGCTGATATCTCCAGCCATGAACTGACAGATTTGGGAAGTATATTAGATGCTCAACCTGAATCAAATCTGGCGGGTGTAGAAGATTTGGATGCACTGTTGGGAATGACAGCTTTGGGGGTTGGTGGTGCTGTGCTAATGGGCAGCAACTCGGCATTTGACGATCTGGATGCACTAATCGTTAATCCTTTACCTACAGCTGATCTAGAGCCTAATCTTGACGATCTCGATCGATTGTTAGACACTCCGGTAGTCACACCACCAGCAACTAATCCCAATCTCGTCAGTGCGCGGCAGCCAGCAGATCGTCGGGGGAAACAATCGCGGACATTTGAGCAAACGATGCGGGTGTCCGTGCGACATCTAGATAATCTCAACAACTTAGTGGGAGAACTAGTCGTCAATCGCAACACGCTAGAACAAGATCAAACTCGGATGCGACTATTCGTCGAAAAACTGCTCTCCGAAGTCCAAAAGCTCAATGAAGTTGGTAAGCGGATGCAAGATCTCTATGAGCGATCGTTAATGGAAAATTCGCTCGTAGCTAGTCGTCAGCAATCTAAACCCACCATACCTACTCCCCAAATTAATAGCGATGGTATAGATGCTAGCGGCACGTTGATGGAATACGATCCACTAGAGATGGATCGATTTACCCCCATTCACTTGCTATCCCAAAAGATGATCGAGTTGACGGTACGGGTACGTGAGTCAACTGCGGATATTGAATTTGTGGTCGATGGGAGTACGGAAGTCACCCGCACCTTGCGCCAGATTACCGGACAACTTCAGGAAGATTTGACCAAATCGCGGATGGTGCCCTTTGCCCAAACAGCCGATCGATTACAACGCGGCGTGCGAGATAATGGTCTCAAATATGGCAAACAAGTCGAACTCAGTGTTGATGGACGCGATACTTTAATTGATAAAGTGATCCTGGAAAGTCTCACCGATCCGTTGATTCATATGGTGAACAACGCGATCGCGCATGGGATTGAATCGCCTGCCAGCCGCCAAGCTGCAGGCAAATCGATCGACGGAAAAATTACGATTCGCGCTCTCCATCAAGGGAACCAAACGATCATCTCAGTTTCTGATGATGGTGCGGGAATTGATACCGAACAAGTCAAAGCCAAAGCGATCGAAAAGGGGATTATTACCGCCCAGCAAGCAACCGCCATGTCCAAAGCGGAAACCTACGAACTCCTCTTTCTCCCTAGTTTCTCCACTAAAGATCAGGCTGACGAATTAGCCGGACGTGGAGTGGGTATGGACGTTGTGCGGACTAGTCTGACCGACATTCGGGGGACGATTACCACTGAGTCTCAGCTTGGTGTCGGTACTACTTTTACAATCAGATTACCGCTGGCTCTCAGTATCGCCAAAGCCCTAATTGCGGTCAATAATAAGAACAATATCGCCTTTCCCATGGATGGAATTGAGGATACTCAGGATGTTAGTCCCGAGCAAATCCAAACCAACGCTGAAGGCGAACGGTACATCTTTTGGCGCGATGAGCTAATGCCATTCAAACCGCTGTCTGATCTACTAGGCTTTAATCGTCCGCTGGTGCGTAACAATTCCTACAGCACCAGTGACGAGGATAGCGATCTAGTTTCAATTTTGATTCTTCGCAGTGATGTTAATCTGATTGCGGTCCAGGTAGATAAAATCACCAGCGACCAAGAAATCGTGATCAAACCGCTCCAGGGGCCAGCCTCCAAGCCACTGGGGATTGCTGGAGCTACCGTAATGGGCGACGGCCGCATTATTCCGATCGCTGATGTGATGGAATTAATCGCCCTAGCAAACGGAACCCTATCTCGGCATGTTTCCGCTCAGTGGGCCGCTCAAATGATTGCGCCGACTGTCGAAGTCCGTGAATCAATGGTACTGATCGTTGATGACTCGATCACTGTGCGAGAATTGCTCTCATTGACCTTTAAACGAGCTGGCTACCAGGTCGAACAAGCCCGCGATGGTCAAGAAGCCTGGGACAAACTCCGCGCTGGTTTACCCTGCGATATCGTCTTCTGTGATATCGAGATGCCTCGGATGGATGGACTGGAATTCCTATCTCGCATCCAAAAAGATGTGGCTCTGAGCAAGGTACCTGTGGCAATGCTAACTTCCCGTGGGAGCGATCGTCACCGTCAAATTGCCGCCCAACTCGGTGCTAGTGGCTACTTTATCAAACCTTACTTAGAAGAAGCTCTACTCGATGCGGCGAAACGGATGATCAAAGGTGAAATTCTACAAATTGTCTAACTTAGAAAGCGCAGAGAGAGACTAGAACGGGGAAATTCTTTACTTCTCACCAATCATCTCGTTTCGTTCCCTTCTCCCTCGGCGATTTCTGTGACTCCTTTCTTGCCTGTTTAACAGGCATTTTTTTTTGCTTGGATGGTGATTTGAATTTAGTCCTACTCTCCCAGATATTCCGTAAAGAGGATCGCTTATATGTCGAAACCAACCAATCGCTCAGATAGTGGCTCATTGCGCCCAATTCTAAACCAAAAAACAGAGCTAAATAAACTGACGAATGGGATACAATCGAGTGTTGCAGCATCTCAATTAATTCTTTCCCTGTATACGTCTTACCCCCAGCTAATTGATTGATCGCCAAATACAATAAACCGACTAATCCCAACCATAAGCTCAAATATAATATCCGGCCGATCGTCCCCACAATCGGCCCATGTGACCAGATTGATCGATGTTTAATTGCCTTCTGATAGGGTCGCCACAACCACCGCAACTTACCCCACCGCTGGTAATGAAAGGAGTATAAATCTAAATCTGGCCCAAAAATCAACCCACTAAACAGAAACCCCCCCGATACCCAAAATGCTAAATCGGCACGGGAGGTTGTAAATAGTGTACCTCCAGCAATAAGAGGTAAACTCCACAGAGTCACTCGATCGTGTGTACGTCCAGATGGCACAATAGGGGGTAGGGGATAGGGGATAGGGGATAGGGTTTAGTTTTTCAACTAGATTACCTGCGTAAATTGGTAAAATGACCTGAAATATCAGATATGCAGCAATTGAGCAGCCAAAATAGAAACTTTTTAGAAAGTAAACACCAATAACAAGAGCGATTATACACTTCTTCTATCCCCTATCCCCTATCCCCTATCCCCTATCCTCTAAATGACTAATCTTACCGACGAACAATACAAACAGAAAATGCAGCGGCGGCAACAGATCCAGGCGGAGAAGATCGATCGATCGATCGATAAAAAAGGCTTGATTATCGTCAATACTGGCACAGGGAAAGGAAAAACTACCGCCGCACTAGGGATGGTGCTACGATCGCTCGGACACGGCTATCGAGTCGCGATCGTTCAATTCATCAAAGGCGCATGGGAACCAGCCGAGAAAGCTGTTTTAGAGCGGTTTGGCGACCAATTAGTATTTCAGGCGATGGGGGAAGGTTTCACTTGGGATACTCAGGATCGCGATCGAGATATTGCCACCGCCGAACGTGCCTGGGCGCAAGCTTTGAGCTACATCATCGATCCTGATTATCAATTAGTCTTATTAGACGAAGTAAATATCGCCCTCAAATTGGGTTATCTCAGCCCCGAAGTAGTCATCGCTGGACTAGCCCAAAAACCTGAACTATCTCATGTCATCCTGACCGGAAGAGGCGCACCCCAAAGTCTCATCGACATGGCCGATTTAGTCACAGAGATGACGATGATTAAACATCCTTTTCGAGAACAAGGAATCAAAGCACAACCAGGGATTGAATTTTAGGCAGCAAAGGGTAAAATTTTCACCCTGACTATAGCTGAAAGATAAATATTCCCAATCGCAATCCACCAAAAAAATTCTAAACTTCCGAAATTTTTGTTTTCATTAGTGTTGTTATTATTATCGACGTAAAACGTCTAAATTAATACTCGATTATTAGGTGAATATTGTGAAAATTCGTCATGCTATTTTTGGTGGAGCTACTCTGATTGCACTAGCTTTTGCAACTACATCTCAACCCAGCACAGCCGTCTCTCCCACCAGTCAATCGGTCAAATCTGTCAAATCTGTCAGAATTGCTAGGGTTGTGGCTTGTTCGCCAATAAATGGTACCTGGTTTTATTCAGGCAAAGGCATCCCTGTAAGTCTGCGTGGCGATCGAGTTACAGTCAATATGTCAGCCTTCCGAAGACCAACGGCAACCGGAAGGATGCTCAGTCCCACCCAACTACAAGTCACCTTTCCCGATGATGGAACTTTTGTGGGCACTTTAGATGGTCAGGGACAGATTAGTTGGAACAATAGCACTGTTTGGCAAGCAACTCAATTTGCTGGAACTTGGCAGCATGAGGGCAAATGGGGGCCTCAGATCCAGCAATTAGGCGATAATCTCAGAGTTGATATGTCTCGTTATCGTCGTCCGACTGCCCTAGGAAATGTTACCGCACCCTCCCATGCAAGCGTTCAATTTACTGATGATGCCACCCATACAGCTACTTTAATCGGGCCTAATTGCATTCAATGGTCAAATGGTACAACTTGGACAAAATAAATTGCGCTTGAAACTATAGTCACAATCGCCAATCTATCTAGAAAATATCCCCGACTTCTTTAAAGAAGTCGGGGATATCGCGTAGTGGTCGAAACGTTCTTCTAAACTGGTGAATATATAAAAAATAGTTTTGATAGTTTTAAGCTGTTCTGAGCTATCCTATGACTATCGATCGAGCTGCCAATCTGCTAAATTTTAGAGTTTGCCACAATGCCCCATCAACACTCACATAGTCATCACGACCATTCTCATGCAGGGCACGATCATGCAGGACATCATCACGCACCTGCTAACTACAATCTAGCTTTTGTGGCAGGAATGATCCTCAATGGTGGTTTCGTTCTAACCGAATTTATTTTTGGATTACAAGCTCATTCAGTCGCACTGATCGCCGATGCAGGGCACAATCTCAGTGATGTTTTAGGATTACTATTGGCGTGGGTGGCAAGTCTATTACTAAACCGCAAACCGTCGGCTCGATATACTTATGGCTGGCGCAAATTCTCGATCTTGGCGGCTTTTCTCAACTCAATTTTTCTATTAGTTGCCACAGGTGCCATTATTTGGGAAGCAATCCAGCGACTGATGAATCCTGGTGAAGTGCAAGGATCGATCGTGATTGGCGTTGCCGCGATCGGTGTAGTCATTAATACGGCAACAGCCTTGATGTTTTTATCAGGTAGCAAAGGCGATATGAACATCAAAGCTGCATTTCAACATATGGCGGCAGATGCCCTAGTTTCTGTCGGTGTCGTCATCGCCGGAATCGGTATTTTGGCAACTCATTGGTTATGGCTCGATCCTGCTGTCAGCTTGGTGATCAGCATGTTGATTATTCTCGGTACTTGGGGATTGCTCAAAGATTCATTTCATCTGGCGATCGATGGTGTGCCCAGTAATATCGATGAGCGAGCCGTTCGCAATTATCTCTGTGAGTGTCCTGGAGTAACTCAGGTACACGATCTACATATCTGGAGTATGAGTACTGTCGAAACTGCTCTGACGGCTCATTTGGTGATTCCATCAGGACATCCAGGTGATGGATTTCTCGCCGAGGTTTGCCAAGAGTTACGCGAACATTTTCAGATCCGACATACCACTATTCAAATCGAAGTCGGCGACTCAGATCATGTTTGTGCGCTCGAACATAAGTGTCACGGCTAGTAAAAGTCAAACATTAACCTGTACTTGTCCATCGACAACTTGAGCAGAAAAAGTTCTTAATTTGACAGTTGAATCGTCTAAACATTCACCTGTCAAAAGACTAAAATTCTGCTTGTAGATTGGTGATGCGACTTTGGGTATGCCATTTCTATCGCCGACAATGCCTCTAGATAAAACGTATGCTTTGCTAAATGGATCGTAATTCTCGATCGCACATACATCCGTTCCTTCTCCTACTCTGAAAACAGCAATTTGTTGACCATTAATCAAGGCACAAACACCTGTATTTGGTAAGATTCGATCGAGCGGACAGATAGTTGTCCACTGTTGGGTTGTTGACTGAATTGATTCTGTTGGTGACATGAAATTTGTGATTTGTTAACAGCAATAGCAATGCTTAATTGAGAAAAGTGAACACCCTATAGATCTCCCAAAATCCCCTCCTTGGAGGGGTGCCCGTTAGGGCGGAGTGGGTAAATCTACGCAGATCTTCTAGGGTTTTCGATGACAAAATATTCTCTAACGATCGATCTCTAACAATTGTCTTTCATGCTCGAACACCGGACGTTTTTGTCCGCGCTCTTCAATTACCACGATGTTCGGATCGGGTACATCAGTATTGACGAAGTGTTGGAAACGTTGGAGTTTGATGGGATCTTTGAGAGTGACATCCCATTCACAGGCGTAGGTGGCTACTTGATGCGCCATTTCTGCTTCTAATTCCGCTGCGATACCGAGGGAATCGTTGATAATCACATCTTGAAGATATTCCATCCCGCCTTCTAGTTTATTAAACCATGTTGCTGTCCGCTCTAATCGGTTAGCAGTGCGGATGTAGAACATCAAGAACCTGTCTACATAGCGAATTAATGTCTCTTTATCTAAATCACCTGCGAGCAGTTGGGCGTGCTGGGGTTTGATGCCACCATTCCCACACACATATAAATTCCAACCTTTTTCGGTGGCGATAATCCCAAAATCCTTGCTTTGAGCTTCCGCACATTCACGGGTACAGCCGGAGACGGCGGATTTGAGCTTGTGGGGGGCGCGGAGTCCACGATAGCGTAATTCTACCTCGATCGCGAGTCCCACGGAATCCTGTACGCCAAATCGACACCAGGTGCTACCGACACAGGATTTGACTGTGCGGAGAGCTTTACCATAAGCGTGTCCTGATTCAAAGCCAGCAGCCACGAGACGCTGCCAAATTAGCGGTAATTGGTCTACCCTTGCTCCGAGTAAATCGATGCGTTGTGCGCCCGTGATCTTGGTGTACAGTCCAAAATCTTTGGCGACTTGTCCGAGTACGATTAATTTTTCTGGCGTAATTTCGCCGCCAGGGATGCGAGGGATAACTGAGTAGGTACCATCGCGTTGGATATTGGCGAGGAAGGAATCGTTAGTATCTTGTAAACCGACGTGAGGTGCGTCGAGAATTTGATCGTTCCAAGCGGAGGCGAGAATCGAACCGACGGCGGGTTTGCAGATTTCGCAGCCGCGTCCGGTACCATGTCGATCGAGTAGTTGTTGGAAGCTGTGGATATCTTGCGATCGAACTAAGCTATATAATTCTTGACGGGAGAAGGCGAAGTGTTCGCAGAGGTTATTATTAACTGCGATTCCGGCTTTTTTGAGTTCGGATTTGAGTAAGTCGGTGACTAATGGAACGCAACCGCCGCAACCTGTTCCGGCGTTGGTACAGGATTTAACGCTACCGATATCGCGTAATTCTTGCTCTTGAATCGCGGTGCAAATTTGTCCTTTGGTGACGTTATTACAGGAGCAAATTTGGGCGGTGTCGGGAAATTGATCTACGCCCATTGCCGTTGATGCACCACTGCGAGGGGGTAAAATCAGATCCTCTGGATGTGGCGGTAGAGCCATCTGATTTTGCATCAGTTGCAGCAATGTACCGTAAACAGTCGCATCGCCGACTAAAATACCACCTAATAGGCGGGTACCGTCTTCATTGACTACCAGCTTTTTATAGGTACCTGCGATAGCATCATCGATCGCGATTACTTTCGAGCCAGCCGTCTTCCCAAATGCGTCACCAAAGCTAGCTACATCGATGCCTAGTAGCTTCAATTTGGTGGACATGTCTGCGCCAGTGAAATTATTATCTTCGCTACCACAGAGGCGATCTGCGGCGACTTCTGCCATCCGATAGCCTGGAGCGACTAAACCGAAAATTTGGTTATTGTATAAAGCACATTCACCGATCGCATAGACATCAGGATCGGATGTTTGACAATTATCATCGATCGCGATCCCACCTCGATCGCCTATTTTCAATCCAGACTGACGGGCTAGCTCATCTTGGGGACGAATTCCAGCGGAGAAAACGATCGTGTCTGTCGCTAATTCCGTACCATCGGCGAACAGCATTTTAGAAACCCTTCCATGTTCATCGGCGACAATCTCCGTCGTCGATTTACCTGTATGAATCCCAATTCCTAAATCTTCAATCTTCTGGCGCAATGTTGCTCCACCTGCATCATCTACCTGTACAGGCATCAAACGCGGCATAAACTCAACGACATGAGTTTTCAGTCCCAAATTTTGGAGGGCGTTGGCACATTCTAAACCGAGCAATCCACCACCAACAACCACCCCAACCTTGCAGTCTTTCGCGTAGGCTTCCGTTGCTTCCAAATCGCAAATCGTCCGATAGACAAACGTACCTGGTAAATCGTTCCCTTTAATCGGTGGTACGAATGGATAGGAGCCAGTAGCCAGAACCAGCTTATCGTAGCTAATCGTCACCCCTTTGGCTGAAGTGACAGTTTTATTGACTCGATCGATACTAATCGCTTTATCGCCGATATGTACCTCGATATTATTGTCCTTGTAAAAATCTGGTGCGACGAGAGACAAATCCTCCGCCGTCTTCCCAGCAAAATAACCGCTGAGATTAACCCTGTCATAAGCTACCCGTGGCTCCTCGCAAAAGCAGATTAGCTCCCAATCTGCACCTTTTGCCGCCATCTGCTCCAAGAACCGATGACCGACCATGCCATTGCCGATCGTTACTAACCGTTTTGCCATGCCAATGATACCTATAGCTACAATAAACCCAGATCTATTATAGGCTATGCAGATTTACGATTTGTATTTGTCTCTGTTGATACACAAACGCTAGGATTATTTGTCGATCGCATAGTCATCATGCTTTTTTGGCGACTAATTGTACAAATTATTTACTGTCATGGAAAAATTTTCACAAAGAAACAGAAAGAGCGGCTAAACCAATGATCAAGTACGGATTTCCTGTATCAAAATAATAGTTGATTTGAAAAATATTGCCACTACATTAGGGTATCCTAACTTTAAGAATGTTCAGTATAGAGAATATTTTTCATTTCTCTAAAAAAAATAGCTCTACCTCAATCATGAAAATTAAATCCTTAGCTTTGACAACAGGTATCGCCATCAGTGGCATGATCACTAGCGGAATTGGGTAATGTTCTAGATCTGTGGAGAGGAGGTTAAATGGCACACCCAAATTCAAACCGATTGATAAACAAACCAATCACAATATCGTGCATCACAACAGATTTAGAAAAGCAGATGG
>JANYIT010000249.1 GCA_025358725.1 Chamaesiphon sp. GL140_3_metabinner_129_sub
ACACCTTCAATCAATGGATGCCCTCCGCGAATCTGTCGGGCTGCGCGGTTATGGTCAGAAGGACCCGTTGATTGAGTACAAGCAGGAAGGTTATGAGATGTTCCTAGAAATGATGACCGATATTCGCCGGAATGTGGTCTATTCGATGTTCCAATTCTCTCCCGAACGCCAAGCACAAGCAGCTTAGAAATTGATGAAGCCCAACAGTTAGCTGTTGGGCTTCTTTTTTGAAATTGCTTGCTATCCAGTATTAACTCTGTATAGCGCGATTGCTTCTGTTTTAGTGGGAATAATAAGTAACAACAACAAATATAGAATATCTTATCACTCAAGAAATTCAAACCCAAGGTAAATATATTAGCAAAACTCCATTCTTTTGGTTGAAAGCACCATACTGGTTTTACATCCATAGATCTAGGATGCGAGGCGTTTCTGTCAGAAAGCAGTTTTCTCGATTAATATTGTCTGAACTATGATTAGAATGATTAACAGATAGACTATGATCGGCCTATAGAATTAATCATAGTTCAGACAATATTAATCGATCGAACTCACCTCGATCGAATAAATAATCGAGATATAATGGGTTTAGATATTCGATCGATCGAATAGTCTAATATAACTTTCAAACAGGCAGTGATATGAATATTAAGGCAATTATTCATCCAGCAGAAGAAGGATATTGGGCTGAAGTTCCAGCACTTCCTGGCTGTATTACAGAGGGCGATTCAATCGAAGAAGTAATGGCTAATTTAAAAGATGCGATCGAAGGTTGGCTCGATGTTGCCAATAGTCGTAATGTAATTGCGCCAACAGATCGAGTTGTTGAAATTGCCGTATGAAGTCTATTTCTGGTAAGCAGCTATGCAAAATTGTCGAGCAGAGAGGTTGGTATTTGCGAAGAGTTACTGGCAGCCATCATATATATTATAACCCTGAAGTAGAATAAATTCTATCAATTCCCGTTCATCGTAACCAGGATCTCAAAATTGGCACCTTGAAATCCTTAATGAAAATAGCCCAACTATCTGAAGAGAATATTATTTAATCCAACTTTCTGAACTATGATTAGAATGATTAACAGATAGACTATGATTGCCCTATAGAATAATCACAGTTCATCATTCAATCATTTTAATCACAGTTTAGACAATATCGATCGAACTCAGCTCGATCAAATAAATAATCGAGATATAATGGGTTTAGATATTCGATCGATTCCGATGAATTTCCAACAACTTGAAGAGTGAGATAAACATTAAAGCAATTATTCATCCAGCAGCAGGTGGCTATAGAGATCGCCCCTTTATCAACAAACTGCGTTAGAATGTAACGACCGATTTTTGTCAGTCTGGTAATTTGTTCTGTGTAGCTGGTGGTAATAAGACGCATGGATACTGAATTTGAACTGATCGCACCATTTAAACCCACTGGTGATCAACCTGCGGCGATCGAACAACTCGTAGCTGGGCTAAAATCGGCACAGCGGTTTCAAACCTTACTGGGTGCGACGGGTACGGGTAAAACATTTACGATCGCAGCGACAATCGCTCAACATCAGAAACCGACATTAGTATTAGCTCATAATAAAACATTAGCGGCACAATTATGTAACGAACTGCGGCAATTTTTCCCGAATAATGCTGTTGAGTATTTTGTTTCCTATTACGATTATTATCAGCCAGAAGCTTATATTGCTGTTAGTGATACTTTTATCGAAAAAGCATCGGCAATTAATGAAGAAATCGATATGTTGCGACATTCGGCGACTCGATCGTTATTCGAGCATCGCCATGTAATTGTGGTTGCATCGATTAGTTGTATTTATGGATTGGGAACGCCAGCCGAATATCTAAAGGCGGCAATTCCGCTTAAAGTTGGGATGGAAATCGACCAACGAGAGATGTTAAAACAGTTAGTTTCTGTTCAATATAGTCGCAATGATATCGACTTGAAACGTGGTAATTTTCGAGTGCGTGGGGATGTGGTAGAAATCGGTCCCGCATACGAAGATCGGATCGTGCGGGTGGAATTTTTCGGTGATGAAATTGAAGCAATTCGCTATGTCGATCCGGTGACTGGTGAAATCCTCACTACGGTGGGTAGTTTGAATATCTATCCAGCACGGCATTTTGTCACGCCAGAAGATACGTTGCAAGATGCTTGTAATGATATCGATGATGAGTTGAAAAAGCGGATTGTCGAGTTAGAAACTAACGGTAAATTAATCGAAGCTCAACGCATTGACCAACGGACGCGGTACGATCTAGAAATGCTGCGTGAAGTAGGTTTTTGTAATGGGGTGGAGAATTATTCTC
>JANYIT010000250.1 GCA_025358725.1 Chamaesiphon sp. GL140_3_metabinner_129_sub
AATTAAGCGACTGGCTCGTAAAACCATCTGCTTTTCTAAATCTGTTGTGATGCACGATATTGTGATTGGTTTGTTTATCAATCGGTTTGAATTTGGGTGTGCCATTTAACCTCCTCTCCACAGATCTAGAACATTACCCAAACAGCTTACAAAACGATCGGTCGATTGCCTCTACTTCTATACAACAATCCTTCTAAAATCGCCGCATTAGTATTGAGATCGACAGCATCATTTTTACCCAATTTCGGATTTTCATATAGTCCAGTAAAATAACCTCTTTTAGGATTATTCAGATTTTGAAATGTCGATCTTAATCTTTGAGCATAAGCATCCTCTGGCATCAAGAAACTCCAACCAAAAGCCGCTTTGGTACTAGCAAATTTTAATTGGGGATAAGACCGATTACCATCTGCTAGAGCCTCCCAAGTTTTGCCATTAACATAGACACTGTAATAAAGAAAATAGGGCGATTTACGGATTGCATCTTCATTCACGGCTGTTAAAATCCCAGTACGTTGAAATCGTTGGGCTTGAACTTTAAATAAGTTTTGAGCTTGGGGTTTCACTGCATCTGTCCAGCCGAGTTCTAGCCCCCACAATAGATAAGGATCACTGGTGAGGTAATTACTAGCTCCAGAATTTTTGAGGTTGCGGCGATCGATTTGCAAGGAAATGCCATCGACTGAAACGGTTTCGACAGGGGGTTTATCTAATGCCTCAGTAGCTTGTAAATTCCACAACTGCAAGCTTCTTGCTGCATATTGCTCATAGCCTAATCGTCCTTCCTGAAAGTAATTAACTACCCCCTTTTGAGCGGGAATACCACCATAGATTTGACCATTTTTGACGAGTTTTTGGAGATCCCATCGAGCGACTAATTTATTGACTCGATCGGTATATTCTGGATACTTAGTCCTTAATACATGCAATCCCACCAGCAACCGACTTAGATCCAGCGCA
Source organism: Chamaesiphon sp. GL140_3_metabinner_129_sub (assembly GCA_025358725.1). Taxonomy (GTDB): domain Bacteria; phylum Cyanobacteriota; class Cyanobacteriia; order Cyanobacteriales; family Chamaesiphonaceae; genus Chamaesiphon. Next base: position 961 of record JANYIT010000250.1, read on the forward strand.
GACCAACCACTCATCCCTTTAGCATCAGGAGTATCATTCAACTTCCGCATCTTAGCTGTGGTCGTGCTATGGGCTTTGTTCGGTAATTTAGTGCTGGGTAATGGCATAGTTTCTAAAGTCGAGAGGAAAGTTTTTGCCCACTGGTTAAAACGGTCTGAGGGAAATAATCCCATTTGTCTGGCAGCGTGGATGCCCAGAATGGCACTGCCTTGATCCCACCAAGTTGTCCAGTTATACTGGTCGCCGGAATTGACCAGACCCGTTTGCTTTACCAAGTTGTGCTCAAAATATGCCCAGGCATTTTTAGCAGCAATTCCATCTAGTTCTTTCAGTGATTGTTTAGTCTCAGGTATTTTGGGTTTAATGTTCGGTGGTTTTGGGGCAATCTGACCTGGGGATGTCACAGACTTAGGTGGTTTTGGGACAATCCGTCGTCGGGATGCCGCCGATTTTGGTGATTTTGGTGCCACTGTCGGCGGTGGCGGTGGTGGTGGTGGAAGTTCTGCTGGGGGTTCTTGATATCCAGGTGGTAAGGGCTGCTCTTCACTGAGTGGTGGCAGACTCCCAGGTGGTAAGGGGTCGCCTGGTTTTGGTAGTTCTGGCGGTGGTGGTGGCGGCGGAATCAAAGACACCTCAATCGCGGTTGCAACTGTAGGTGTAGATGATTTCCAATAGCTACCACCGAGCTCATCTACAAATTCGGCGGTTTGACTAGCTCTACGAGGTAAACCTTGTCCCGTACCAGCCGTTACCGTCTGCCACCAGGGAGAATTGAGATTGGGATTGGGACGAATTAGTGATTTTCGCTCGACGGCTTTGAATAGCAAAGCTTCGAGAATCATGCTGTTGGTGCTACTGGTATAGGTTGTGACCGTTTTCCCTGTTTTGTCATAGAACCCCTCGTAGTAGCCGTTGTAGGGGTCGTAGAGATCGAGGGTGGCGCGCCAGAGTTCGAGGGCGTAGGGATCTTCGGGGAATAGGGCGTAGGCGGCAATGGCGGCGGCGGTGCTGACTAATCGGTCATCAGGGCGTGATTTACCATCGTCACCGAGAGTTTCCCACGATCGACCTTTCCCGATCGCGGTACTATGGAGGATATAGGGTTTAGACTCGATCGCGTTGGTAGTAGAAGTAGTTAAGACATTCGTGCGACGATAGCGTTCGGCTTGGGCTTTGAGCATCGGGATAATCAATGCCCGCATCTGCGGATCTAAGCCATATTCTAAGCCATAAAGGAAGAACGGATTAGTGACAGTTTTGCTATTTTCGAGGGACGTTTCCTTCGATTTGACCCGTTGGACTGGTACCTGAAATCCTTCTAAAGATCCGGTTTGATATTGTCCGCCGACCGCCGATTTACTGACATCAAATCCCCACATCTGAAATCCGCGTGCTGCATACTCTTCGTAGCCCAGACGAGTTTCAGGTTCCACTCGCGTCAGCATCCGCCCATTTTTATCCCTAGTGACGATCGAACTAAATAGCGAACTATCCCGTACTACGCGCAAATATGACCAATCGAGGATAATTGACTCGATCGCATTGGTATATTGAGGGTAGCAAGTTTTGACACCATAGAGAGCCGTCAGTAGTCGCCCGACATCTAGCGATGACCAGCCTGTACCATCTGGCGTGGAATTATTGCCATAATCCACCAGTTGCATCGACTGGCTATTGTAGCTGCGATTGGGCAATTCGCCTGTAAATAAAGCGATTTTGGGTAGCATCCCCAACACCTTCCGCATCCGAACATCGAATTGGTCATCGGTTAAGATATCTAGCAACCGTGCCGATTGGAGCGCGGCAAGATAATCGCCCAATCCCCACAGCGTCGAACCTTTCATGAAATTGCGGTCATTCGGTAGCCCCGTAGCTTCCATATTCACCTCAAAGTATCGCCAAGCAGCTTGGGCATAGCGTTTTTCGGGTACACTCAGCGATTTACCTGGATGGGGACAAGTAGTTGCCCGCAAATTGCCTACTGATGGAATTAAGGTAGCAGGTGCCGCCGCGACTACTGGCGCGGTCGATAATGTTGGGACTGGAGTCGTTGCGGGGGCTGAATTAGCCGCAACGACCCCGATTGAGGCTGGAGCTGTAGCAGGACTACCACCGCTAATTAGTGGGCGATTGCCCCTAGCTTTGTAATAGAGAATCTCTAAAATTAGCCCATTAGTGTTACCAGTCAACGATGTATTTGGTTGCTTGGTTGCTTCATAGAGTCCAGCATAGAAACCATTATTTTTCGGATCTTTGAGGTCTTTAACAGCATCAAAAATCTGTTTGGCATATTCACTATTTGGGTATAAATACCGCCATCCGAATGCAGCTTTAGTACTGATACTGCGAAATTCGGGAATCGGTTTATTTTCGTCCGTAATTGCTGCCCACGGCACACCATTAGAATAGACAGTGTTGTAGATAAAGTAAGGTGGCTTATTAATATTGTCTTCAGATACCGCAGTGAGTTGTTTGGTATCTTGAAAACGGCGTTTTTGAGCTTCTAAAACTCTAGCGGCATAATCGCCGATTTCCCCTTGCAATCCAAATTCCAACCCATCGAGAATATAGGACTCGCTGACTACATAATTATTGGCATTAGTACTTTGATAATCGCGGGTATCTACAGGTATTTTTAACCCATAAATATCGACAAACTTAAATGGTTGTAAAGAAAGGGCTTTCGGTACTTTAAAGCCCCATAATTCATAAGCTCTAGCAGCATATTCTTCATATCCAAGTCGGCCCTCTTGGACTAACATCGTTTTATCGTCTGGGGCAATCATTGAACCGAAGAGTTGCTCGTCCTTCACCGACTTAGCCACCTGCCATTTGGCGACAGTACTTTTGAGCCAATCGTTATATTGAGGATGACAAGTACCGAGCACGCGAAATGCTGCCAACATCCGCCCTAAATCTAATGCTGACCAGCCAATACCGCGCGGGGTGGGTTTATTGCCATAGTCCACCATTTCCGCAGTTTTGGCGTTATATACTTTGTTCGGTAAGACTCCATCGAACAGCTTGATACTATTAATGTTAGTTAAAAACTTATTGATTTTTTCATCGAATTCTGACTGGGGAATGACATTTAGCCAGCGAGCAGAATTGAGAGCCATCAAGTAATTGCCCAAATCCCACATCGTGCCAGATGGATAGCCGCCAGTGGAGTTCATAAATCCAGTTTTGGGTTGATAATTTGCTTTGAAATATTGCCAAGCAGTTCGCGCATAACCTTCTTCTTCGGGACTGAGTGGATCGACAATTGCACTGCACATACTGGGTTTAGCAGCTTGGTTTTGTGCCATCACTGGTTCAGGTGGGAAAAATTGCAACACGAATTGCAGGCTGATTCCAATCAGGAAGAATGCAGTCCATCTAACCCACCTGGGTTGTCGAGTGTGAAAGTTATCGAGCCACATGATCAAAGAAGTTAGAGGGCAGAAGTTAGACGGTAGATAGGTAGATCTGTAGGGGCGGGTTTATGCTAATCAGTCCAGTTTTGCAACATTAAATGTAGAACGAACCCGCCCAACCCCACCAGCAACAATTGATTATTATGGGAGAAAAATTGAATTTAAAATTGCTGATATGTCTTTGACGATCGATCCATTCTAGTGGGGGAGGGCGGGTTCAAATTAGATCTCTCGCTTCGTTTGAATTGATGGTATAAACCCGCCCCTACGGATCTTGGTATTGTTATTTATCGATAGTTTTTTTAATTGGTTTCACTCCCGCCCAGATAATTAATGGTTTACCAACTTTCTTGTAAAGTAAACTTTGTAAAATCACCCCATTGTTATTAGCTGTTTGTGCTTTGTTCGGTTCTTTTAAGACCTCGTAATAACCGTTATACCAACCACCATCAGCCTTGAGATTTGTTTCTACAAAGCTAAATATTTTTTGGGTGTACTCAGTGTTATATAATACGTGCCAGCCGATCGCAGCCTTCGCACTCAAGAATCTTAATTCAGGATGATTTTGACGTTTATCGGTAATATTTGCCCAAGGTTTGCCATTGACAAACAGCGAATTGTAGACAAAATAAGGGGCGCGATCGAGATTATCTTCGGTGACTGCGGTTAATTGATTGGTGGCTTTGTACCTAGCTTCCTGAGTGGCTAGGACTCGATCAGCATAAGCTTTGGGTAATGCCTGAAAGCCAGTTTCAATCCCATCGAGAATATACGGCTCACTCAGGACATAGTTATTCGCTCCCGAATTGTCAAAATCCCGTTTGTCATAGGGTACACCTTGACCATAGATACCGATAAAGGCGGTATTAGTCTTGGTATCTAGAGCTTTATGGACATCCAAACCCCATAGTTTCAGACCATAAGCAGCATAATTTTCATAACCCAATCGCCCTTCTTGGTTATATTCTTCTTTGCCCTTGCTTACAGCAGTTCCGAACATTTGACCATTTTTGACCAATCGCGCTACCTGCCAGTGCTTCCAGACGGCTTCAGTTTTATTTTTAAACTGGGGATATTTAGAGCCGACAATTTTTAGCCAGATTGACATTCTGCCGAGATCGATCGCCGACCAGCCAATTTCCTCGCGTTTGGTGAGTTGACCGTAGCTGACGGGAATTAAGGTTTTGGAATTGTAAACCTTATTTGGTAGTTGTCCTTTGTACAATGGCATTGTCGCCAATGTTTTGAGCGTTTGGCTCATCTTAGTTTGGAATTCCTGGGCAGAAACTAAATCTAATTCTCTCGCACTAACTAGTGCGGCGATGGCGGCTGCTTGATCCCACATCGTTACAGATTCAAACCTACTGACACTATTAACTAAGCCAGTTTTCTGTTGCCAATTTTTCTGAAAATATGTCCAAGCTTGATGTGCCACGGACATCTCAGCGGGGGTCAAAGTACTTTCTCCTAAATACTCTTTAGCTACCATCTCTGCTGATGGCAGAGTCGTTCCAGAGTTACTCATCGACTGAGCATCAAGGTTAGCTACAAGTTTTTCCGCTGGGTTCATTCCACCATCCTTGGCTGTGGTGATTTTCGTTGGCGTAGCCTCTCCTAAGGAGAATCGATTTGTCAATAAAACATCTGTTTGATGGAGATCAACGGATAAATTTTCTAATCCAGTTATCGCTGCAACTACCGTTAATACTCCACCGACAGCCGATAGCATCGATAACCCCAATGGTGGTGGCTTGAAATCCGAACTCATAGCTTGTTTACTCTGGTAGCTTTATGATTTATTATGCCCAGTTGTTTCAACAAGTACACATTTAGTTAAGACTTCTATTTTCTAATTGAGGAGGATTTCGATCTTCGCAACTAATTGACTAAGTTTGACAGGTTTACTCATATATTCGTTTGCGCCAGCATCTAGGCATCTTTGGCGATCGTCAGGCATGGCTAGGGCTGTCAAGGCAATGATGGGGATAGCAGCGCAGTTGGGGAGCTGGCGAATGTGTTTGGTTGCCTCGAAACCGTCCATTCCTGGCATCTGAATATCCATTAAAATGATGTCAGGATGGTCGATCTGAACCAGATCTATCGCTTGCTGTCCATTTTCAGCTACAACTATTAGATAGCCACGACTTTCAAGATAAGTGGTCATGGTCTCAATATTGCCCTCATCATCTTCTACCAATAAAATTGAGGTTTGAGATCGCATCGTCAGAGTTTCTTCAAAATCGGTAGCGATGGCGATCGGATATCCGAGGGGAGATGATGGGGCGATCTCAATTTTTGTACTCGCATCGAACGGTAGGTAGATCGTAAAACAACTGCCCCGATCTACTTCACTCTGGACTGAAACTGTACCAGCGTGCATTTCGACAATCCGCTTGACCAATGATAAGCCCAGTCCTGTCCCCGCATACTGGCGACTGAGACTGCTGTCAATTTGGACAAATGACTGAAACAGCTTATCCATGTTTTCAGCGGCAATCCCAATCCCTGTATCGATAATCGAGAAGGCAATTTGCCACAGAGGTTGTGCTGAGGAGTTCTGTCCAATTGAAGTAATATTTTCGGTCTCTGCTACCAATTGAGCTTCTCTTGCTGCCTCACCCCTGCTCTCAAACACCCGTACATCTAACGTAATAGTGCCCCCTTCATGCGTAAATTTGACTGCATTGCTGAGTAAATTGATCAAGACTTGCCGAAAGCGAAGATCGTCTACCCGAATATTTAGATATTTGAGCTGTTCGGGAAGTTGGGTATTTAATCGAATTTGCCGCTTGAGGGCAAGTTCTTTGATGAATAAAACACTATTCTGACAAATAGATTGAATGGAGACATCTGTCAATTCGAGATTGAATTTATTAGCTTCCATCTTAGACAGATCGAGAATATCATTAATTAAAGCTAGTAGATGTTTACCGCTCTTTTCGATTGTCACAATCGACTTTTGTTGTCGATCGTTAATAGGACCACAGACCCCATCTTGCAAGCTTTCAGACAAACCTAAAATGACATTGAGTGGGGTGCGAAGTTCGTGACTCATACTCGCCAAAAACTCATCCTTGAGCCGGGTCGCCCGAGCAAGTTCTTGATTAGAGATGGCAAGTTCTTGGTTACTTTCTAGCAAGCGGGTCTCTGCTTGTTGTCGTTCTGTCAATTCTTGCTGTAACTTCTCAAACAAATTTGCCTGATGAATCGCGATCGCTAGTTGGTCGGCAATTTGTTGGAGTAATTTGGCTTCGGCATCCCTCCAGCGGCGTTGGGAGCTACAGGAATGGACACTTAGCAACCCCCATAGATGAGGCTCATCCCAAGTATCAATATCAAGATTGGTGTCGCTATTTCCAGATAGCAGTAAAATTGGTACGACAATTTTAGACTTGACATGGATCTCATCGATATATTCTTGCAAACATACCGACCAGGGATCCTGCTGGAGATCAACAACAATATTATTATTACCAGCTAAGTAAAATTCAAATTCTGCTTGGCTTAATTGGGCATTTTCCCAATTTCTCATCATTACGCTAGGATATTCTAGCGATACAACTTCTTCGACAGCTCGAAGATGAAGATCGGCAGATACCCTAAAAATAGCTACCCGATCGACCATCATTAATTCCTTGACTTGGGCAGTTGCCGTTGCGAGAATATCTTCTACTTTCAACGAATTACGAATTTGCTCGGCGATCGATCCCAGTGTTTGTTGCTGTCTGAGTTGCAAGGCAATCGCCTCTTCTGCCTGCTGTCGTTCTGTCAATTCTTGCTGCAACTGCTCGAATAGACTCGCCTGTTGAATCGCGATCGCTAGCTGATCGGCAATTTGTTGGAGTAATTGGCTCTCCGCATCTTGCCAGTGGCGATGTGAACCGCACGAATGAACGATCAGTAATCCCCATAATTGAACATCTCCGTTGGTGTTGACCCAGCGATGAGTCCGATCATCTCCAAATGGCAGCAAAATTGGTGCGACAATTTTAGACTTGATCTGTGCCAAACTCATGCATTCCTGTAAACAGTTTGACCAGGTATCTTGCATGACATCGACGACAATCCGGGGTTTGCCCTGCATGTAAAATTCAAACCCTTCGTTGCTAAATTGTTCATCCTCCCAATTCATATCTACCAGAGCAGGATATTCCGGTGATACAACTTCTTCGACCACTCGACTTTTTCCATCAGGGAATACTCTAAAAATAGTCACCCGATCGACCATCATTAATTCCTTGACTTGGTTAGTTGCCGTTGCCAAAATTTCTTCTACTTTCAACGAATTGCGAATTTGCAGCGCGATCGATCCTAATGTTTGCTGCTGGCGCAGTTGCAACGCGATCGCCTCTTCTGCCCGCCAGCGGATCTTTAGTTCTAACTGAACTTTTTCATACAGGGTCGCTTGTTGAATGGCAATCCCGATCTGTTCGGCAATTTGTTTGACAAAATTAATTTCGCTCTCTTGCCAAGATCGATGTGCCGTACAATGATGGATAAACAGCAAGCCCCACAACATTTGACCATTGAGCAATGGGACTACTAAATTTGCTCGTACCTGGAATTTTGCCAAAATCTGAATCTCATAATCCCGCAGTCCAGCCGTATGGATATCTTCTAGCACGTTGATTCTACCTTGCCGATAAAATCTTTCTAACTCTTCGCCAAAACCAGGGTCATTAATTTTCGATCCTAAAATAGATTCAAATCCATTACCTACAGATTCAGCAACGAATTCACCCTCATCAAAGTTTGAATTAGGATTGAATTTGAAGACCCCGACTCGATCGGTTTCCATAAATTGCCGGATCTCCCGCACGGCAGTCTCAAAAATGGTCTTTAAATCTAGGGATTTACGAATCCGTTGGGTAATTTCTCGCAGGACTAATTCCCGTTCTGCTTGTTGACGAATCATTTGTTCGTTTTTTTGGCGCATCAATTCGTCCTGCTTGGCTGCGGTGATATCAAAATTAATTCCCGTCATGCTCTGCGGACAGTCTCGATCGTCACGCTGCACCAACCCATAGGCTTTGATAAAATGAATACTATGATCGGGATGGACAACTCGAAATTCCGTGTCAAATTCAGCCTCTCCCAACAGAGCTTGCGCTAATTTGTCTTTAATGATGATTCGATCTTCTGGATGGATACTTTTGACCCAATTAGCATAAGTCTGATTAACTTCCGAATCCGGTTGTAGTCGTATTGCTCCATATAATTCATACATCCGATCGTCCCAAATCAGGATATTGCGCACAATATCCCACTCCCAACAGCCCACCGATCCAGATTTGAGTGACATTGACAACCGATTGGATAGTTGCTGAAGTTGAGTTTCGGTGTGTTTACGAGCGGTAATATCTTGGTAAGTGCCGAGGATGCCGATCGTCTCACCCTGAAGGTTATGCAATGGTAGTTTGTTCGTTTCGAGCCAGATCGAGCTGCCATCTGCCCGCACCAGAGTTTCGATCAGCCCCAATTTTGCCACGCCTGAGTCGATCGTCTGGCGATCGTCGGCACGGTAAGCATCTGCAAGTTCGACCCAGGGAAGATCGTAGTCAGTCTGACCAATGATTTCTGAAGGTAAGCTCAAATTAGCATCCTGAGCAAAATGGTGGTTGCAACCTAAATATCGAGAGTCTCGATCCTTCCAAAATACAGCAAGTGGGAAAGTATCAAATACAGTTTGCAAAAATTGCTGAGATTCCTGTAATTCGGCAGTACGGTGGGCGACTCTTGATTCTAGTTCAGCATTGAGGCTTTGGACTTGTTCATAGGCGGTGGCTTGCCGAATCGCGATCGCCATTTGAGTAGCAAGTTGCTGCATCAGCGCGATCTCACTAGGTTGCCAGTCGCGAGGTCGATCATTTTCGATCGCACTGATTAGCCCCCACGGCACAGCTCCATCGAGAACGGCGAGAATTGGTACTAATATTTTTGCTCTAATTTTCAAATCTGCTAGTAAATCTCGATGACAAGCACTAATACTGGCTGTATAAATATCCGATATCACTCGAACTTTTCCTCTCAGGTAAGCATCGGGAGAAAAACAAGGATCGTAGACCTGTTGACCAACATTGTTACTAACCAGATTTTGACAGTCGGCGACTACCTCCAATGTCCGACCATCAGCCTGAAACTTCCAGATACTAATCCGCTGACAGCAAAGGATTGATTGCAATTCTCGCACCGCTGTATCCAGAATCTCGGTTAAGTTTAAAGAAGAGCGAATCTGGGTGGAGATTTTACTAACTAACTTTTCCTGGGCTACTGTCGCGGTGAGTTTTTTGGTGCGCTCCAAAATTTGAGATTCTAAGTCGATGGTGTGATGTTCGAGCAGTTGTACTTTGTCTGCTTCTAACTTTAATACTTTTGCCTCCAGAGCCTCGGCTAAATTGTATAGCTCTAGCGGGTTTAAAGCTTGCAATAAGCTGGTTTGAGTGACGATTCCGAGTAGTTCGCCCCGATCGCCTGTCACCGCTAGCCGTTGGATAAATCGTTGTTCGAGAATTTGCTGCACTAACCACAGTGAATCACTAGACTTAACTGCAAAAACTGGCGTACTCATCACAGCATCAACCTGATACGTTTCCAGATTTAGGCCGAGAGCTTGAAATTGGACGATATCGCGCTCAGTGACAATCCCGATCGGCATTTGGATGATTTTTTGCCGCTCATCCTGCTTTGGCTGGACGATCATCACCGAACTAACTCGATGCACGGTCATTAATCGAGCAATTTCTAGCATCGACAGCTCAGGTGCAGCGCAAACTACTTTCGCAGTCATCACTTCAGCGACAATTCTCAGTCTTAATAGATCGACTGGACGAGACGTTCGTTGGAGACTCTCATGAGTGACTAGTCCCACCAAACAATTGAGATCGTCAACAACTGGTAGATGGCGAATATGGTGTTGCTGAAGTAAATTAACAGCTACAAATATATCTGTAAAATCTGACGCTCTGAGCGTAACAACATTCGATGTCATCACATCGCGGATTGGTAGATTGGCTAAATCCCGTTGCTCAGAACTCAGCCTGACGATATCTCGTTCCGTTAGTATCCCAAGCAGTCGCCCATCCTCAACGATCGAGACACAACTCGATCGCGCTTGAATATGTAATTCATCCAATTGACTTGTGTCTTTTTCCGCCGAACAAACGACCCGAATACCACTCATGTAGGCGATCGCTTCCATCACCGTCGTATTAGGAGTCACTGCCAGGGGTTGACGGACGATCGCCGAGATTAGTTCGGATTGACTTAGGATCTGGATAGGGTTTAGCATTGTGGGCTAGAAAGGATGCTCCCTATTAGAGTGCCCTTATTTCAACTCAAAATGACAAAACCTAGTCAATGTGTTATCTTGATCGATTCCGATCTTAAAATTGTTTCCGGGTATTGTGTTTGCACTAGCGAGAAGTAGATAGCGTTAATTCACGAATAGAAATGGGAACCCTAGAGGATATACAAGCAAATAATCCAGATGAATAGCTATTCTATCCTAATTGTTGATGATGAACCGGATAACTTTGACGTGATCCAATCACTTCTGTCGGCTGAAAGTTATAAGTTGCATTATGCCATTAGCGGCGAACAGGCAATCGCGTCACTCGATAAATTCGACCCAGATGTCATTTTACTGGATGTGATGATGCCTGGTCTCAATGGATTTGAAGTGTGTAAGCAGATCAAGGCGATGTCTAAATGGAAATCGGTGCCGATTGTGATGGTTACAGCCTTATCTGGAAAAGAAGATTTGGCACGCTGTCTGGCATCAGGTGCTGATGACTTCGTGAATAAGCCAGTGAATGGGATCGAACTACGAGCTAGAGTCAACTCGATGCTGCGGATCAAAAAACAACACGATCGGATTCAATCTTTCTCCAAACTTCAACGCCACAATATTCATTCTTTGTCAACTAATTTGAATGAGATTCGCTTAGATTTAGCTGCGGAGTTTTCCACTGAATTTGATTACCCTTTAGATATCATCTTGGAGACCACCGAGCACCTGACCAAGAATATCGAACAGCTAAGTTTGCCTGCGATTCTCCATATTTTGGGGCAAAACAATCGATCCACGCTGCAATTGCGTAAATTAATGCAGAAATTCTGGTTCTATCTCCACCTAGTAGTTGAAAAACCAGTATCTAATTATGATGATGCCTCAATCCCAAAGTCGATCATTGAGGAAAGCTTGAGAACTCGATTTAAAGGATTAGCAAAACCTAGTAATTTAATTTGTGAAATTCACGATGCACAATTGGCTGTGAAGATCGATCATTTTCGGTGGATATGTAATGAGTTAATAGAATATGTGCTTAGCAATGCCAGCTCTAATATTCGTACCAGAATTTTTGGCGAAATTATTGACGATACATTCCACTTTTCATTGTCAACTTATCAGGGGAATGAATCGAACCCCTCGATCGCCGAAATGACAAAATCAATTCAATTAAATCCATCAACATATGAAGAGCGAGAATTAAAGATAGGTCTAAAAATTGTTAAAAAACTCGTTAATAATTATGATGGAGTATTTTTACTATCTAGTGCTAACGAAGACGAGACAACAGTTTATCTAACTTTACCATTGGTGCCGGAGCGGCTACCGATCATGGGATCGCAGTTAAAAACATCAACAATCTCCACTCACAATTGAGTTCGATCTCTAGTTCCTAACTCTAGTTCTTTCTTACCAACTACCTCGAAATTCAGTAGGGGCAATTCATGAATTGCCCCTACTGAATTTCGAGGATCTACATTATCAGATCCATTCAACCTCTAATGGATAATCCGAATTGCCATCGCCTGAGCAGCCACATGACCGCGATTGGCGGGAATATCCCGAATGACATTACCTTGAGGCACTGCTAAATGACTAACACTATTAGCTGGGAGTTCATAGCCGCCCAAACAATTACCCTCAGTCCAGACAGCCAACCTGTCGTAATCCAACACCCACCAGTTCGGTACCTCAATCTGGGAGGTACCAGCGGTAACATTAAAGATCGAAGTCCGATAGATGGCTTCATAGCCACCGCGCCCATCTGGACGGACGATCGCAATTCGTGCGCGTCCAGGTGCTACCCATTTGGTTTCAATCGTCCGCACTCGACCGAAGGTTAAGGGGTGATGAAGATCGATATACAAAAAACCACCAGGTAAAGGTTGGGCTTCGTTCTGGATCGGATTACCACCTTGAGACTGAGGGGGTGCAGGTTCTAGCCCCAAATTCACCATCTTATTTGCCATGTATGAGGCAAATACAGCATGACCTAAATTATTCATGTGCAAACCATCAGCCGAATAATCCGGCAGATCTGACAATGGGAATGCTTCATTGCCCGCATCGATTAAATAGCCACCGATTTTATTGGTAGTTTCTACTAAGACGCGATCGTAATCTTTGCGTCGATCGAGTGTACCTTGATTTGGTTGGGATGTACTGATAATCAGTTGATGTGGCTCAAATTCCTTCGCCATATCAGTCAACATTTTGGTCAAATCCCCGCTGTAGGTACCCCGCTGCTGGGCTGTTCCCACCGGAACTCGCCGAAACGCATCATTGACACCATAGAGTAATACTACTCGATCGGGTTTGCGGGACAAAACATTCTTGCGCCACCGTTCGATCGCTGATGGAACTGTTGCTAGTTCTGGCGTATTTCGCAGCGCAGTAGAAACGGTAGATCCAGACAGTCCTTCGTTAATCTCTTCCCAACCCAGATAGCGCGATAATAGCGTCGTCCATCGCCTGTCGCCTCTGGTTGTCCCAAATCCCACCGTAGTACTAGAACCAAAAAAGACAACTTTAGGCAATTTCTTGATTGGAGGTTGAGGATCTGTCGCTTTGATCGACACGGTTGGTGGTGGTGATGAGTTGGCAATTAGTGGCTGTGTATTCAAAATACAATAACCAATACTTACCAACCCTAGTAGATGCGCGAAAATGTATTTAGCGTGATTTACCATGTGCCCAATCTGCGATCGAATTTGAACCAATATGACTATAGAGGATTGCTTCTAATATTTGACCATTAGTATTTAAAGTCAGCGATCTATTAATGTCTTGCGTGCTCTCATATACCCCGCCAAACACACCACGATCGGGGTCTGCCAGCCACCGCAAGCCTTTGTAATTGCGTTCGGTATACCGATTGCGGAATAACATCTGCCAAGACACCACCGTCTTGGTGCTGCTGGTGCTAAATTTATCGCTATCCTGACCGGATGGATTCATCGTCTTCCAATTTTTACCATCCACATGGACATTGTTATAGACAAACCAGGGGGCGCGATCGAGATTATCCTCAGACCATGCGGTAAAATGTCCGGTAGCTTGAGCGCGGCGGGTTTGAGCCTGCAACACCCGTCCGGCATATTCAGCGGGTAATGCCTTGAATCCGGTTTCTAACCCATCCAAAACATAGGGTTCACTGGTGACATAGTTATGATAACTGGTGCGGGTATCAGCCGGAATCTGTACTCCCATCACATCCACATTTTGCTCGTGTGCTTTAGGATTGAGAGCATTTTTTGCGACAACCCCTAATTTTGTCAGTCCATAGGCGGCATACTGTTCGTAACCCAATCGCCCTTCTTGATTCCACTCCTCTTTACCCTTATTGATATGGGCACCCATTAAATTTCCCTCACTTTCCAGTCGGGTGAGTTTCCATCTAGCAGTGACTGCATTACAGGCTGCTTTGTGCTGAGGATAGCGATGGGCGATAATATCTAGCCATAGTGCTAATCTGCCCAGATCGATCGCTGAGAAGCCGATTTCCTCAGTTTTATCCAATTTGCCATAGCTAACAGGTTGCAGCGTGGCAGCATTGTAGGCTTTATTCGGTAATTCACCTTTATACAATGGCAGTTTAGCCAGAGAAACCAGCACTTGAGCCATCCAGCGATCAAATTCCGCCGCCGACAGCAAATCTAATTCCCGCGCCGCTGTCATCCCCGCAAATTGACTAGCAACATCCCACATTGTTGTCGCTGGAAATTTAGCTGCCGAAGAGACAAATCCGGTGGGCAGTCGATTAGTCTCAAAGTATTTCCAAGCATTACGGGCAAGTTGAAGATCTTCACCCGTGAGCGGCACACTGCGCTGTACGGGTACTGGCAAAATACTAGTTTCTTGCCATGTCAGCAATTGGTCTACGCCGAAACCAGTTAAACCGATCGCGACACACATAGCAGCTTGCCAGTGCAGGTTAAATGAGCGAGGTATAGTTAACATAATATTAATCTGGATTAAATATTTTCAAAATTTGAGCATGATTAAATCACACCTGAATCTTGAATGTCGATCGAATCATTTTCGTCTTCAATTGTAATAGTGAGTTGTTTTCCTCCACCTTGAGCACAGCAAACAATATCATTATTACCATCAAGTCCAGCAGAGAGAATTGACTCAACACAGTTGTTGCAAGCTTCGTTGATGATATTGAGCAACTGAGGATACATCTCGGGGGAGATTGATTGCATTTCTCTACATTTCCTATAATAATTTATTGGTCTCAGCGAATAGAAAATTGGAAATAGTAACAACGGATGCTCTGATTCTAAACAGCCACGAATTGGGGTGTGTTTGCTAAGACAAATTGGATTGGTAAGTTGGTATAAATAGCAATCATCAGATCTGGATCGATGATGGTTAAGTTACGATCGAAAATATGTTTATTTTTACTAACTAGTCCCACGCATTGTTGTTGCAAGATAAGTGTAGGTGGATATAGGCAGCAATAGTTATAAGGGCTATGCTGTCCATATTGACCACCATAGATGCCGTGTTCGTAGTAGATACTATTGATATTGCGGGCATTGCCATATGTTCTCAGATTGATAATTGAGTTAGGGTCATGGGGATCACTAGATAGTAATCCTAAGAAGTGACCATTTTGTGCGTACAACTCTAGTTTTCCATCAAGTGAAATTAGATCTTGTAGAGTCATGTATTTTCCTAGTTATCGAGGAATAATCTTAAACAAAAATTCCTTTTTCACCATGAACCAACATAGGCCGATCGCGATCGCTTGAACCAAGCTCACTAACCAAGTACTTCCTTGAATTAAACCTGGAATCATAAACCAGATTAACGTCAGCGGCACATGGATAATATAGACATACAGAGAGTTTTGACCCAGCGGAATCAACAAATTACCTAGAGTTTTAGATAACGGCAGCCAAAAAGCATCCACAGCAGCAAACATCAGCGAGAATAGTCCCAGCAGCGTCACCAAGCGAATTGGGCCATTGATACTGCGATCAGTCAACCGCAGCCACAAAGCGCGATCTTGCACCCCTGTCGGCCACGTTCCCAGTTGTAAGTCAAAATGAGCCGTAACCAGAGCCGTAGCAACGATCGCCCCCATCCCCAGTAATAGCGGCACTTTGGGCAATCGTTTCCATGTTTTAGCTAGCTTATCTTTGTGATAACCAGCCGCAACACCATGCACGTAAAGGATCTGCCAAGTACTAAACACAAAATAAGGATGAGCGCGATCAAGTGGTTCAAAACTAAACGAATAGGGATGCACCTGCTGAATCCACCACAATGTCCAGGAAGCTGTCAACAACGGTAATAATAATCCCCGTCGCAATAACCAAAAAATCCCAGGCGAAGCCACTAAACACAACACATATAGCTGTAGAATATCGACGATCGGTGGAGCTAAATGGAGAGTACTAGCAGCTAGCAAGATTTGCCACCATTCCCCAGGTGCTCGATCGAAACTCGGTTTAGTCATCCCTGGGGCAACAATACTCAGCAATCCCAAACCTGCAATCAGGATAAAGCTGGTAAAGTATAAGATCTTCGCCCGTTCCAGCAATTTCTGCATCGCTGAATTCAAGCCAATCTTATCAATTCGTTGCAAAGTCACAAACCCTAAGACAAAACCAGACAAAAAGACAAATCCTTCCGCCGAACTAGCATAAATATGTCCCTGAGTAATATTATTAAAATAAGATCGACATTCAAGATGGTTGACAACCATTGAAACGATCGCGACACCTCGGAGAAAATCGATGCGAAGATCGCGCTTTCCGTAGAGTTCGGGATCGTACTGCCATAAATTCCGCCGTTTAGTAAATATCTGAGTCTCACTTTCCGGCTCATAGACTACAGTAACAAGCGATTCAACTGGTGGGGGGATAATCGTCATAGCATATATAACTTTGTAAAAGCAGAATAACTGAGTGGCTATCCCGATCCTAATTTCTACCAATGGGAGTAGTAGATAGACCCGATCGGGGATCTGTGACTATCTCCGCATTTAGATCTTGATACCTTATTAGTACCCATTAATTTACGAAAAATCTCATTAGCTCAGAGAACAATTCCTTACAAAGCTCTTGGCTAGCACTACAGACTCAACTAAAACTTCCACCGAATTTGACTGCTAATAGATTGGCTATTTGATGGAGTGCTACCGGAGTCATGACTTTTGACGTTACTGAAGCTATAGCCGAGATCTGCATCAATATTGGGTGATATTTTTGCAGTACACTTGGTTTGATAGCCTCCCGCATCAGAATCCTTTGCGTTGACATGCTGTCCACCTAAACTAGCTGAGAGCCGACAACTAAGCACATCTCGAATCACATTACCTTCCCAGGCAACTTCTCCTGTGTAAACCAAAAAATCTGGAGGTGCAAAGTAACCTTTATCAGTAGAATTTTGGTAATTCCAGGTAAACAAGTTACCTGCTACAGAAAATTCACCTAACTTACGCTCGATCCGGCTAAAAGACTGTTGTTCTTGATTATTATCACTGTAGCTACCTAATTTTAGGGATGAAAACAAGGATGTATCTTTATCTATTTGCCAAAATATGGACGGCCCATATCGCAAAGCAGAGATTTGATTTTCAATGGTTTTGGAATTAAATTTATAGGCTCCCTGTTGAATATCAGCAGATACGGTTAACCCAGTCATCAAGGGATATTCCACTTTTAGACTAAAATTGGGGGTTGTAGAACTACTCAATATATCAATGCCGACTCCTGGACGAACTTTGAGGGAGTTAATTTTAGTCTCCCAGTCAATTTCCAGCGGAATATTAGTAAAAGTTTTAGCTCCTACCTGTTCGTATGTATCATAACCAGTTGTGAAAAGCAAACGATCACTATTATTGAGACGAAATGTTGCAGTTGTTTCGATCGTCCGGTTCACTTGACCAGAGTTATTCCAATCATTATGAATATTGGGTTGTAGTCCCTCTAAAACAGCAAAAGGTGTCACACTAGTAGCAGGTTTTTCACTGGAACTTGCGCCAGCATTTTTACCTAAATCAGAGCCAGAATTAGCCCCGGATGATGGTTTTATCTGACTTGGTGGTGGTGGTTGTGGTGATAGTGGTATATTTTCGTTGGGTGATGGTAATTTCAGATCGGGATTAAAATTCTCTGCACCAGCAATCATTTGGAGTGTAGGTTTCATTGCTTTTGGCAATGAATCTTGACCTAACGAAATCTTCCTCGAATGATCGGTAGTGTATTTTGTTGCGGCAGGTGAAGCAGTCGTGTTGAGGAGAAAATAGGCGAAGACACCCCCTGCACCTAATATTTGTTGCCAAGCTAGAAATCTGAGGGAAACTGTCGGAAATTTCATCTTTTGCATCTGAATTATAGACTCAGTGCCACTGACTGAGATTTAACCTTCAGTTCTAAGTTGCACTCTTGTTTATAGGATGCCCTCAAAAGTCACATGATTTAACGTTAGTTTGGGTTAAGAGAAGAGCGGCGTTGTATGAGATAGAGTGTAGCGTTACCGCCGTAGTGGGCGATGGGAAGGTAGATGGGTTACATATCCCGATTCAGCAACGCCATTAACAATGTCGTCTAACAAGTGTTAGACGACAATGAGGTTGGCGGGTGATGACACCCGTATTGTCGGATCGCACACAAAGTAGAGACAGAAAAACAAGAGCTTGAGTAGCCAAAAAGAAAGACACTAGAAAATCTCCCCAGGAAGAGAGAAAGTCAAG
>JANYIT010000251.1 GCA_025358725.1 Chamaesiphon sp. GL140_3_metabinner_129_sub
AATTAAGCGACTGGCTCGTAAAACCATCTGCTTTTCTAAATCTGTTGTGATGCACGATATTGTGATTGGTTTGTTTATCAATCGGTTTGAATTTGGGTGTGCCATTTAACCTCCTCTCCACAGATCTAGAACATTACCAAATATCTTCCCCCAACCCGATCGACCCAATCCCTACATGCTGCCGCAGGAGATCGGAGATTTTACGGGGCGGCAGGAATATATCGATCGAATCGAAGCGAGCTTAGATCGTCGTAAAATTGTGGCGATCGATGGCATGGCTGGCGTGGGTAAATCTGCGCTAGCGATTCAGGTTGCCCATCGACTCAAGACGCGATATCCCGATGCCCAACTCTATGTCAATCTCTACGGGCAAACGCCAGAATCATCCCTGGAGCCGAAAATAGTCCTAATTCGGTTTTTGATAGCCTTGACGGGGCGGAATGAGTCCCAGTTAGCGACGGATCTAGATGGCTTAGTGGCACAATATCGATCGACATTAGCCGATAAAAGCGCGATAGTCATCCTCGATAATGCGTGGAATGAAGCGCAGATTAGGGACTTATTACCGAGCAATTCCAACTGTGCGGTGGTGGTGACGAGTCGATCGCGGTTGACGGGGCTGCCTGGAACTGGATCGATCGATTTATTGCCGATGGCGGTGGGGACAGAGCGAGAATTGGGTGAGTCGGAGTTACTCTTCCAGGCGATTTTGCAGGATGATAAGCGGGTAGCAGCGGAATTAGCAACAGCCAGGGAAATCGTCAAGCTGTGCGGCGGGTTGCCGATCGCGATTCGGATTGCCGCAGCTACGCTCGATCGGCAAATCTGGGCGAGAAAGTCGCTTCAGGTTTACGCTAAGGAGCTAGCCGCCGAGTCAACTCGCCTAGATAAACTAGCCAACGAAAATGTCGAGTTAGCGATTCCTGGACAAGGTTCGGTACAGGCGAGTTTTAACCTCAGCTATCGGGGATTAAGCGATGAGGATCGGCAGTTATTTCGCTGGGCGGGAGGTTTGCCTGGGGTTGATTTTGGGGTGGCGGTATTGGCAGCAGCGATCGATCGGGCTGAATCCGAGATTGAGATCGGGTTGGGGCGACTGCTGGAAGCTCAGGTATTGGAACTACGGGGCGAGGATCGGTTTGGCTGGCACGATTTGATGCGACTGTTTGCCAAGGAGCAATTAACCGAGTCAGAGCGAGAGACGGTGTTAGATCGGGCTTTGACTTGGTATTGCGAGTGGGCACGCTTTTGGGAAAATGGATTAGATCCAGTAAGCTGTCGGGAACTGGCACAGCAATTGGCAGCAAAGACAGAAGATACCGCCGAGGCATGGAAAGAGACTTTGCCGATGAGTTCGTTAGCATGGTTTACTGCCGAGCAGGAGAATTGGGTAGATATAGTCAAAGATTTAATTCAAATCCCTCGTCCCGGTGCTGCCGCCGCCCTCGCCGCCAATTTGGCTCCTTTTTTCAGTCGAAGTTGCAGGTGGGGTGATTGGGTTACAACCCACGAAATGGTCAAAGAATGCGCCCACCGAGACGGAAATCTGGCAGACGAAGCCCAAACCTTCGGCAATTTGGGGTTAGTGTATAAAAACCAAGGCAAGTGGGAGGAGGCGATCTCTTGCTACGAGCAATCTTTAGAGATTTTGCACCAACTGGGCGATGGTCACTGGGTAGCCAAAGCCCTCGTCAATTTGGGGTGCGTGTATAAAGACCAAGGCAAGTGGGAGGAAGCGATTGCTTGCTACAAGCAATCTTCAAAGACTTTCCGCCAACTGGGCGATCAGCACGGGGTAGCCCAAACCCTCACCAATTTGGGGTTAGTATATGACAACCAAAGCAAGTCGGAGAAAGCGATCGGTTGCTACAAAAAATCTTTAGAGATTTTGCACCAACTGGGCGATCGGCACGGGGTAGCCCAAACCCTTGGTAATTTGGGGTGCGTGTATGAAGCCCAAGGCAGGTGGGAGGAAGCAATCGATTGCTACAGGAAATCTTTAGAGATTTTCAGCCAACTGGGCGATCGGCACGGGGCAGCCCTCAACATCAACAATTTGGGAAGTTTGTATAGCCAGCAAGGTATTTTAGCGGTAGCGATGGCTTACCACGAGGAATCTTTGGAAACTTTCCGCCAACTGGGCGATCGCCACAGTGAAGCCCTCACCCTCAACAGTTTGGGGAATGTGCATTCCAGGCAAGAGCAATGGGAGGGAGCGATCGGTTGCTACGAGCAATCTTTAGAGATTTCCCACCAACTAGGAGATCGGCACGGGGTAGCCCAAACCCTTGGTAATTTGGGAAGTGTGTATAGTCTGCAAGGCAAGTTGGAGGAAGCGATCAATTGCTACAAGCAATCTTTAGAGATTGCCTGCCAACTGGGAGATAGTCATGGGGTAGGGGATGCTCTGACTCACCTAGGAATGGTTAACGCTCTATGCAACCAGATCGAACAAGCTCGAACATTGTGGCACAAGGCTCTCACTTACCTTCATCCCAGTTCGCTAGAATTTCAAATCGTGCAACAGTTGCTAGCGACTCCCACCTAGTCTCACTGGGTGAATTATTTACTACCATTAGCGGTGGGTGGTTCGATCCTGTTTTGCCTAGTCAAAGGTTACTGGTTACTGGCGATCGGTTTATGGCTATTGAGGCGATCGATCTAGATCGATCGACATAAATTATATGCTAGCCGTTGATAAACACGAGTATGGGTAGATTCATAACCGCAAGCAGATTTAGTAAGTTTCATCAGTGCTTACCATCGTCCATTTTCTGGTACTATCCAACCCAGATATAAACCAATGATTTCGGATCCCTCAATGCGATTGATGACTTCCATATTGCAAACCTCAACTTTAAAATGACTGTGGTATTGGTTTTAGCTGCTTGGGCAGAAATTTTAATCCTTTGATTAGGTGAATTTAGTGCTACCTAACGTTATGTAACATCGATCGTTTTGAGCTGATGGAATTTTTGAGCCAAAAATTGGCGAATTGCATTGAGTTCCTCGATCGTGGCTCGATCGATAATATTATCCACTAGCTGTCCGATTTCACCCTTGACTCGTTCTACTTCAGAATTCTGGGGCGTACTAGGCTCTTTGTACTTCGTCTTGACTAGATCGACCAAGCTACGGGTTTCTCTCAAGGACAAGTTACCATCGATTACTTTCGCAATTGCTTTCTTTCGCTCTTTGTGAGCGATCGAATCATCGGCATTGAGATTTTTAGCAGAAATTCCGGTCAGTGCTAGGGCAACATTACTATTGATCCCGTGCTGGTGGATCGCCGCAGTCAAATCTGCGGGCAGTGACAGCATCGAAAAGAGATTACTACGAACGCTACTGGGTTTAAGCCCTTCTTTAAGCAGAAAGGAGATGACCGCACGTTCTTCGACATCGGTGATGCCGAGTGTTTCCAATCCCTGCATCTGATCGAGGGTATTAGCATTGGCTAATTGATTGAGTTCGCTAATTTGATTCTGACGACTCAACCGCACGACTACCCGCGCGAGGATTTTGAGAACTCGCTCGGATTTGAGTCCCGTAGCCGTACAGATCGCCGTCATTAATGTCTCTGCAAAATCTAGAGGGTGCAAATCTTCATGATGGGTAAAAGTGGTCAATGCCGACAAAATTGGGTCGCGGGGCGCGGCAACGATCGTCGCTTTAATCGTCGTCCGACCCAAATATTTGACCCCATGCCACCGCCGTTTGCCATCTTCAATGAGATATTTAGGAGAGCCAGTCGGATTGGGGAAAATCGAAATCGCGATGTCTTGTCCATTCCGTTCGATATGATTGGCGATCGATTGAATGCTCTCAGCACTGAGAATATTACGTGGATTTTGACCTGGAGAAATATCATCTACAGAAATTTCAACCACTGTTGAGCCGTCGGTAGAACCGACACTTTGAGTTTTTAACTCCTCTACTTGAGCCTCTAGTTCGACAATCTTTTCTTGCTGATTAACATTAATAGCACTACCCAATTTACTCGCCATTGATGGTAGCTTACCGCGTTGCTTGGTTGTTGGATTAGTCATTACCGCTTGCTTTTACTAATTGGATGATGTCGTTGGTAAGTTCGGTAAAATCGCCATTAGCTGGATGTCCGGGACGATACTTTCTCAGGGGTAGTCCAAAGGCGCAAGCATTTTTAAATTCCGTACTCAACCGGATCGTGGGATATGCTTTCGTCCCTAACATCTGAGCAATTTCTGGGAGTTCCTCTGCATACTGCCGATGGATGGCTAAATCCTTGTTGTAAAGACTAGGTACTATCCCCATAATTGGCGGGCGCGGTTTTAATTTGAGAGCCTTACTTAAATCGATAACTTTCTCGACAAGATCGTTCAGCCCTGCCACTGCTTTAGCTTCTAATTGCAAGGGGATGAGTAGGTGAGTTGCCGCCGCGATCGCATTCTCACATAGGGTACCAAAGGTCGCCGGACAATCAAATAGGACGACTTGATGGGGCAGCGGATAGTCATCTAGTCGATCGGCTAAAATATACTCGCCCCGCTTTCTAGTGACGATTTCTTGGGCTGTTTTAGAGAGTTGAGGGTGCGACTGACACAGCGCAATGTTGTCAATTTCCCAAGGTTGGGTCAAATTCCAACTGCTAAAGTTTTCGCTCAATAAGCCCACAGTACTTTGTTCTGGGGAAACTTCTGGCACACCGCAGAAGGTATCGAGAGAGCGTTGGGGGTCGAGATCGATCGCGGCGACCGATATTTGGTGCTGACTGAGGATATAAGCAAGATTGCTCACTAGAGTAGTTTTGCCCACCCCACCAGCATTAGCCAGGACAGCAATCCTAATTTGAGACATATCGGTAA
>JANYIT010000259.1 GCA_025358725.1 Chamaesiphon sp. GL140_3_metabinner_129_sub
TCTAAAAAGATCCCAAATGGGTTCTATACACCCAAGCAATTTTCAGATTTAGAAGATGGCATTTTACAATTGCAAGAACCTTACAAAGAAGGATTATACAAAATACATAATCAGTATTCAAGATGGTAAAAGCATGATAGGTAATATCCATCATTTGAATCTATGAAGAGTAAGTGTTTCCACCAATGCATAGAACTAGCGATCAAATCAGTTGAAACTACAAATACAAAATAGTTCTGATGCCATCATCTATTTCCAGTTGCAAGTAATCTGGAATCGCACCAATTCTCTCTACCAATAATTTTTTGTCTAACGTGAGAATCTGAGCTACATTTACAACAGAATCTTTTGGTAATCCCGATGCTGCTCTTGGCAATAAAACATTTCCTGGGGCTGCTGCCAATTTAAGATTGGATGTGATAATTACGACAATGACAGTATTGATGTTGCTTTGAGTAAACGTGTCATCCTGAATCACTAATACAGGGCGATTATAACCAGGTGCCGATCCTAATGGTTCTGGCAGATTTGCCCACCAAATTTCTCCTCGGTACATTACCACTCCTCACGTGGTAATGACATAAATTGCATGGTGGTGATCGTGGGATCTAGATCGGAGGATTCTTCACTGTAGATATTGTTTAACTTGCTCAATATCTGTTGGCGATTGTATTTAGACAGATAGGTTTGCAATGCTTTTGAGTAAAGTTCGCTGCGGGAAAGTCCCAACTCTTGCGCTAGGGCTTCGGCTTCGGCAAAAACTGAGTCTGGTAGAGAAATAGCAGTTTTCATAATCAGATTAGCTAGAATCATTATTCTTTAGTTATACCCTGGTCATACCAAGATTGCAAAGTCGATCACTTGGTAGATAATGGAAGCTATACCCATTTTTTAAAACCACCAATGATATCCGCAATCAAAACAAACCAACTACTGCCACTCAAACCGCTCAGCGTACCCGATCGACTATTATTAGGGCCAGGGCCTTGTAATGCTCATCCTACGGTGCTTCAGGCGATGAGTACGACCCCATTGGGACACCTCGATCCAGCATTCTTGGAGATTATGGACGAGATTCAATCCCTACTGCGATACGCATGGCAAACCGATAACCTACACACGATCGCCGTTAGCGGTACAGGTTCAGCAGCGATGGAAGCGACAATCGCCAATAGTGTCGAGCCTGGAGAGGTGATGCTGATTGGAGTTGCCGGATATTTTGGGAATAGATTGGTGGATATGGCGGGGCGTTATGGTGCAGATGTTCGTACTATTACTAAGCCTTGGGGTCAAAATTTCTCTCTCGAAGAACTTCGCACCGCGATGGCTACTCACCGTCCCAAAATTCTAGGGTTGGTTCATGCTGAGACATCTACAGGTTGCCGCCAACCGATCGAGCGTGTGGGAGAATTGTGTCGGGAGTATGACTGTTTACTGCTGCTTGATACTGTAACTAGCCTAGGCGGGGTGCCAATCCATCTCGACGATTGGGGGGTCGATCTTGCCTATAGTTGCTCTCAGAAGGGCTTGGGCTGCTCACCTGGGGCATCGCCATTTACGATGAGTCCACGGGCAATGGAAAAATTATTAGCCAGACAGACAAAGGTGCCGAATTGGTATCTGGATATGCTGCTGTTGGGTAAATATTGGGGTGCGGAGCGGATGTATCACCATACTGCACCGATCAATCTCTACTACGGTTTGCGGGAAGCTCTACGGTTAGTTTCAGAGGAAGGCATCGATCATAGTTGGACTCGCCATCAAGAGAATGTTGAATATCTCTGGTCTAGTTTAGAATCGATCGGGCTAACAATGCACGTCGAGAAACAATATCGTTTACCTACTCTAACTACTGTTTGCATCCCCGCAGGAGTAGATGGTAAAGCAGTCGCACGTCAATTACTGATCGAGCATAATATTGAAATCGGTGGCGGTTTAGGTGAGTTGGCGGGGAAAGTTTGGCGGGTAGGGTTGATGGGCTATAACAGTCGTCAAGATAGTGTCGATCGATTGATCGCTGCATTGAAAGAAGTTCTAAAATAGATCGACCATCCACCAATCAGATCATGTCACTGTAACCTAGTTCTTATTCCCCGTGTATTTCTGTATGAATAAAAAACGTGTTTTATCTGGTATTCAACCAACTGGCAATTTACATCTTGGCAATTATTTAGGCTCGATTCGGAACTGGGTTGAACATCAACACAACTATGAAAACTATTTTTGTGTGGTTGATCTTCATGCCATCACAGCCCCCCACGATCCGCAGGCGTTAGCTGAGAATAGTTATACGATCGCGGCTCTATATTTAGCCTGTGGAATTAGTGTTGAACATGCAAGTATTTTTATCCAATCGCATATTCCCGCTCATAGTGAACTAGCTTGGCTGCTAAATTGCATCACGCCTTTAAATTGGCTGCAAGATATGATTCAATTTAAAGAAAAGGCAATTAAACAGGGGGAAAATGTCAATATGGGGCTATTAGATTACCCTGTATTAATGGCTGCGGATATTTTGCTATATCAGGCTGACAAGGTTCCTGTGGGTGAAGATCAAAAACAGCATTTAGAATTGACTCGCGATATTGCGGCTAGATTTAATCACCAATTTGCCAAGAAAAAACCTGTCTTAAAGTTGCCTCAAGCACTGATTCAAACTGATGGAGCTAGAGTAATGAGTCTCACTGATGGGACGAGGAAAATGTCAAAATCTGATCCATCAGATCTAAGTAGAATCAATTTATTAGATCCGCCAGAGCTAATTCAGAAAAAGATTAAAAAGTGCAAAACCGATCTCGAACGCGGATTAACATTTGAGGCGATCGATCGGCCAGAATGTCGCAATCTAATGACACTATATATGTTGATGTCTGGTAAGTCTAAAGAGACAGTAGCCATTGAATGTCAAGATCTGGGTTGGGGGCAATTTAAGCCATTGCTAGCCGAAGCAACAATCGAACATCTACGTCCGATTCAAGCTAAATATCAAGAAGTCATGACTGACAAAACCTATCTAACATCCGTCCTCCGCGATGGTAAAGACAAAGCTGAAGCGATCGCCGATCGCACTTTAGCTGAAGTCAAAGCTGCTTTAGGTTTCTCGAAAGGTTAGGCTTGAGGCTTCACCTACCCCTTAACGATCTGAAGCCTTGGCAGGTATGATTAATACGTAGTGTTTGGATGCGATCGTGAACAATTTTCGACAAGCTGCGACTGCTGGTGAGTTCTTGATTACAGCGGAAGTTGCTCCCCCGAAAGGTGGAAACGTAGCTCATATGGTGGAAATGGCGAGCTGTTTAAAAGGGCGCGTTCATGCCGTAAATATTACCGATGGGAGTCGGGCGGTAATGCGAATGTCCCCATTGGCAGCATCGATCATCTTGCTTCGGCACGGCATCGAACCAGTTTGTCAATTTGCTTGCCGCGATCGCAATCGGATTGGACTTCAGGGTGACTTATTAGGTGCTCATGCTTTGGGCATCCAGAACATTTTAGCTCTCACTGGCGACCCGATGAAGGTCGGTGATTATCCCACCGCCAAGGCCGTATTTGACCTAGAAGCCGTGAGACTTTTGAAAATCATTAGTAATCTCAATCATGGGTTAGATGGCAACGACAAGCCCCTGCCAGATGGGGCTGTAGACTTATTTGCAGGTGCGGCAGTAGACCCTCAATCCAAAAGTTGGTCGGGTTTACAGAGTCGATTTGAGCGAAAAGTTGCCGCTGGTGCCCAATTTTTTCAGAGCCAGTTAATTTCTGATTTTGATGTGCTGGAGAAATTCATGCACCAAATCGCGAGTAGTTATCAAAAGCCAATTCTGGCGGGAATTTTTCTGCTCAAGTCTGCCAAAAATGCCGAATTCATCAACCGCTATGTGCCAGGCGTAGATATTCCGCAATCGACGATTGATCGATTGGCTCGATCGTCAGCACCCTTGCAAGAAGGGATAAAAATTGCCGCCGAACAAGTGCAATTAGCCAGTCAACTCTGCCAAGGTGTCCATTTGATGGCAGTCAAGCGGGAAGATCTGATTCCCCAAATTCTCGATTTAGCTGGTATTGCCCCATTAGCGATCGCTAGCCCAAAATGTGATTAGCAAGAATTTTTGCACAGATTTTGACCAAAATGAGATCTCTTGCCAACTCTTGGGGAACAGTATAGTAGGTGTCCTGAATATACCTGAAATACCTACTAGCTAACGCTTACTGAAGACTGTCCCATGAGTTTTAATTTTGCATACCTATCTGGAGGTAAACTATACCTTAAATTGGGTCAGGCGACTGTCCAATCCATTGCCAGTGAATTTGGACAAGCCGCACAACAGCGAGGGTTTCAGATGCAGCGGCGGAATGACTGGAAGCAAAAGAGTTCGGCAGCAAATCTGATGAGTGCGGGAATGTCTGGAGATATCAAGCAACAGGATCGATTTGCTGGGGGAGAGACTTTATCAACACTCATTCCTGTTGCCGTTCAAGGTGTTTGTCCCACTAGTGCCGATCAATTACTCTACACGCTCGAAGCTGGAGAAATTGGTGGGATCTTTGCCCTCGAACGATTTGGTACATCTGCAAGCATTGGCGGCGCAGCTCCGCTGGAACATCGTCAGCAAACTAGAGAAAAAAGATTATTTCACAGTGCTGATTTTAAGGTCGATCGAGTCGATTTTCAGCCTGATTACCAATTAATTGCCTGTGCCACGATCAGAAAAAACGGCACGGCAAATATTGCGATCATGCCTGTCAATGCAGTCCATCTCGAGGAAGTAACTGAAGGTGACTCGATCGATCTCGCACCTAAATGGATTCCGGGTTTTCGTCGGGCGATCGTCTTTCAGTCGGCTGGAATCAGTCGTGATGGTGCAGGTTATATCATCGAGCAAAAGCATTCCACCATCGAGCAACTAGATATCGATCAGCAGGAAGTGATTACACTAGCGAGTGACCCCAATTATGACCTGCTCAGCCCCCAAATGGCTGCGGATGGCACACTCTACTATATTCGCCGTCCCTACTGTCCCTTGCGGCAGCGCATCCGGTTGTCGCAGACACTCAAAGAAGCGATCCTGATCCCCGCACGTCTACTAGTAGCAGTGATCGAATGGCTAAATTTTTTCACCCGCCGTCATACAGGCAAATCTTTATTCGCATTGCCCCAACGACAACGGGTTCGGACTCAGCAAATGTTATTTTTGGGCCGATTGGTCGATGTTGGTACTGAAATCGAGCGCAATCGCAAATTTGGCGATGCTGATGCTCCTGCGCTAGTGCCGCGTTCGTGGGAACTGGTCAAACAATATCCCCATCGGGAACCAGAAGTTATCGGTCATGGGGTGTTAGCATTTGATGTTGGACTGGATGGTCAGATCGTCTATAGCAATGGCAGTGCTGTGTATGGGATGCTTCCTGGTGATCTCCCCCAGCGATTAGTTGTTGATTGCCCGATCGATCAAGTAGTTATTCTCGATCGAGACAATCATCTTAACTAGGCTCGATCGATATTTAAGGTATTAATTAGGGGCAATTCATGAATTGCCCCTACTACCTTAATATTCTGAAAAATTAGGCATGAACCATTAAATATTGACCATTGCCATTGTATTCGCCATCGCAAGTCGCAAAAGCCGTTCCCATCAGCAGTAGATAAAACCGCCAAATTCGTCGGAATTTGGCATAGTCCATGCCATAGTCTAGCGATTTGATACTCGCCTGCGAATCGTCAAATCGATCTAACCATGCCGCAAATGTTTTGTGATAATTTATCCCATTCACATACCATTGACTGACAGTTTTGAGATCGCGATCGTGACTGGGAATTGCCGCATAATTCCAGTAGCGACCGTGTGGGAAAATGTATTTGTGCGTAAATCCAGATGACATGTTATTTGGGATTCGCGCGGTAATCAGATGAATGAATACCTTGCCATCAGTTTTGAGCAAAGATGATAGCTTTTGGAAAGCATTAGTCAAATTTCCCACATGACAAAAAACACCGATCGACAGAATCTTATCAAACTTTTCAGCAAACTGCGCCTCATTCAAATCACCTTCATACAGTGTGAATCGTCCCGAACTTAGGAAGCTCGCTGGATCTTGCATCTTTTGGCGCATGTATTCGCACTGGTGATGACTCAAGTTCAGCCCGGTGAACCGCACATTAGGAAACTTCGACATAATATAATTTGGCACACAGCCCCAGCCACAGCCAAAATCTAAAATATGGTCGCCATCAACGATTTCTAAGCGTTCGATCACTTGATCGATCATCTGGATTTGGGATTGTTCTAAATCTGCCGCACCATCCTCCCACAAGCCCATACTGTACTTGGGATAGATGACTTGCCAATCCCCCAACATCTGATTGAGCATCGCTTGGGGTCGATCATATTGGACCTCCATCAGCGATCGCGAAGATTCAGCCACTCGATCTGACTCTTCTAGCACCCATTCATAAGGAGCTAGCAAACCTGGCGCATGTTGAAACAACATCGACATCGATGTGTCCATCATCGATCGAAACACCGGATCCGGTATTTCCAATCCATTAATATAAGCTTCCGCCAATCCCATCTGAGCTACATTTAAAGCTCCCGCCACCAATCTTGTCGCTTTATAGGCTAACGGACTTTGTACCGTCATTTTCCCCCCGCTGGGGACATACTTCTGATTTGCTGGAAGTAGATTTTTAGCAGTCATCTTCGTTTCTCCATTGAGCGGAGCTTTTGCTACCACCATTGAAACAAATCAATGTGAGGAAGTTGTGAGTTTTACTGCTGCTTCTCTGCTACCAACAAATCTAACGCTATTTGCATTTGCTGCTCGACATGAGCATAACAGGCATCAACATAGACTCGATCGTTTGCAGCACTTCGACCATAGCGACTAAACTCGATCGGTTTGCAGATCCGAATATGTACCTGTGTCGGTAAGGGTAAATTAGGTAGTGGTCCAAACGCAATCCCCCACGGCAACCCCAGATAAACGGGAAACACGATCGGATCGATCCCAAATAACCACGGCATCCCGCGATCATGGAGTTGTTGCAAAATCGGGTAAAGATCGCTCAAGACAATCAAACCCTCATGGGCACCCAGAGATACTACAGGTACAATCGGGGCATATTCGCGCAGGGCAACTTTAATAAATCCCTTCCGTCCCGCTAACTCAATTTGATGCCTCTGACTGTGAGGGCGAAACACATCCTCAGCACCACCAGGATAGACCAATACAGCCGCATCTCTTTGGAGCGCAGCTATGGCCATTTTGGGATGAGCAACTACCGCTCCCGCCTGAACTGCTAACGTAGAGATCGGCCCAAAATATTTCCACACACCAGGATGCGCCAAGCCGTAAGCAGGGCGTTCGGTGCCATAACGACAAAACCAGTCATACATCAACATAAACATGTCAGGTGATGCCAAACCCCCATTGTGGGAACCGACTACCAACATCCTGCCTTGATCGGGGACATGTTCCCACCCGTCAGTAGTTGCCCTAAAATAGTAATGGTATAGCCACTTCCACATCGGCATAAAAGCCTCGCGGATCGCGTGCGGATCGCGATCGTCTAATGACCAGCCATCATATTTGTGATCAGAATTTGGCGGAGGTGAATTGAGAAGCTGTTGGAAGAAGTTTAACAATTGCCTGAATTGGTGACGAAGAGGGTTTTAAGCCACAATTTTTTGACTGTAGCTAATTGGCTTCATCGATCGTACCAAATAAAGGCTGGAATCGGGAATAGTTGATGCTTGTCCCATTGCCCCTACTATCAATTTCAAGGTCGCCTAGGTAGGATCATGAGTCCATATTGACCCCCAATTTCAATATTTTCCTCTGAGTACTTGCATAACTAGCTAAAATTTGTTATTATAGTCAAGTTGCCAAATTTCAAACAGCAACGAGCCGGGATAGCTCAGTTGGTAGAGCAGAGGACTGAAAATCCTCGTGCCCGGGGTTCAAGTCCCCGTCCTGGCATATATCAAGACCTCGCTAATAGCGGGGTTTTCGAGTTTTAATCAGATCGCAGTTCTACCTGACTATCTAAGCGATTCTTTCGATCGATCCAATCAGGCATAATCCTAGTTAACAATCGGTAAAAGCTGGATGAGTGATTGGGAAACCGCAGATGACAAAGTTCGTGAATGATGACGTAATCAATGCAGTCTTTAGACGCACTGACGAGTAAGGGATTGAGGAAAATCTTACCGTTTGGGGTGCAGCTTCCCCAGCGTTTTGACATGGTGCGGAGTTCAAATCTGCTGTGATGTTCAATGTTATAGGCTGAGACTAACTGTGTACAATATTGATAACGTTCTGAGAAGATTGTTAAGGCTCGATCTCGAAACCAGCTAGAGATCGATCTTTCTACATGTTCTCGATCAAATGGCGTAGGATTACTCACCTCTAATCTGCCTTGCCATAACCGAATTCTGTCGATCGAATCTTCAATCAATTTTAACCGATATTGACGACCTAAATACCTATATCCTTCGCCTGAGACACATTCGGGGGCTGGCAAAGGTGGGGCATATTTAGCGAATTGGCGTTGTTGTCGGGCAATCCAAGCGGCGCGGTGAATGACTTTAGATTCGATCAATTCTATTGTCGCACCTGTGGGGGCTTTGACAAGGATACTTCGATCGGGATGAACTTCGATCACGAGTGTTTTGCGGGAGGAATATTCGAGGGCGAATGTGATGTTTTGGCTCCCATAGGGGACGCGATGAATATCAGTTAACTTCATAGGTTTTCGCGATGTTGAAGATCTTGGCAATTAGTTCGCTTAAATCGCTCCAGGGAATAAATAGGTTGTGAGTCTTTTTTAAGTCGTGAACTAGATCGTCGATTTCGTCGATCATCCGATTTTGGATGTCTTGGTGATGTTGCCAATCACGGATTTTATGCTTGGTGATGATATCTTCAATGCCGATCGATAGTAATACAAATACGTCTGAATTATTGGTGTCGCCGTTGAGATCGCCGTCGATTGAAATCGAGGCTGGTGATGCAAAGTCCGCCTTCGCGGACTGAGTTATATAGGTGGATTTTTCTTCACGAACAACTGACTGGGTTTCAGAGTCCGCGTAGGCGGACTTCGCATCACCAGCAGAGACTTTAGTCTCTAGGCTCTCTAAGCTACCCGCTAGTTTCGCTTGCAAGACGTTGTAAAAAGCCCGCGCTTGGGGACGGGTTTGTAATGGTGTGGGAACGTTATTTGCACCACCACTGCGGACGGTTTCTAGACACGATCGCATTTGTTGGAGATATTCGATATCGCCGAGACGTTTGGCGCGGTGGGCATCGATCGCAGTTTGAATTAATTGACTCAATCGGAGGTATAGTATGGGATCTTCTTCCATCCTTTCGTTGGCGTAGCCTACCGTAGGTAATCGCGACTTTTTTAATTCTCGCAGCAATTGCATCAGCCTGAGCCGCAGTCCCCACAATACTTTCAATTTCGGCATTCGATCGATCCAAATCGAAAATATCTACAGGTTCGATAATAGTGATAAATTCCGACGCGCCGATTTCTTTCTCTACCATCCGCCGAATTTGCTCGTCAAAATCGGAATAATCTACTTTTTCACCATACCTAATTTTGACTAAATCTCGCAGTTTGAGCCAAGATTTTAGATCCTGATTGTAGCGTTGTTTTGTCGATTCGGGAGTATCAGCTTGGAAGGGAGAGTTACTGAGCGCAAGTCTGAGGTTTTTGGCGAAATCTCGCAAGGCTTCATAAAATTCATCCCGCCTGTTTTGCGGTTCGAGCCACTGTTGCAGACTTTCGAGATCCTGACGATTGGTGACTCCCTTAAATACATCCCACACAGCAGCATGTAAAGTTGGAAGTTTGGCAATTTCCACCCGCACGTCTACCAATGCACCTTCAATATCCGCTCGATCGAACCCTTCCCGCTCCAGGGCGGCATAGATTTCCAGAGCTTGATTCATTTCGCCAAAAATACCTCGATAGTCGATTACCAGCCCGTAATCCTTGCCCTCGAACACCCGATTGACACGAGCGATCGCTTGCAGGATATTATGTTCTTTGAGGCGTTTATCGATGTACAAAACTGCATTGCGCGGCGCGTCGAATCCAGTCAGCAATTTATCGACGACGATTAATAAATCTGGCGCGTCTTCTCCATCTCCGCTCTTGAACTTCTCAATTAGTTTGTCTTGATAATTCTTCGGCGTACCATAAATCGCCATCATATCCTTCCAAAAGCGTTGCACTTCGGAGATGTCGGCTTCATTAACACTATCATTATCTTCGCGAGTATCGGGGGGCGAAATAATTACCTCTGCTCTGACTTTTTTCCAATCATTGATTAATCTTTGATAAGTAATCGCGGCGCGTTTGCTAGAGGTGGCAAATTGTCCTTTCAAACCCGTACCTTTGAAATGTTTAGCGAAATGCTCACTGATATCGTAAGCAACTTCCTTTATTCTCGCTTCAGATTCATACAGTGGCTCGGCACTTTTGAACTTGCGTTTTAAGTCAGCTTTTTGTTCTGGGTTTAAGTCAGCGGTAATCCGATCGAACCATTTATCGACAGCTTCAGTATTTTTGAATTCGCTCTCTCTACCTTCATAAACGATCGGCACTACTGCTTTATCGCCCACGGCTTTGGGCATCGTATAAGAGTGAATAAAGCCGCCAAATTTCTGAGCGGTACTTTTATCTTTTTTCAGTAATGGCGTACCTGTAAAGCCGATATAACAAGCATGGGGGAAAACATTTCGCCTCTTCGCGTGAATTTGCCCGTATTGAGAGCGGTGAGATTCATCAACGAGGACAAATATATTTGGGCTAGAATTTATCCCTTTTTCTCGCGCTACCGTATCGAATTTATCGATCACAGTGGTAATAATTTCGGCTTTGGGTAAATTCAGAAATTTTAGCAACTCTTTACCACTACGAGCCTGAGTCACAGGTAAATTGCATTTACTAAAAGTTGTTGTTAATTGATCGTCTAAATCGATCCGATCGTTTACCAGAATAATCTTCGGATTGAGAATGCTTGGCTCTCTCACTAAAGCCTTCGCTAACATCACCATCGTCAACGATTTTCCACTCCCCGTGGTATGCCAAATTACCCCACCTTGACGGGAATCATCACCCCGCACCTGCTGAACTCGATTCGCCAGAGGCGACGCTACGCGAACGATAGTAGCTTTGACAGCGAAATACTGTTGATAACGAGCGATTTTTTCGTCCCATTATCAAACAAAATATAGCCATAAATCAGATCTAATAATCGCGCTGGATTCAACAAACTGTAGAGAATTCGATCCTGGGCTGATACTTCTCTAATTCCCGCCGCCCACAATTCTTTAATCTTTGACTGCACCCAAGTTTCGCGCCAACTTAATAATTTTTGACTCTGCATCCGATCTAAAGGCACATTAATTAATGCATAAAGTTCGGCTGCAAAAGTCTCAGGATTTGCTTCTTCTTTCCACACTGCCCAAAATTCTTTATCAGTATAAGTTGTACCATATTGAGCCGAGTTTTGAGCGATAGCCAGCAAAATTTGAGTGACACAAAAAAAGTGCGGAATCTCATCGGGGCGATGATTGCGAAGGTGTTGACTAATTGCGTCACCAATTGGATCATTAAGATCGGGACGTTTACATTCGATCGCCACTACTGGAATCCCATTAATAAACACCACAATATCAGGGCGACGAGTTTGGGTACTATTGAGACGTTCAATCTCAAACTCATCGGTGACATGATAGACATTATTCGCTGGATTTTCCCAGTCAATATATTTCAGTTGATGGCTTTTCTTATCACCATCGATCGTTTGTTCGAGACTTTTTCCCAATCCTAATAAATCGTAAATCTGTGCGCTGGTAGTGTAGAGAGCGTCGTAAGGAAATTGACTAATTGCAGCGACAGCATTCTGAATATTTGCATCGCTAAATGGATGAATTTTACCCCGATGTTCGATCTGATTGAGCTTATGAAGTTGGGGAATAAGGATATTTTCTAGGACTACTTTCGATCGTTTTCCCTGACGATAGGCGAGTGCTTCGGCTGGCATGATATAGGTATAGCCCATATTCTGGAGCAAAGCCAGAGCCGGAATTTGAGAAGAAATAACTTCGCGCAGATCGATCGAAGATGGGTTCATAATAATTATGTAGGGTGTGTTATCGCGGAGCGTAACGCACCTGCTCCACCATAATTTAAACATTGCGTAGGGTGTGCCATCTACTCTATTTCCCAATCTTCAAGTTGCAGATCGTTAACACGCTTAAATTCTCTGGTATTGTGGGTGACAATGGTTAAGTTATGACTGAGTGCGATCGAGGCTATTTGTAAATCATACGGGCCGATTGGAGTTCCTAATGATTCTAATCGAGTGCGAATAGTCCCAAATATCATTGTTGCAGAGTCATCAAAGGGCAACGATCTAAATTGAGATAAAAACTCTTGCTGTGCAGCCAGATTTCGCTCTGGTTTTGCACTTTTGAGCGCACCATAGAATAGCTCAGATTTGACGATCGAACAAACAGCAATATCTTGGATTTTTATCGATTCTAATTTCTGTTTTAAGGTTAAATTCTTACCGCGCAGATAGATAATACAGGTATTGGTGTCGAGTAAAAATTTCATAGGATCGGTTCGCGCTCTGATTGTTGTCCTTGGGGATGGCGAATAAAGGTTTCATCATCGATGCAACCGTAAAATTTGGGTGAGGGATATGAGTCTGGGATTTGAGGACTTGAGGTTAGGGCATAGTTATGTCGCAAGAAGGCAATAAAGCTCATCACTTGTCGTTGAGCTTCTTGTGGTAGTGAGGAAAATTCATTTAACATTTCCTGGTTGGTCATAATGATACCTCTGGATAGTTATTTTTATTCTAGCTTAACTATTCCTCCGCGATCGCATTCCCAATTACACAGATCCGTAGGGGCGGGTTTATGCTAATAAACATCACTAAATTCCAAAAATACTGAACGAACCCGCCCAACCCCACCAGCAACATGTCGATTACCTCCGGTAGGCTATGCCAACGCATTCCCCATTATATTAGTAAAAACATGCGTAGGCTATTGGTGGGGAGGGCGGGTTTGTTCGATCGTTATCGTTACATTCGATATCTCTAGCATAAACCCGCCCCTACAGTCCCTTAAATCATCCCAACCCTAATCTTGCCTGTCAATAACTGTTGCATCAAACCTAGTTTCTGTTGCTTGTAAGCAGCTAATTGTTTTTCTAGCGTTGATATTTCCTCATCGGCAGCAGAGAGCACAGCAGCAATTTTTTCCTGTTCTGGAAGTGATGGTAATTTGAGGATAAGTCGTTTAATTTTCTCCTTATTTAAAGTTTTACCCTTGATAGCTTGATCTATCTCTTTCTCAAAATCGACAATGCCAATTACCTGATACAAAAACTCAGTATCTATTGAATTGGCTTGTTTTGGAATCAAAGAGCAAATAGCTTCATTTGTATACATCGACTTGCTAAGTATTGCTACTTTACCAATCGTTAATTTAAAACTCATTACTACCGTCCCAGCAGGAAAAAGCTTGGCGTTACTTTTTTTAATGCCTAGTTCAGTTATATGTTCCTTCGTTTTGGTAATATATTTACCTTTCAAATCTGCTATCGACAGCCAGTAATTTAGAGTTGATTTTTCATTATCCCAACAATCAGCATTTGCCCGCGAAGGTGTTCCACCGATCTCAATTAATAAAACATCTTCAAAAGTAACTGTTTCCCACTCGCTACCCTCAAACTCCTTAAAACGTTTCTTACCAGTCAATAACTGCTGCATCAGCCCCTGCTTGAGCGATCGAACCCTCCCAATCAACCTCTCCAGCAGATCGATCGACTCATCCCAAATCCCAAGCACCTCCGCAATCTTACACTGTTCTAAAAGCGGCGGAATTATAATTTCTATGTTGAGAAGATCTACTTTGGAAATATTTTTCATACTCATGCTAGTTCCAGTTGCATGGGATGAAATCTTCAATCTATAGTCATCTGAACTAATAAGATAGCTCAACCATCTAATTGAAAAATCATTATGTCGTGGCTCAGTTTGCCATAACTTGTCTGGTAAAAATAAGCTTGGGTAATCTCGATCGATATATACACTTGCACCAACAAGATCTGGTGTATTTGCTCTACTTATTAAGATCCGATCCTTTTTCGGGTAAATTGTAAGGCGGTGGACTTCTTCCGTAAGAGCTACTTTATGCTCACTGGGAAGAAACTTTCCATACGAAACTGCACTTACTTTTAGAACGCCAATCTCGCCATTTTGAATCGATTTGTTTTCACTATTTACGCTAACACCAGTATCTAACGATTTAATCAGATCTTTTATTTTGCCAACTTTCCACCCATCAGGAATCATAAACCCAACTCCTCTATAATGAGATCGATTATTTCGATAATGCTGCGAGTTTGGCTAGGATAAACGTTTGATTCTTCTAGAATATGTACATGATGAGGAAAGTTAGATAAACCAGGGAAATGTTCGACATTATCCCAGCGTTTGCGAAGTATTTGCTTAGTTTCATCCATCCATTGATAACGGTAAGTTTCGGTAATGCAGGCTCCATTTTTGACAGTAAAAAATTCTACAATCTCTAGAAAATCTCCATTATTAAGGCTCAAATGGGCGCGAAAGTAACCTTGATCTGAAATAGAGCGTTCTTTAACAACTGTAAAATATTTTACTAATGGACTGGTTAATAACTTGACCTTAATCGCGGTCAGATAATTATCGGTAATCATTAGTTGGTGGAAGACTCTAATAGATCGATGCGTTGATCGAGGGATTTTTTCATTTCATAAAAAGCATTCCACTCAACAAAATCTACATCATCGCCTAATTCGCCGCTGTGTAAACGTTGATAAAACTCAGAAGAAGACATTTGATATTGATTCTCAAATTGTTTAATATCTGCAATTAATTCGGCTTGGCTATGGCGGGCATTTTCGAGTTCTTGAGTGATAATTTTATTTATGGTTTGCTCGATCGCGGTATCGATGTTTCCCTGTTGGTATAAGATTTCGATAATTTTCAGTTGTTTGAAAATTTTGGATGGTGTTTGCATAGTGTTTTGATTATATATCGATGTCCTTGAGCAGATGTCTGAAAAGTATAGATTTAATCCCCCCAACCCCCTTAAAAAGGGGGCTAATATCCGGATCTTAGTCCCCCTTTTTAAGGGGGATTTAGGGGGATTTACCCACTGAAAACGTAGCTTCTAAGATTATAATCCCAACTCCTCAAGATACCCAATCATCCGAAACTTAACCTTAGATAACTCCTCCTCCAAACCATCAATCTCCGCCTGAACCGCCCCAATATCGATCTCCGCCTCCTCCTCAAAAGTATCTACATACCTGGGAATATTTAGATTAAAATCATTCTCCTGAATCTCATCAAACCCCGCCAAATAAGCGTACTTCTCAATCGTTTCCCGCTGCGTGTATGCCGCGACAATCTTGGCGATATCTTCCGCCCTGAGATTGTTCTGGGTTTCACATCCGCATAATCCCGACTGCCATCGATAAATAGCACCTTGTTGTCTGGTTTATTCCGCTTAAATACCAACACCGCCGCCGGAATTCCCGTACCGAAAAAGAGATTGCTCGGCAAACCAATCACCGCATCTAACAGATTTTCGGCGATTAATTGTTGGCGAATCTTCCCCTCACTACTGCCCCGAACTAACACGCCGTGGGGGACGACTACCGCCACTCTCCCGCGCTCTAGGCTCATCGTTTCGACGATGTGGGAGATAAAGGCAAAATCGCCCTTACCCTTGGGGGGAATGCCCCGATTGAAGCGCTTGAACCTATCGGAAGCCACATCATCCGCGCCCCATTTATCCAGACTAAACGGCGGATTGGCTACCACCACTTCAAACCGCATTAACTTATCATTTTCCAATAGTTTGGGATTGCGAATCGTATCGCCCCACTCTACCCGCGCACTATCTACCCCATGTAGAAACATATTCATCTTGGCTAAAGCCCAAGTACCGCCCGTATTCTCTTGCCCGAACAGGCTATAGTTATCACTCCCCTGACGGCGCACATAGTTGGCACATTTAATCAACAGCGAACCCGAACCGCAAGTAGGATCGCAAATCCTCTCTCCAGGCTGAGGCGCGAC
This sequence comes from Chamaesiphon sp. GL140_3_metabinner_129_sub, assembly GCA_025358725.1. GTDB lineage: Bacteria > Cyanobacteriota > Cyanobacteriia > Cyanobacteriales > Chamaesiphonaceae > Chamaesiphon. The sequence goes on from JANYIT010000259.1 coordinate 16,152, forward strand.
TAATTCCGCCATCAATTCCGATACTTCCCCAAGGGTGTAAAATTCCCCCGCTTTCTTCCCCGCTCCGGCGGCGAATTTGGCAATCAGATATTCGTAGGCATTACCAATCACATCGAGATTGCCGATGCGGGATGGGCGCAAATCTAGTTTCGGATTGGCGAAATCTTCGAGCAGCATCTTCAGCCTTGTATTCCGCTCCCGTGTCTGCCCTAAATTTGCCTCGCTATTAAAATCAATATTCCGAAACACCCCCGCCAGCTTGAGTTTATTGGCTTCCTCAATCTGCTCTAATGCCTTATTAATTACCTCGCCCAGATTGGTATCATTCCGCTTGGTATAGACATCATCAAGGCGGCAATACAAATCGCTCCCGCTCCAACCGCCGCAGAATTCGATCCTTATCATCTCCATACTGCGCCTGCAATTGCTCGTAATGTTCCGTCCACGCATCGCTGACGTACTTAACGAACAACATCACCAGCAGATAGTTCTTGTACTCACTCGCATCGATCGTCCCTCGGAACGTATCACAAGCCCGCCAGAGGATATTATTGATCTCATCCTGACTGACTGGGAGAATCGGGGTTGTAGCTTTTTCCATGAAGAATCCACGCTGGCATCTTTAGCATTCTCCCACATCCACTCTCTCATCAGGATTTTTAGGATTTGAGGATGGACAGGATTAGGTTACTTGGAAGATGCGGAGATGGTTAGGATTTCCAGCACCTACCGATAACCTAATCCTGAAAATCCTCTAAATACTGATGCCGACAGTGTACAGGTTGGGACTATCCACGCAGTCATTCGATCGGTTAAATTGGATTGAGGCGTGAACTGTGGTAAAGGAATTAGAACGATGGCGTTAATCGTACAGAAATATGGGGGGACATCAGTTGGTTCCGCAGAAAGGATTCAAGCAGTTGCCCGCAGAGTGGTTGAGACTGTTAAGGCTGGAAATGATTTAGTAGTAGTCGTTTCGGCAATGGGTAAAACCACTGACGGTTTAGTCAAGCTAGCCCGCGAGCTATCTAGTCAGCCTTCGCGCCGAGAGATGGATGTGCTGCTGGCGACGGGAGAACAGGTAACGATCGCGTTATTGAGTATTGCCATTCAGGAGTTGGGACAGCCCGCAATCTCGCTCACAGGTGCTCAGGTGGGAATTGTGACTGAAGCCGAACATAGTCGGGCGCGGATTTTGGAGATTGCGCCCGATCGAGTTGAACGACATCTCAAGGAAGGTAAGGTAGTAGTAGTTGCTGGATTTCAGGGCGTAAGCGCGACAGGCGATCGAGATATTACAACTTTGGGTAGAGGTGGTTCGGATACTTCGGCTGTGGCTCTAGCTGCCGCGCTCAAAGCAAGTGCATGTGAGATTTATACTGATGTGCCAGGAATTTTGACAACCGATCCGCGCATTGTACCAGCAGCCCAATTATTGACCGAAATTACTGCTGATGAAATGCTCGAACTTGCCAGCTTGGGAGCAAAAGTATTGCACCCTCGCGCTGTCGAAATTGCCAAAAATTATGGTGTACCATTGGTGGTGCGATCGAGTTGGACAGACGATCCGGGTACATGGGTAGTGTCTCCAGTCCCTCCACCGCGTTCATTGACTGGTTTAGAAATTGCTCGTTCGGTAGATGCGGTAGAATTTGCCGTAAATCAAGCCAAGATTGCGATTCTCCAAGTACCCGATCGAGCCGGAATTGCTGGACAATTATTTGGGGCACTAGCACGAGAACATGTCGATGTCGATTTGATCGTCCAATCAATCCATGAAGGTAATACCAATGATATTGCTTTTACAGTCAACAAACAGTCGATCGAACGTGCCCAGGCGGTCGCTGAAGCTATCTCTCCTGTCCTTCACGATCATTTAAACCCGATCGATGCTCAAGTCCTGGTAGCTGACGATATAGCCAAAGTTAGCATCGTTGGCGCGGGGATGATTGGTAGACCTGGAGTAGCCGCCCAGATGTTCAAAACATTGGCAGAGGCAGGTGTAAATATTCAAATGATTTCTACCTCGGAAATCAAAGTTAGTTGTACGATCGCTGCTACTGATTGCGATCGGGCGATTGCCGCACTATGTCAGCAGTTCGAGATTTCCACCTCTTCCAACGAGATCGATACCAAATACATTACGGCACCATCAGTACGCGGAGTAGCCCTCGATCTTGATCGAGCTAGATTAGCTATACTGCAAGTACCCGATCGTCTAGGCATGGCTGCCGAGTTATTTGGGATTTTGGCTGCAAATAATATTAGTCTGGATGCGATTATCCAGTCCCAACGCACTCGGATCATCGCAGGTGTCGCCACGCGGGATATTGCCTGTACGGTAGCCCAAGGAGATGCCGCAGATGCCAAGCGGGTGCTGGAGGCTTCAGCGGCGCAATTGGGCTGTGGGGCTGTGGTTGTCGATGAATCGATCGCCAAAGTTAGCATCGTGGGTGCGGGGATGGTGAGCAATCCAGGTGTAGCTGCCCAGATGTTTACGGCTCTTGCGGCTGCGGAGATTAATATTCAGATGATTTCCACTTCTGAGATTAAGATTAGTTGCGTGGTTGCTCGATCTCAAGGCATCGATGCGCTCAAGACAATTCATCGGGCTTTTGGCTTGGGGTAATGCTTTCTAGCTACAAGTTGGTTTGATTTACTACGTGGATTTTACCCCACCCCAGCCCTCCCCTTAGAAAGGGGAGGGAGCAAGAGCAACTCCTTTCAAGAAGGGGATTGGGGAGGTAAATCAACCACAGATCGATACTCAAATACCAAATAACTAGAGTGGGTTTAGACGTAACTATTCAGTCAATATCTGTTGATCAAATCGAATCGATTTTTGTGCTTGATCGCTTATGCTTTGGAGGATTGTGGTCGATCGATAGTTATCGGCGCGAATTAACCAATGAAAATAGCCATTTTTTGGGAATTTCGGTCGATAAAAATCTAGAGCCGGAAACATCGGGAATAATTGGTTTCGGCTGTTTCTGGGCGATTTTAGATGAAGCTCATATTACTTTACTTGGTATCCATCCACAGTACCAACGCCAAGGATTGGGACAATTACTACTTGGAGCGTTACTCGATCGAGCTAGAGAAATTGAGATGGCGCGGGCTACACTAGAAGTCCGTGATTCCAATCATGGTGCAATTCGTCTCTACGAAAAGTTTAGGTTTGAAACTGTTGGACGTAGAAAAAAGTACTATCAAGATACCGGAGAAGATGGCGTAATTATGTGGCGGGGTGGTTTACAACATCCCAACTTTACGCTATTGGTAGATAAATAACGTCATTTTAAGGGGGAGTGCGATCGATCTTGAACAATCTCGATCATTTCACCTACTCGTAACTGGTTCAGCTTTTAATAACTTATCGATCTCAGCATCATAGATCGCCAGTATCCAATTTTGAGCTTGTTTGATTTGAGTAATATCTAGATTCCTAACTTTGCGTAAATCGGTTTTATTCAGATTTGCACCAGCGAGATTTACCTGATATAGATCGGCACCACTCAGATCTGCTTTACTAAGATTAGCTTTACTGAGTGTAGCACCCCGAAGATTTGCCCCGATTAAGATTGCGCTACTCAGATTAGTATTACCCAGGCTAGCATTAGTAAGTATGGCTCCATCGAGAATGGCATCACTCAGATCGGCTTTATTTAAATTAGCTTCATTCAAATTAGCTTCACTCAGATTAGTATTACTCAAATTTGCTTGAATCAAATTTGCTCGATCGAGTTTAGCTTGAGTGAGATTAGCTTCACTCAGATTGGCATTACTTAGATTAGCAAAACTGAGATTAGCTCCACGCAAATCAGCTTTAGTCAGAATGGAATTATTAAGTTTTACTCGATCAAGATTTGCACCAACCAAGTTCGCCTCATGTAGATTTGTTAGACTAAGATCTAAATATTGGCTATCCTTTTCTAGATTGGTTTGGCGGCGGTTAATTGCTGTCAATGCGGCTTGAGAGTCAGTCCGAATTATTGGTAATTGAGATACATCTTGCCCTTTAATATTCTGCTTGCCTCGGACAAACGAAGATAAGACTTCCATAATTGTCCATCCATCTCTGGGCGAGTCATTGGCAATCCTTTCCAAGGCATAAATACCACCAATTCTAATTGTCTCTTCTTTGTTGCCCAATTGCTCGATCGATCGAGTAAATCGTTCGGTGATCAACCGATTTTCTCCCTGAGAAAAGTTGAGAAATAAGATTGAGCCAGCGAAAATAGTTGCACCAGTACTTAGACTAGCAATAATCAGTCGAATTAACTCTAAAATAAAGTTACGACGGCTGAGTTTTTCAGCTAAATTTAATTGATCGATCGCTGCTTGCCAATTAGCATCGGCATTAATATTACCACCGCCCTGCGCTTTCCACATCTCATAAGCTTTCGCACGGATGATTTCCGGCGCAATCGGATCGGGAACAATTAAGGATTGCAAAAATTTAACGATCGTTATCATGCCTAGGGATTCACGCAAAGACTGGCATAAACAAAGTTTACCCCAGTCGATCGACTGGGGTAAACTAGGAATGCAGATTCATCAGATGCGGATAAAAGGACTTGAACCTTCACTTCTTGCGAAACCAGTACCTAAAACTGGCGCGTCTACCAATTCCGCCA
>JANYIT010000342.1 GCA_025358725.1 Chamaesiphon sp. GL140_3_metabinner_129_sub
TATACCTTCAGGATAACAACGCATGAAAACTCCCCCCTGCAACACAGGTAGAGTTTGGAATTATCTCAATTACTGACTAATTGTGCCCAAATATCCAATCGAATGAACTTAAATACTGATATATTTGCTGCTTAGAGGTCAAAATTAACTGTTGCCGCTAATTGACTAGTACTAGTGTATCTTGTCGGCTGATCGGTGTCAAGACTTTTTAGGAAATTTGTACTAACTTTGAACTAGAGCCGAGCGATATGACTTTCTCAAAATCACCGCCAACACATTCATCAGACATCGATTTAGCCGATCCTCAGTATTATTTAAGTCGAGAACTAACTTGGTTAGAATTTAACGATCGAGTACTACATGAAGCAATGGATCAGCGGACACCATTACTTGAACGACTGAAATTCATGGGGATTTTTAGCTCGAATCTTGATGAATTTTTCATGGTGCGAATTGCTGCAATCAAGCAACAAATTGAGGCAAAAGTCAGCCAATTAACTCCAGATGGACGAACTCCCACAGAACAATTAGCCGTAGCAAGCGATCGAGTCCAGCAGCTAATCACCCAACAACATCAGCATTTTGAAACAGTATTACGTCCAGCAATGATCGAACAAGGTATTTACTTGTTAGATTACTACGACTTAAACCAGGAACAATGCAACTATTTACAAACTTATTTTGAAGAGCAAATTTTCCCAGTGCTTACCCCTTTAGCTGTCGATCCTGGGCATCCGTTTCCATATATTTCTAACCTCAGTTTAAATCTCGCCGTAGTTATCAAGCATCCCGATACCGGAGAAGAATTATTTGCCAGAGTTAAGGTGCCTAAAGTTTTACCACGCTTTATTGTTTTACCAAAAGATCTACAAGTAATCGATCCCACTCATCCCCTTCAATCTCAGCCAGAACACTCTCAAATTTGGACAGGGATTCCGCTAGAACAATTAATTGCGCATAATTTAGAATCCCTATTTCCAGGGATGAACATTCAAGATTGTTATACCTTTAGAGTCACGCGAAATGCTGATATCAGCGTGGCTGAAGATGAAGCTGACGATTTACTTCTGGCGATCGAACATGGCTTGCGGAAGCGGCGCAAAGGTGGTTCTCCAGTGCGAATTGAAGTAGACTATACCATGCCCAAGCAGATTCGCCGGATGCTGCAAGAGGAACTGGAAGTTACCGCTCAAGATATTTATGAGGTTCATGGGATGCTAGGTTTGGGGGATGTGATGTCTTTTTTATCGCTACCTGTACCTGAATTAAAAGATCCACCGTGGAACGCGATTGTGCCTGCCTCTTTACGACGCTTAAAATCAACTGAAGATGGCGGAAATTTTTTCAGTTTGATTGCTAAACAGGATTTTCTAGTTCATCATCCTTATCAATCGTTTTCTGATACAGTAGAACGATTTATTACCTGTGCCGCAAATGATGCTAAAGTGTTGGCAATTAAAATGACACTCTACCGGACGACGGGAGATTCGCATATTCTTAAAGCTTTGATAAAAGCAGCCGAAAATGGCAAGCAAGTTTCAGTATTAATCGAACTAAAAGCTAGATTTGACGAGCAAAATAATATTAATTTAGCACGTAAATTGGAACAGGCTGGCGTGCATGTTGTCTATGGATTAGTCGGCTTGAAAACTCATACAAAAGTGGTATTAGTTGTCCGCAGGGAAGATGAAAAAATTCGACGGTATGTTCATATTGGCACGGGAAATTACAATGCCAAAACTTCTAAGTTATATACTGATGTTGGTTTATTTAGTTGTCGCCCCGAATTGGGCGCAGATCTGACGGATTTATTTAACTATCTGACGGGTTATTCTCAACAACGATCTTATCGAAAGTTAGTTGTTTCGCCTGTAAATACACGAGAATCATTTAATCAACTAATTCAACAAGAAATTGACCACTGTCAAGCCGGGAAATCTGGGCGAATTGTGGCAAAAATGAATGCTTTAGTCGATCCTAGAATGATTGCCAATCTCTATCGTGCCTCTCAAGCTGGCGTTTCGATCGATCTAATTATTCGTGGCATGTGTTGTTTGCGTCCAGGTTTACCAGGCGTGAGTGAAAATATTCGAGTAATTAGTATTATTGGCAGATTTCTCGAACATTCTCGCATTTACTATTTTAATAATGGAGGTGATGCCAAAGTCTTGATTGGCAGTGCTGACTGGATGACTAGAAATCTTGACAGACGGGTAGAAGTAATTACACCGATTGAAGATCTAGAAATCTCGAAGGATCTCCAAGAAATTCTCGGCATTATGTTAGCAGACAATCGTCAAGCTTGGGATATGCAATCTGATGGTAGTTACCAGCAACGTCGTCCTCAATATGGGACTGATGAAGAAAGTACTCAGCAGATTTTGATGGAGATGGCAGGTAATTAGTTGAAAGTTGAAAGTTGAAAGTAACTAGGTTCAGAGTTAAATTAGTTCGGAGTTCGGAGTTCGGAGTTCGGAGTTTGGAGTTTGGAGTAACTAGAAAAAGATAGTAGTGGTGGGCATTGCCCACCACAGTCCAGCATCCTTTAATCCGAACTTTCAACTTTCAACTTACTAAACTTCAACTAACTAAACTTCGATCGGGGCGTAAATTACTCGCTCCGCGTAGATAGGGATGATAAACTTTGGTATCCGCAGGTAAATTGGCATGAATCAGAAACCGAATACAGCGTGGTAGACTACCTTCGACATGCATTTGCTGAACATCCATCAATGCGACATCTTGCCAGTCAGGACAAACGCTACGAGCGATTTTAGCTGGGAATACTGCATCTAAATCTTTGGTGGCTGTAAAAATAACACTGACAATCAGATCGGGATCTAAGCGATTACGATATTCTAATTCCTGCAAGAGTTCCGTGACCGCAATGGCGATCGCTTCCTCTGTATTTTCACTCGCTGTAGTTGCCCCTCGAATTGCCTTTACGCGCCACTCCACGCTATCACCCTCCACAAAATTTTAAGATCTAGATCGCCACTAGGGACGATATAACCATAAGGGTTGTCCGCTAGTACTCAATTCAAATTGTACCCAATCTGCCGCCGATACTACTGCTGTGAAGCCAGAAACTTGGCTTTGTAACAATCTCGTCACCAATGGCTTGCGTTCTTCAATCGTCTGAAGTTTAGCTTTGTCTGGATCTAGTCCTGCTAATTCCGCTAGCCAAAGTCTAGCATCCTCCTCCGATCCCAGTCGATCGACCACTCCAAATTCTACCGCTTGTTCGCCTGTAAAAATTCGTCCATCCGCAAAGGTTTTCACCGTTGCGGGATCGAGGTGGCGAGATTCTGCGACAGTATTGACAAATTGCTCGTAAGTATTATCGATTAAACTTTGGAGAATTTGTTCCTCCGGCGGCGTTAACTCGCGATCGAATGCCAAAATATCTTTATATGGTCCAGATTTAATTACCTGAAATGATACACCGACTCGATCGAGTAATTTTTCTAAATTATTCCCGCGCAAGATCACCCCAATACTGCCCGTGAGGGTGCCAGGATTTGCCATAATATACGGCGCACCCATGCCGATATATACGCCCCCTGAAGCGGAGATATTCCCATAACTAGCAACAATTTTGACCTTCGATTGCAGCCGTTGCAATGCCCGATAAATTTCATAGGAATCGCCAACAGTACCGCCAGGGCTATCGATCCTGAGCAGTAGAGCTGGATATTTGCGTTCCTCAACCTCTTGAAGTGCCTTCAGCACTGATTTTCGCGTACTACTACCGATCGCTCCTGCAATTTCAATCCGCGCAATTTGTTTAGTAGCTTTTTTATTAAACGGCCAAAACATAGATAAAGTGTGGGGAGTATAAAGAATTTAGATGGTGGGTAGTGTCCACCTTGGGGCTGAGACTAACACCAACGATACTCTCACGGTATCGCTTTCAACTTTTAACTTTCAACTAACTAGCAGAGTTTGTGAGGAAAATATACAATTTGTTAAGAGCCGAAAATTAAGTATTCATGCAGTCAAAACAGTCCTCATTCTCACTCAGCTTAACACCGATTTTGTTGGTCGCGCCTTTTTTCCTGTGGGGTACAGCGATGGTAGCGATGAAAGGAGTGATGCCCCACACTACGCCTTTTTTTATGGCGGGAATACGACTGATTCCTGCGGGTATGCTAGTTTTGATCGTCGCCGCAATCTTCAAACTGCCGCAACCCCAAAGTTGGCAAGCATGGGCATGGATTGGACTATTTGCACTAATCGACGGAACTTTGTTTCAGGGATTTTTGGCGGCTGGATTGGTGCGAACGACGGCGGGTTTGGGTTCGGTGATGATTGACTCGCAGCCTTTGGCTGTCGCTGTACTATCAGCTTGGTTATTTAAGGAACAAATTGGCGCGATCGGGATTTGTGGTTTGATCTTGGGGGTACTGGGAATTAGTTGTATCGGTTTACCAGTTGAATGGTTGAGTCAAGTTGCTACTAGTCCATTGACAAGCCAATTCGATCTAACAGTACTATTCGCTCGTGGCGAATGGTTAATGCTCCTAGCTGCCCTCTCGATGGCTGTAGGCACGATCTTAATTCCATTTGTGACCAAGCATGTCGATCCAGTCATCGCGACGGGTTGGCACATGATTATCGGCGGGATTCCGCTAGCAATTAGTTCTTGCTGGTTGGAGTCAAATCAATCGACGGCAATTACTGGATCTGACTGGCTGGCAATAGCTTACTCTACTGTATTTGGGAGCGCGATCGCCTATGGTTTATTTTTCTACTTTGCGGCACAGGGAAACCTCACTAGTCTCAGTTCGCTAACTTTTCTGACTCCGGTATTTGCCCTATTATTCGGCAGTTTATTTTTAGGTGAAACACTCGATTTACTCCAATGGTGTGGAGTTTCACTGACATTAGTAAGTATTTTGTTGATCAATCAACGAGATTACATTTGGAGTCAATTAACTGGGGTTCCATCGATCGCAAGTAGCCCGATTCAGCTTGATTCTATACCTAGCTCCTCAACAAATGGTGTTGCTGAATTCAGAGATGATTCATTGTAGCTGCAATTCTTAAAATCTAATGTCGAGATAGGCTAGCCGTTATACCAAAAGATAATTTTAGATTGAGTTGAGGGTAGTTAGTTATGAATGCAATTAACGTTATTTATCCTTATAAATATGAGAATATGTGGGTATTTGATGATGAACGGGTAGGTTTGATTCAAGAGCCATTTGTGGCTGGATCAGATAAGATCATTGAACAAATGGTGGCAGATATAACTAATCCAGAAGATGGATTTGTGTTGATGTTTGCGAGTACTCCCTTTCCAGGCTACCAATCAACTTTAGAATGGAAACGCGAGGAATATGGAGGTAATTGGTACCATAGTTCTCAATTAGGCATGGAAGGATGGCTATGTCCCGCGATGTTCAAATATTTTGAGAAGGCACCTGAAAATCTGTATGTGCAATTTAAGACGAGAAAATAGTCACGATTCTTTTACACTGATAGACTAACAGCATTATTCAAATGAATATTAACTAATACTTTTTTCAGAAACCTCAAAAAGCCATATATATCGAGAAACTTATCTCCTTTGATTCCGCTGACTAATATGGAATCAGACGATCCGTCTTTTTGTCTGACAAATATTTTGTTTGTGCTTTTGCTGGGTTCCGTATGAACATCTTCGATGTTGTCATACCTTATGCTGTAAGTAGTCAGTTGTTCTAAATCGTTAACTACTATCCGTTGACTAGTAATCACAATGAAATCATGTTCGGGGCATTGGTTTCTGTAAAATCCAATTATTTTTTCATCTTCATTTACAAACTGAAAATTTAGCAAAAAATTGCTCAAAGATGTTCTATTTTCATTTTCAACGTCGATGTAACCAGCTAGATTGCTAAGATTTTTATGAGCTAATGAGATGATGTTCATTTTCTTTGTCTCCTGGTTTCACTTTTAAAAGGGAATCTCGATCGTGTCTATTCCTCCTGATGTTTTCATGCCGTAACGTTTAGTTAAAGCGTTGTATAGTTTCTCATTAACTACGGTAACTTCGATTCTTAACTTACTGGCTCCCGATTCTATTGCTCTTTGCTGGAGATTGCTAAGTATCCTAAATGGATTTTTGATATCTCCTTGAATGAAATCGATTGTGACGATCACAATCCCATCTCGAATCGAAAATGTTCCCTGTATATCTTCAACATTTCCCTCGATGCCTAAATCATTAGTTGTTAGTGGACGCACGTAATTATTCTGAACGAGTAACCCAAAAGCAGTGATGATGTAACGAGGAAATGCTGCTACTTTAAATTATAGAACCCATTTGGGATCTTTTTAGAAGGAGCTAAAATGAGAAATAAATGGTGTATGCAAGCAGCTTGATAGACAGAGAGTGGGAAATCATCGAACCATTGCTACCACAAAAGAAGAAGACTAAACCACCGAAATGGACAAAGCGACAAATTTTGGATGGAATATTTTATCAACTAAAGAATGGGTGTAATTGGGGGGACTTACCCACAGA
>JANYIT010000405.1 GCA_025358725.1 Chamaesiphon sp. GL140_3_metabinner_129_sub
TCGATTTCACCCCGTTTGACTTCTTGAATAAACTGACTATATTTCAGCGTTTTTTGCGCTGGGGCTGGTTTTTCGAGGAATGTAGTCGCCAATGCGATCGCTACTACCGCTAGCAAGACATACAGTCCAGCATTTCTCCACCGCTTATTATTCACTCTGATCGTTCTCCTATATAGTTGCTTCGTGACTTGTAACTTTTGACAGTGCTTGATGGAAACCATCTACTAACTGTCGTTCCCTTCAGTTACGCGTCGCCAATAATCTGGCTTATTTTATCTTTATTAACTTATGTTAACCTTTCTCTCATTTTATTGATAGGGCAATTCAATAAATTTTTGGCTCCATACTCTAGTTTACCCACCGGAGTGAGCACAGTATTAATCGGGAGCAGGTGGATTACCGAATTGCTATAACCGATCGAGTCCAATTCTTTGACCCAATCTGGATCCCAGTCGATTTCAACCACTGATGTATTTTCCCGTTGGAGGAGGCTGATGATTTGCGATCGAGCGATGCCAGGTAAGATGCCAGCACTCAGCGGTGGTGTGTACCAGCAGCCATTTCGATAGCCCCACAGGTTGCCAGTTGTGGTTTCGAGCCAATCACCGCGATCGTTTGTTAAGATGGCTTCCTGAATATTTTGGTTCCGCGCCTGTTGGAGAGCTAGCCAGGGCGCGAGATAATTACCTGTTTTGTGTTGGGGTAGAGAGCGGGTAAATTTCCGATCTGCAATAATTACAGTGACACCTTCTTTCTGCCAGGTGGCTAAGTTAGGCGGTAATTCCCGCCCCGTAATCAATTCTCGTCCATCGGGAAAGATCGTAATTCGCAAGACGGGAAAGACTGGGATTAGTTGCTCCACACCCGATCGAACTCGTGCCCAATTAGGTTGAATCCAGCCTAAATCTGCAATACTCGATCGCAGTCGATCGCAATGCAACTCATAGACATCGAGAGCATTACTTCTCAAAGTAGTGAACACCGTCGCCCCATATAATAAACCAGGATCGCTAATATCTAGCTTGATAATTTGAGACTCGATCGATTCACCACAGTACCAATACATATCCCTGACTTGATAAAATAGTGAATAGTTCGAGGAGATCTGCTATGACAGTAACTACCGCAAGATGGACGATCGAGGAATATCATCGATTAGTCGAAACCGGAATATTAGACGATAAACGAGTAGAGTTATTACAGGGAATAATCGTCGATATGCCACCGGAGGGAATGCCTCATGCTGTCTATTGTACCGAATCAGTTAGCTATCTTAGAGGCTTGCTCGGAAACAGAGCAACAGTCCGCAAAGCTCATCCAGTCACCCTCCAGAATGACTCTGAGCCAGAACCAGATATCGCCATTGTCTGCACACCTAGTCGCCAATATCTAGCGCACCATCCCTATCCATCAGACATCTTCTGGCTGATTGAGTATGCAAGCAGCACGCTAAATAAAGATGTCAACAAGTTATTCACTATTTAATTGCCAATCTCTCAATGAATGCAACGCTTCCCCCTTGGATAGTTCTAGACTCCCACCTGATTCAATGGCTCCAAGAGGATATCGGCAGAGGAGATCGGAGCACTCAAGGTTTACCAAATATCGATCGGATTGCCACAGCTACCTGGATCGCCAAGGAAACGGGGATCATTGCTGCTCTACCAGTTGCTAAACGAGTTTTTGAGCTACTGAACCCTCAAGCTAAATTCGAGCTTCTAGTTGCCGAGGGAGCTGCCTGTGTCCCAGGACAATCGATCGCCGAAATCACCGCCGATCTCGATACACTGTTGATGGGCGAACGGACAGCTCTCAATCTAGCCATGCGTTTGAGCGGTATCGCTACGGCTACGCGCCAGTATGTAGACTGCATTGCTGATTTACCAACTCAACTAGTCGATACTCGTAAAACTACCCCTGGTTTGCGCCTACTTGAAAAATATGCAACTACCGTCGGCGGCGGAATCAATCACCGAGTTGGTTTAGATGATGCGGTGATGATCAAAGACAATCATATCGCCGCAGCAGGCGGAATTAGATTAGCGATCGACAGCATTCGTCTAAGTATGCCTTATCCACTGAAGATCGAAGTCGAAACCGAATCATTGGAACAAGTTCAAGAAGCAATTCAATGTCATGCTGATATGATCATGCTAGATAATATGCACCCAGACTTAATGCGTCAAGCGGTCACAATTATCCGTAAAGCCAATGAGCGGATTAAAATAGAAGCATCGGGAAATATTATCCTGACAACTATTCGTCAAGTTGCTGAAACTGGAGTCGATTATATCTCCACTAGCGCGCCGATTACTCGATCGCACTGGCTAGATTTAAGTATGCGGATTGCACCTTTTTTAGTTTAGTGAGTAGCTAAAAAAATATCTGTGACTGCCTATTCAGTCAATCCTTGATAACTGTCAACATAATCATCCGATCGCAATCTCGCAATTACAATATCTGGGTCTGGTTCGCTATTGTTGGGTAAACTAATCGGAGCTTGATAGCGAACGATCGCCCGTCGTTGAATGAGCATCGATAGTTCGGTAATGAGCCTTGTCGTAGCAAATGAACAAATCACCTAAGTGATATGGTGACGTTCAAACAAATCGATTAGAGGTGCTGGAATTCAGATTGTACGGGCTGGCGGAGTTGATGTTTCAGTGTTAGATTATAGCTCGATCGCAAGTAGGGATCGACTATCATTAATAAAAAAGCCCTCAGGCGAGGACTTCTTAAACATAAATTAATAACTCAACTTCTTCTAGAGCTTCACTTCGATATCTACACCTGCGGGTAGATCTAGTTTCATTAGCGCATCGATCGTTTTAGCTGAAGGATCTTTGATATCGATGATCCGACGATGAGTGCGGGTTTCAAAATGCTCGCGGGAATCTTTATCAACGTGGGGAGAACGCAGGACGCAATAGATGCGGCGGCGGGTTGGTAAGGGGATTGGACCGACTGCGGTCGCTCCAGTTCTATTGGCTGTCTCGATAATTTTATCGCAGGAGGTATCTAATAAGCGACGATCGAATGCTTTTAACCGAATCCGAATTTTCTGCTGAGTTACAGTAGCCATGATTTTAAAGTTTAGGTTTAGGTTGTCAAGGTACGAGAGTAATTATTGACTGATTAATTCATCAGACACAAAGATAGAGATGCACCTGAGTACATCTCTATCTTTAATTTAGGTATTAACCTACTTGATGATTTTGGCTACTACACCAGCTCCGATTGTGCGTCCACCTTCACGGATTGCGAAGCGCATACCTTGCTCGATCGCGACTGGATTGATTAGTTCTACAATCATTTTGATCCGATCCCCAGGCATCACCATCTCAGCAGCACTACCGTCATCAGCAGTGAAGGCTTTGATGTTCCCAGTTACGTCAGTTGTACGGACGTAGAACTGCGGACGGTAGCCAGGGAAGAATGGAGTCTTACGACCACCTTCTTTGTCGGTTAGGACATATACTTCACCTTCAAATTCGGTATGTGGTTTCACACTACCAGGTTTAGCAATGACCATACCGCGTTCGATGTCGGCTTTTTGGATACCACGCATCAATACACCAACGTTGTCACCAGCAAAACCTTCATCGAGGGATTTTTGGAACATTTCTACACCAGTGATGGTGGTACTACGTGTGTCGCGAATACCGATGATTTCTACGTTTTCGCCAACTTTGACTTTTCCACGTTCGATCCGTCCGGTTGCAACTGTACCACGACCAGTGATCGAGAATACGTCCTCAACAGCCATCAAGAATGGTTTGTCAACTTCCCGCTCGGGAGAAGGGATATAGTCATCTACTGCTGCCATCAGGTCGTAGATTTTGTCTACCCAAGGGTTTTCGCCTTGGATGGTTTTAGGGTTAGCAATCATTTGCTCTAC
>JANYIT010000407.1 GCA_025358725.1 Chamaesiphon sp. GL140_3_metabinner_129_sub
AAGTAACCCGCGCGTTGTTAAAAAGACCCGTTCAAAATTTCCAGCGAAAAAACCTTTTCATCCTGGTACGGGAACTCAGCACCCACACCTTAGTTTCTCTATTGCTAGCACTGCTTAGAGCTTAACCGAGAAGTATTGGGATCGGTTTGAGTCTTCCTTTGTGATTTTGTTCGAGCAATCGATCGATGATTCTGAGAGCTTCTTGTCCAGTCATTTAGCCGCGATCGATGGTGGAATGTAAGGAGTATAGCTCGATCGTGTGGCATCACCTGTAAGCTGTATAGCAGAAAGTTTACATGACTTAATATTTCGCGAGAATAATTACTTACTTTTTTCTCACTTTTTCTTACTGATGAATCGATCGGGGTTGGAGTATTCTCTGTTCACATCTAGCAGTAGATCTCAATTGAAAGCACTCCTCGTAATATTGATATCGAATGTCGATCCGACGAGCTATTTTGGTCACGATCTATCGCCAGATTAGGGAGTGAGAAAGATCTCACTCTCCTCATTTTATTTACCTCCCCGACAAATTCAGTTAGTATGTTACCAAAAACTTCGACTCAAATATTAAGTCAATCTTTGCTTGTGGGAACATTTGCGCTAATATCGAGCGGTAATGCGATGCTCCAAGGTAGGGACTCTGCCAACGCATCAGAAATTCCCACAAATCAAGGTGCTAAAGCTGTTGCAAAGGAATCAACAGTTGTAAAAACTACCAATGCGAAGATAGCAGAAAATCGATCAACTAACCAACTAAATTTAGTTTCTACCACGCCAACAACAGAAACAGCAAATCCCAGACTACATCTCCTGGCTGCCGATCCGATTAATGTTGTAGTCAATCCTGACTTCCCACAACCTAAATCAAATTCAAATCTGGCGCAAGTTAATGAACGAAGTGACACCCAAAACCAGGTCAACAAGAAAAACGATCTAGGTTTAGCTGTCCAATTTGGTAACAGCACCAGCTTTGGCGTTCAGGGCAAAGTGGGGGTGGCTGACAACATCTCGATTCGTCCAGAGGTGTTCTTTAGTAGTGGTAGTGATGTAGAATTCAATTCTCCACAAGTTTCAAACCCTGTAACAATTGCACCTAACACACCATTTACCACAACAACTCAGCAGTTTTTAACTGCCGACTATACAACTACGCTAGCATTTACCACCAATATTACAGTCGGGAATTATCCAGCAGGTACTATCGTTTCCGCTGGTACTAGTATTCCCGCTGGTTTCAGTATTCCTGATGTTGGACCTGCTGGCACCACTATTCCACTAGGTATTCCAGCCACTACAGCTAAGAGCAGACCAACAGGTACATCGTTTGGATTGGCTGTTACCTATGATTTTAAACTCGACCCTCAAGGTAAGTCTACAGTTTACTTAGGACCAAAAGTTGCATTCTCTTCAGCCTCTGGTAGTATAACTGGACTAGGTGGATCGGGAACACTAAATACTAATGAAACCAAGATTGGGCTGGTTGCGGGAGTAGACTATGCGATTTCCGATGGTTTTACCATAGGTGCTAATGCCACCTATAACTTTTCTCGGAGCTTGAGTGGTTCGATCTCGGCAAACGGTCAGAGTATTAGTGTCAATGACTTCATTAAACCTGCTGGTAGTGCGATAGATTTTGGTATTCGTTTGGGTTATCAATTCTAAAACTTCCTCAAAATTCAGGGTGAATTGCCCATACCCTGAATTTTGATTTTAACGATCGATATCTTTTTTTCGAGAACGATGGTCAAAATCAAATTTACAAGTGGCGATCGATAAACAATAAAAATTAGTTGCGTTGAGTTAGTGTATCGCCACACTCGCTCGTGATTATCACCATTGGATTGTTCATTTAAAAAGGCGATCTTTTCTCCAAGCATAGCTAATTAGGAAGAAAAACTATCAAAATATTTTCCTGTCGCTTGTTTGAATATTTGATAGAATTATCACATTAATAAACCTCATCATGAGAACCAATATTTAACAATAATATTGCCCTCTCATCCGTTTCAGGATCGGTCACAAACTCAAACAAAATCCGGTAACTGTAATCAATTGAACAAGACCAAGTATCATCCAAATTGCCCATGAGCTTATGGGTTTTCAAACTTGGATGATATATATCTGACACCATTTGTTGCAATGTCTGCTCAACCAATGCTCGTAATTGAGGGTTGCGTTTGACTAAACGTTTAAAAGCCCTACTCGATCTTGGTGTCCACCCAATTTTCATAGTTCGTCCAACTCAGACATCAGATCGCTCACTGAGCCAAATTTAACATTTCCAGATCGATATTCTTCACGTACAGCCGCTACTTCTGCTACTAATTCTTGTCGCTTAGTTTGCCCAATCCGTTGCCGTAACACATCCAAAAGCACTAACCGCTCATCTATCGGCAATTGCTCTACGGCTTCGATCGCTTTTTGAAAGGCTGATTCAGTATGAAGATTAACCATAAATTGTTCAATTGTGCGAAACGATCGAGCATTAATTTGATGCTAGCACAGATAATAAAAAGGACGCTACTTGCGTAACGTCCCTCATTAAATTAGGTATTACTCAACACCCTCAATCCGGTCTTCAACCTCCTGATAGAGATCGCGGAGCATATCGAGATTCTCATCACTAGTCTCCCAATAACCCCGCCCATTAACCTCCAACAGCGTCGAAACAATCTTACGGAACGAATTAGGATTGAGATCCATCAACCGCTTACACATCTCCTTATCCTTAATAAACGTGTCATTGGTTTCCTCATAAATCCAATTATCCACCGCTCCGGCTGTTGCACTCCAACCACTGGTATTGACCAACCGTTTCGAGAGTTCCCGTACACCTTCATAACCATGTGAGAGCATTCCCTCATACCATTTCGGATTGAGTAACTTTGTCCGCGCATCTAAGCGAACAGTCTCTGAGAGGGTGCGAACTTGAGCGTTAGCAGTGGTGGTATCAGCGATGAAGGACGTAGGCGTTTTACCATCTGTCCGCAGGTTAGCGACGATTTTAGTCGGGTCTGAGTCGTAGTAGTGGGATACATCGGTCAGACTGATTTCCGAGGAATCGAGGTTCTGGAAGGTGACATCCGCTGTTTTGAGGGCTGTTTCAAAGATGTTGCGGTTTTGCTCCATGGTGCCTGGATTATCGGCACTGAAGGCAAAGGATTTGCGTCCGAGGTACATTTCTTGGAGTTCAGCTTCGTTTTCCCAGGTGCCGTTTTCAACTGCCAAGTTGATGTTGGAAGAGTAGGAGCCGGAAGCGTTGGAGAAGACGCGGGTGGCGGCTTGACGCAGGTTGATACCCATCTCTTCGGCTTGAACTAGGGCGTGTTTGCGGATGAAGTTCATTTCTAATGGTTCATCGGCTTCTGCTGCCATTTTCACGGCTTGGTAGAGCAGGTTCATCTGGTTGATAAACAGGTCGCGGAATACGCCGGAACAGTTGATGACGACATCGATGCGGGGACGACCGAGTTCTTCGAGGGAGATCATTTGGAGTTTGTTGATCCGTCCGAGGGCATCGGGTACGGGTTTGACTCCGACCATCCACATGATTTGGGCGAGAGATTCGCCGTAGGTTTTGATGTTGTCTGTACCCCAGAGAACGCAGGCGATGGTTTCGGGATATTGACCGTTATTGTCGCGCATTTGGCGATCGAGTAACCGATCCACCACAACCTTTGCAGATTTAACTGCGGCTTCAGTGGGGATGGATTGAGGATCTAGGGCGTGCATGTTCTTACCTGTGGGTAAGACATCGGGGTTGCGAATGGGGTCGCCTCCTGGCCCTGGGAGGATGTATTCACCGCCTAATCCTTGCAGGAGTGCGCCGAGTTCGTTGTCGGCACAGACTTGTTTGAGGCAGAATTCCAGGTAGTCGAAGAGGGGTTTGATTTCGTCGAGGTTGACGTTTTTGTAGCCGGAGGCGTAGAGGGATTCTACCCAGGCGGCTTTTTTGCCGACGTTGAAGATGTTTAGTTTGGACATCAGGGAAACTCGTCCTTCAGCATCTACCTGAGAGGTGACAATGGCGGCGACGGCTTCACGGATAGCTTGGGTGATGTCTTGTAAGAGTTGGACATCTTCGAGGATGCCACGATCGTTACTTTGATACACTTGGTCTAGGTCGCGTCCTAGACTTTCGGCGATGATCCGAGGTAAGCCTTTGATCCCTTCTTCTTCCCGATCGAGTGATGCTATATTTACTAGCGTGGCGACTGCTTCTTCGGCGGTTGGTGGTTTGCCCACTACATGCAAGCCGCAAGGGAGGAGGCGGGATTCGATTTCCATCAGGCGGCTGTAGACTGCGCCGATGATATTATCCCGTTCTTCGAGGCTGATTGTGCCTGCATCGATTTCGGGGATATTGATGTCTTTATCGAGGTTGCAAATCCGCGCTTTGTCCATAATCGTGTTGGCGATTTGAACACCCCGTCCGTTTTCCCGTAGGGCTTGGTAGGAACCGACGAGTTCGCCGAGTTCTTGTAAGCCTTTGTATAAACCTGCATTTTCGGCGGGTGGGGTGAGATAGGAGATGGTTTCGGCGTAGGAACGGCGTTTGGCGATGGTGGCTTCGCTGGGATTGTTGGCGGCGTAGTAGTAGAGGTTGGGGATGTTGCCGATTAAGCTATCGGGGAAGCAATCGTTGGACATGCCCATTTGCTTACCTGGCATGAATTCCAGGGAACCGTGGGTGCCGAAGTGGAGGACGGCATCTGCTTCCCAGACTTTTTCGAGGTAGGTATAGTAGGCGGCGAAACCGTGGTGGGGACTGGCGGAACGGGAGAAGAGTAACCGCATTGGGTCGCCTTCGTAGCCGAATGTGGGCTGAACACCGATGAAGATATTTCCGAAATGTTTGCCGTAAATGACTAGATTTTGACCATCACTATTGAGATTACCTGGAGGTGGCCCCCAGCTTTCGTGGAGCTTCTCAGAATAAGGGGTGAGTTTTTCATACTCATCTACAGGCATCCGGTAAGCAACATTTAGTTCGGGGCTATTATATTGAGCCTGGACATCGTGGATTACTGCTTCGAGTAATGCTTGGGGCGATTCAGGTAAATCTTGGACATCGTAACCATTGTCCCGCATGGATTTGAGGACTTCGTAGATCGAACCAAATACGTCTAAATATGCAGCGGTACCGACGTTACCTTTATCAGGTGGGAAACTGAAGACAGTAATCGCGACCTTTTTAGTAATTTTTGGCTTGCGGCGGAGGTTTGCCCATTTCATCGCCCGACCAGCGATGGCTTCAATCCGATCTTGCAAAGCGATCGCGCGACCAGTAGAACCATCACGACCTGATAAAATGATAGGCTCGATCGCACCGTCTAATTCAGGAATTGCTACCTGTAAAGCAACTTGAATCGGGTGTAAACCTAAATCGCTCTCTTCCCATTCTTCAGTAGTTTGGAAGACTAAAGGTAACGCCACCATGTAGGGACGATTCAACCGTTTGAGTACGTCAATTGCTTTAGGATGATCCTGTCGCGCTGGGCCACCAACTAGGGCAAATCCGGTCAGGGAGACCACTGCATCGACGATCGCGTTAGTTTTGTCGATCGGGTCGAAGAAGTAGGCTTCTAGGGGTTTCGAGAAATCTAAACCACTGGCAAACATCGGGATGACTCGCGCACCCATCGATTCAAATTCTTGTAACACTGCTACATAATGCGCCGCATCGCCTGTGACGATGTGGGTACGTTGCAATACCAAACCGATACATGGAGCCAACGGATCTTTATGATCGTCAGAAATATCGCGACGGCTATTGTACCAGTTCAGATATTCCTTCACATCCTCAAACATCTGCGGAGCCATCGGGTGCCAAATCCCCATGTCAGGGAAAGTGACAGGATCTTGATACTTGATTTCGCCACCCGCAGCCGTCGAGTTTAGCGTATCATCTTCCTTCAACACATATCGATCGGCCAACATCAACAAAAAGTTTTCCAGATTCTCCGGCGTACCACCGAGCCAATACTGGAAACTTAACATAAAGTTTCGGGCATCCTGAGCCTTCTCGATCGGTAGATACTTGAGGATACTAGGCAGCGTATTCAATAACTTCAGCATTCCATCTTGGAAGCTACCCGCGCCAGCCTTAGCTTTGCGCTTCTTCATAAACTCGCCAATCGCACTCTTGGACTGTCCCAATTGCGCCAGCGAGAAACTACCCATCTTGCTCAACCGCATCACCGCAGGCATCGACGGAAACACTACCGCTACATCCAAATTATCCCGATATGGCTCAACCGCAGCAACGACTTTCTCAGCTAAATCTTCGATAAAAATCAGTGAAGCGATGAAGATATTCGCAGTTTGGATCTCGCGCTGCAAGCCAGCATAATTCTCAGGATCGCGCAATTCCTCTAATAAATAACCACTAATTTCGATCGCGATTTTGGGGTTGTGGTCGTTAATGGCATTAACAGCGGCAGAAATTGCACTCTGATACTGTGGCTCTAACACGACATAGACCACCTTTAATAACTGTCTGCCCCGAACATCGGCGGGAGTTATATGTCTAATGGTGGACTTGACGTTAGTGAACATTCGGTATTGCTCCTAGGGGATAATGTGGGATGAATTTGGAGAAAATGGCTTGAAAAGTATGATATTCGCGAGGTAGAGCAGACATGAAAGTGATTTGTAGCGTCACTCAATCGATGTACCCACTCAGGTCTCACTCTCTAGTAGTTTTAACAGAAAATCCCTGATGGGTGAGCGTTCTGCGATTTATCTGAAACAATTTGCAACTAAAAACTTAACATTTGTTTGCGGTTAAAGATAAAACTTCTTGATTTTCTTCAACTTCTCCATCGAAATATTGATGATTTCTACAAGAGAGGCTCCGTTCACACCAACAGAATATTTGTAAGATGGGGATTGAAGTATCAAATTGGAGGGAATAATAAGAGAAGTGCTTTGTCCCACTCAGCTACAATCATTATCTCCTGATTGGTTTAAACCCCCTTCGCTGGCTAAAAAAGATGTCTATGTCGATCGATCCAAGCCGTTTAAATCCAGAAACACAGAATGAGATCGTAGCAATGGCTGGAACTGCTGCTAGCAGAGAAGTACACAACAATCAACCACAAGAGACAAATTGGTCGTTGCCAGAAGTCCTGGAAGAGTTGAGGACAGCGGAAGAAGCTCTGATTCAACAGAATATCTATCTAGAACAGGAACGGCAGAAATATCATGATTTATTTAATTTCGCGCCCGATGGCTATCTCGTCACCAATCCTTCAGGTGTGATCCAATCAGCGAATCAGGCGATCTCCAATCTGTTGGGACTCGGACAATCCGATCTGATCAATAAGCCCTTGATTGTGTTCATTGCTACACAAGACTATTCATTATTTTATAACCAACTCGATCGACAATCTTCTCCCATTGGCGTAGTGTCTCCGCTGGATAATCGGCGGCAAACTTGGGAAATTACCCTTCAACCTCGGCACAGCAAGGCATTCCCCGCCGAAGTTACAGTTGCCCCAATTTATGACAACTCGAATACTGTCAATGGTTTGCGCTGGCTGATCCGCGATATCAGCGAACGCAAGCAAGCCGAATTGGAGCGAGAACAAGCAGCTCAAGCATTGGCACAGTTGAATCAAGAATTGGAACAGCGAGTTGCGGAACGCACCATCGCGCTCCAAAAAAGTGAGTACCGTTACCGCGCCCTGATGGATGGTGCTAGCGATGCGATCGTTTTGCTAGATGCTCAAGGCAATTTCATCGAAGGAAATCAGACGTTAGAAAAACTTTTGGGCTATAGCCAAGCTGAATTGCGCCACCTGCACATGTCTCAGATCCATCCCCCCGCAGAGTTAGCAGCCGCAAGAGCAAGTTTTCACGATGTTGTGCGGCATGATATACCTCCAATCCTGGAAAGCATTGTGCTGCGAAAAGATGGTAGCCAGGTACCAGTAGAGATTACGGGTATCTGGCTTGAAGTAGATGGTGTGCAGATTGTTCAGGCAATTTTTCGGAATATTACCGAACGCCGTCAGGCAGAGCTAGCCTTACAGGAAAGTAAGCATTTTATCGAACAAATTGCTCAGGCATCACCGAACATTCTCTATCTATACGACATCCAATCAGAGCGTAATGTCTATGTCAATCGGGAGATTTCGACAGTTCTCGGTTACACAGCAGTAGAAATTCAAGCGATGGGTGCCAGTCTGTTTCAAAATTTAATTCATCCTGACGATCTCACCATCATCCCCGCAGAGTACGCCCGAATCGCCGCAGCTCAAGATGGTGACATTTTGGAATTTGAATATCGAATGAAACGTGCCAATGGAGAATGGTGTTGGCTGCTCAGTCGAAATTCCATCTTTAGTCGCGATGCTCAGGGGCGAGTACTGCAAACGATTGGTACCGCCCAAGATATCACCGCACAGAAAGCAGCGTTGCTTGAACGCCAAGAATACCAACAACGCCTAGAACGTTCTAATGTGGAACTGTTACGTGCTACCCGCCTCAAAGACGAGTTTCTCGCCAATATGAGTCACGAACTACGGACTCCGCTCAACGCGATTCTGGGGCTGTCTGAGGGGCTACAGGGCGGAATGCTCGGATCGATCGACAAACGGCAGCAAAAAGCGATCGCCACCATCGAACGCAGTGGTCAACATCTACTCTCGCTGATCAATGACGTTCTGGAAGTATCCAAAATTGCCGCAGGCAAACTAGAACTAGATATTACAGCGGTGACAATTACCGATTTGTGTAAATCCAGTCTGGTATTCGTCAAAGAACAGGCATTCAAAAAACAGATTCAACTGACAACTATTTTCGCGCCCAACTTGGTCAAAATTGACGTTGATGAACGCCGAATCCGGCAGGTAATCATCAACTTGCTGACTAATGGTGTCAAGTTTACGCCGATTGGTGGTCAGGTAACGCTCGAACTCCAGCTCGAAGATTCAATCGCAGCACATCCACCAGAAGCCTCGGCTGCTAATGCCTGGATTCTCCTGTCTGTCAAGGATACAGGCATTGGAATCACTCCAGAAAATCAATCAAAACTGTTCCAACCCTTTATCCAAATTGACAGTAGCCTCAATCGTCAGTATGAAGGTACCGGACTGGGACTGATGCTGGTGAAACAAATCGTCGAACTGCATGGTGGTTCAGTGAGTGTTGCTAGTGAGTTTGGTCGAGGTAGTTGCTTTACGGTACGGTTGCCTTACCATGTTTCAGGTGAACATCGGACCGACACAGCCCCAGATCTCGATCTTAGCTCCAATTCAATCTCGTTGGCGGAGCCTCTCCTCTGGAGAATCGACGATGAAACAGCCGTCGAGTCGCCGCTGATCTTGTTGGCTGAAGACAATCAAGATAACATTTTTATGTTTTCCAGCTATCTCGAAGCCTGTAATTATCGGCTGATCTTTGCCGAAAATGGCCAAGAAGCAATCGATCTGGCTCAATCTCTCTTGCCTGACTTAATTTTGATGGACATCCAAATGCCTGGGGTTGATGGGTTAGAAGCGATCGCCACTATCCGTCAAAATCCACGACTGGTACAGACTCCGATCATTGTCCTCACTGCATTAGCGATGAATAGTGACCGCGAAAAATGTCTAGCAGCCGGAGCGAATGAATATCTGGCTAAACCCTTTAGGATGAAGCAATTAAGAACGACTATTCAACAGCTTTTGGAGTCGAGCTGACTTTGATAAGTGAACTCACAGCTTGCGCCAGTGTGAAGGTATTAGTAATTAGCGTAGATCTTCGGGTACCCATCAAGGGCACCCCTACAAGTTACCTGTAGGGGTGCCCCTTGTGGGTACCCACGGGTTGCCGCAGTAATGGTGTTGATACATTGGTGCAAGATGTGAGGAAACTATTTTCAGCTAGAGTTCTGTTTGAAAATTATGGTTCGATCGAAATCCCAATTGCATTGTGTACTCGTGCGGCAGTAGCTGAGGATCGATCGATTAATTGTCCGCCTAAATATAGACTTGTAGAACTGCCTCCATCGAGATTTAGTGCGTCTACAGTGCCCATTTGTTGGAGTAGTTGAGCCATTTCTGCCAGAGTCGGCCCTTTACCACCAGCCCGATTGTGGACGGCGACGAGGATAATATTACCTGTCGGAGTATTGGCAATCGCACTGCGGACTGCGGATTCTTTACTAAAGTTGGCACCAAAGTTTTCACCTTTAGCATCGAGGACTATTTTACCTGCTTGCAACAGCCAGGGGCCAGCCGCGAGAATTTGGGGATAGGTATCAAATTCTGGTGGGGTAATTTGTCGTTTGAGGGTGATGTTGGTACCGATCGACACACTCCCAGACAGCTCTGGCTGTCCCCGCAAGGCTAGTAAATAACCATTTACTGGAATTGGAACATTAACACTGCCAATCGCATTACCTGGGGTAATTTGGGTGACTTTATTCTGTTGTACTGTGATGATTAGTTCATCGGCTTGAATCGGACTGTACGTTTTGCCCCATTCGCTGGTGTAACGACTAATTCCGGTTTGAACGTATGCACTATTGAGTGCAAGGATTGACAACTGTTCATTTTTGGACGTATTTAGGGTTTCTTGCATCTGCAAACGTGCAATCTGGATTTTGCCGCTATCGTTCCAACCGATCGCCCCACGATTTAAAATGGGACTGGACAACCACTTTCCATCGCGTTTGATCGCACCTAAGGGCATCCGATTATTGCGATTGAAATATCCCCCATTAATGGCGGCGGCGACTTGAGTGGTGGGGGCAGATTTAATCAGATGATTTGTCCCGACTAGATTTGGTTCTAGAGCTAACATCGATCGCATTTTAATTCCCTTTTGGCGCGGATCGATTTCGAGATAGCTAACGGGGAAGTTATTGACTCCCAATTTCACCCACTTTTGTCGCCATTTTAATCCTGGTGCCCAATTTATGGCTCGATCGGGTATTGTTGCGAGATGAGGATTGATACTAACTTCAAGATTGGTGGGTGATAATAATTTTGCCCTCGCCCGTTGTCCTTTGACGATCGGAAATTGGATAATTGTTTGAGTCTGATTACTAGTGACTTTATATTCTAGTTTCTGAGCAGTTGGATCGTCATCCGGATCTAGGTTCGTGTCGAAAGTTGGTGGTGGTGCGTTAAATTGGGCGAGTAAGGCTGGATCGGCATTTGCTTCGATCGTCAAATAACCTTCTGTGGGTGTTTGGCTGAGTTTCCAAGGTGTATATCGATCGAGCGTGACCGCAATTTTACCGTTTTTCGGGATAGTTTCTCGGCGAACATTGATCACCTTAGTAGCTGGTGTATTGAGCTGGAGTTTACTCCCCATTAGCTGCCATTGCCAACCGCTACTTTTAGCCAGATCGGTGATGTCTAGATAGCGATATTGCCGACCAAGTTTAGCAGTTAAATTAATTGGTGTCCGTTGAGTCGCATACCAATTGATCGGTTGAGTTTGATAATTACTATTATTAAATAATTCTATTCCCATCTGTCGATCGAGAGCAGTATCACTGATACCTAAGCGTAGACTATTTCCCACTTGCCACTGTCCCCAGGGAATATTCAGAGTTTTACCATTCAAGAATATTTCGGTACCTTGACTGACGAAATTTTGGGTGGATATTTTAGCTGGCTGCTGAGAAATTTGCTTAGTTGGAGGATGAGAAATAATCAACCTATTTGCTAAACTTGGTTGATGATCTGCATGGGCAATTTTGACCGAAAAGACTAGTGGGAAAAAGTTAGTAGTGATAACGGCAGTAACGATTAAATAAAACCTGAGCTGATGCATACTGGATCTGTTTGGTAAAATGCCTAAATTGTCAGTCAGTAGATCGAGACAGCATCGTTGAACAATCTGTTTCCCAGATTCACATCTTGCACCAATACATCAAGACTGGTAAAAGCGTAGATCTTAGGGTACCCATGAAGGGCACCCCTACACAATTAACCTGTGGGGGTACCCTGGATCTACGCGGAGCAATAGTATTCTTACACTGGTACAAGATGTGAGAAGAATTTGATTTCTTGAAATCGAGCTAAAAAACAGAAGATCACGTCAAGATTAATTTTATCCCAGCGATCGCCAAAACCACTGCCAATAAACGTTGCAATCGTTGACTCCCGATCCGTTTACTCCTATATTCTGAGTGGGAACGACAATCGATCCGCCCAAAAATGCACAGGGAATCGAACCGAGCGCAAATTGCCAGCATAGAGATCGATTAAAACAGCCCGATCGATAAAATTTAAGCGTCGCGATCGCTGACACAATGATATTCAAGACTAGTGCTGTCGGTTTCATCACGGCTGGCTCTATGCCAAATAGAGCCATTGCAGCCAAATATCCTGATGCTCCACCGTGTCCCACGGAGCTATAGAGTACCGCCGCAATAAAAATCAAACTAGCTAATAATAATTCAGACACTTTTCTCTACCTCCACGTCAGCTTACACTCTAATTCAATCACCCAGTCGGAGGTAATTATGAAGCAATTAATTGTCTGTAGTGACGGTACCTGGCAAAAAATCGGTAGTCCTTATCCAACTAACGTAATGAAGATTACCCAGGCGATTGAATCCGCTCCAGATAATCTAGTTTTTTATGGTGAAGGCATTGGTACGGGAAATTGGATCGATCGTATTGCTGGTGGTCTGTTCGGGATTGGCATAGACAAAAATATTCAAGATGCTTACCGTTTTTTGTGCTTGAATTATGCCCCAGGCGATCGAATTTATCTATTTGGATTTAGTCGTGGAGCCTATACCATTCGTAGTTTAGTCGGACTAATTCGATCGATCGGGATGCTACCACGTCAGGGTGTACGCAAGATTCCCCAGGCTTATAAAATCTATCAAGATGCCAAGGGTGAATATGTCGATAAAAATGAATCAATTCGCGAAAGTGTCAAAGTCAGAGATCTCGACAAAATAGCTGAATTTCGTCAGCAAATGACAGCAGAATTTAGAGATGATTATCAAGAGATTGTTGAAATTACGTTGTTAGGCTGTTGGGATACTGTCGGTGCATTAGGAATTCCTCGGATTGCTTGGCTACCTACTTTTATCGATCGATTCTTTAATCAGAAATATCAATTTCACAACACAAAACTGAGTAGCACAATCAAACATGCCCTTCATGCAGTTTCGATTGACGAAAATCGTAAAGTGTTTCTACCAACCCCGATGAAACCAGCTCAAGCAGGTCAATTGACAGAAGTTTGGTTTCCGGGTGGACATGGTTGTGTCGGTGGAGGCACTCGCGCCAATAGTCCGCTATCTAATGGTGCATTATTATGGACGATCGAGGAAGTTGAAAAACTGAACCTTGGCTTAAGATTCGATCGAAACAAGATTGAAGATGGGTTTGACACAGATGTAACTATCGATATTAATGCTGAACTAAAACGTCCTTTGTTCAAAATTCTGCGAGTGATTCCACCTGAAGCAGTGCTAGATCTAAGTGTCTTTAAACGTTGGCAATCTTGTCGTTGGTATCGTCCGAAAAATCTCGTCGATAATCACGGTAAAGTACTCGACAACTTCTGTTGAATTCGGTTGAGGATGGAAAATTCCCTCATTTTGAAAGGTTCCCTTGTACAGACCACTCTACTGGACCTCGCTTTAGGTTGATTTACCCCCCCAACCCCCCCTTGGAAAGGTGGGGCTTTTTCCCATCCCTTTAGAAAGGGGATGGCTGGGATAAAAAATCCCCTCCAAGGAGGGGTGCCCGTAGGGTGGGGTGGGTAGATCTACGCAGCAACCCAAACAGACTTGTGTAGTGCGGTAGCCCTTCTAAAAGGGTGTTCACAGAGATCTCTATACTTGAGATTGAACAATCGGATCGATGATTCCCCCACCAAGAACAATATCCCCGTCATACCATACCGCAGCTTGACCTGGAGTAATCCCAAATTGAGGCTCATCAAACACTAATCGAATCTTGCCGTCTTCCAGGGGAATGACACTCACAGGTACAGCTTCCGAACGATATCGCACCTGCACCTCTGCTCTAATTGGTGCCGTTGGCTGTGGGATAGAAACCCAGTTGACTCGATCGACTGTACACTCAGAACCATGAGTTTCCGCGCGAGAACCGACAACTACCCGATTTTTGCCCGCATCCAGCGCGACGACATATAGGGGTTCTGGCGCAGCAAGTCCAATCCCTCGCCGTTGACCGATCGTGTAATGATGGATACCCAGATGTTGGCCCAGTACTGCCCCTTGAGTATCGACAATTTCCCCTGGACGCTCATTGATATATTGATCGAGAAATGTTTTCATCGAACCATGTTTTTCGACCAAACAGAGATCTTGACTTTCAGGTTTATCGGCTGTGGATAGATTTAATCCAGCCGCAATTTCCCGCGTTTGGGTTTTGAGTGTATCTCCTAGCGGAAACATCGTCGCCGCCAGGATATCTTGGTCTAAATCGTAGAGAAAATAAGTCTGATCCTTAGACCTGTCGATCGCCCGTCGCAATTGGTGCCGTTGCAAATTATCATCATAGGTAATCCGCGCATAGTGCCCGGTGGCGATGTAGTCAGCCCCTAACTCTGCTTTGGCATATTTGACCATCGGCCCAAATTTCACCGCCTTATTGCACTGGGAACAGGGCAATGGTGTAATCCCCGCTTCATAGCCAGCCACCAGATAATCAATAATATATTGCTCGAAAGTATCGCGACTATCGACAATCTCGTGAGTAATTCCTAACTGTTCGCAAATTTTTGCCGCATCGACCATTCCTTCCGAGCAGCATTGACCCTTACCCCGCATCAACCACAGCGTCAGACCGAGGACATCATAACCTTGTTCACAGAGAATGGCAGCGGCAACAGAACTGTCTACCCCACCAGAGAGTCCAACAACGACTTTTTTTGTAGATGGCAACATCTGAAATTTGTGCTATAAATTGCCCATCCTTAAGTTAACACTTCTCGATCGTCTTTGGTCTTGATCGACTTCCGCGATGCCAAAGCTATTTTACTCGATCGATTGGGCATAATGGATAGAAGATAGTGTCGATGTCACCGGAACATCAAACTGCTACTTAACGTCAATAAACAACATTCAGATTGGCATTACAATGAGGCGAACTATCGCCGATTTCAATAGTCATTTGGCGCAAATAGACTCTAGTCCACAGTTAACATCTTCACACAACACATCTTGCCTGAAACCAAAACCGATCGGCTGATTGATGACTAGAACTCATTAAATGTAAGATAAAAGACTGAGGATAAAACCAAGCTATAAGCATTAAACTAGGTGATCAGTCACCGCTACGATTACAACTAATATATAAAATTTTTATGAATACTCCTAGTTTGCGGACTCACATCTACAAAGGTCTAATCCTTGGTTTAGTGCCAGTATTGACGATCGTCAATCTTCAGTCAATTAGTGTAGCAGCGATCGCCAAGACAACCAAGCTGACAACTCCCGCAAAGCTAACTAAGCCCAAGACTCCCACAAAGGCAGCTAAACCAAAGACTCCCGCAACTAGAGTATCCGCACCCAATAGTTTTGCCGACTCTTACACACTCGGAGCTGGAGATAGGCTACGGGTGGATATCTTCAACGTTCCAGAATATAGTGGTGAATTTTATGTTCTGGGTGATGGTGCCATCAATCTTCCCGTTGTTGGTGCGATTCCCATTCAAGGAATGACCGTCCAAAGAGCTTCTCAATTGCTGACAGCTTATTTCTCTCGCTACGTCAAACGCCCCATCGTGACCATTAGCGTTTTAGCTCCTCGTCCAGTCCAATTTGCCATTGCGGGAGAAATCACTCGGGCTGGTTCTTATACCGTCCCGTTCACTACTGAAAATCGGAAATTCCCCAGCATTACCCAAGCAATTCAACTAGCAGGTGGGACAACTCAAACAGCTAATTTACGTCAAGTTCAGGTGCGCCGTGCTGCCACTGGTAGAGTGATCTCTGTGAATATCTTTGATGTCCTCCAACGGGGTAACACGACTCAAGACATCACGTTACGTGATGGCGACACAATTTATATTGCCCGTGCTGAAGGCGTGAATGCTTCAGATCGATTACGGCTATCGGGTTCTAACTTGGCAAATCAAGACCCTACCGTTAAGGTGGCAATTTTGGGAGAAGTTGGCAAACCAGGGACTTACACGCTCAGTGGGGTGGGTAGTGCAGGTAGCACGGGACGTGTCAGCCCCCCCACACTCACCGAAGCAATTAAAATAGCTGGTGGTAGTACTGCCTCAGCGGATCTTAGCCGCATCAAGGTGCGACGGAATACCCGTAATGGGACTGGTCAGGTCGTCCCAATTAACTTAATGAATCTGTTGCAAGCCGGAGATTTTGGTCAAGATATCATTCTCCAAGATGGTGATACAATCCTGCTACCGACGGCAACTGAGATCAATGGTGCCAATAGTAGCTTGGTTGCAGCTTCTAACCTTGGTCCACAGTCAATCAGTCCTCCGAGAGTAATTGTTGTTGGCGAAGTAAATCGTCCCGGAACTTATACTGTCAAAGGAGATAGCAACACTACCAATAATAATACTCAGTTAGCTGGAACTGTCGCCCTGCCTACAGTTACCAGTGCAATTCAAGCAGCTTCAGGGATCAAACCTACTGCAGACATTCGTCAAATTCAATTGATTCGGACGACACGCAATGGCGAACAGAAAATTGCGCTTAACTTATTCAAACTGCTTCAGCAAGGTGATACTAGCCAGGATATCATCCTGCAAGAAGGCGATCGAATTTTTATCCCAATCGCTCAAAATGCCAGTGCTCAAGATGTCGAACTAGTTGCATCTTCGACATTCTCGCCAACCACGATTAAAGTCAACTTAATTGGTGAGATCGCCACTAAAGCTAGTAAAGGCGGTACTCTCGAAGTACCTCCCAATACAACGCTCAATCAAGCTATCCTGATTGCTGGGGGCTTTGATAATGTTCGGGCTAATAAAAATGAGATTGATTTTATCCGCCTGAATCCTAACGGTACAGTCACTAAACGGCTGATCAAACTCAATTTTGCCAGAGGTATCGATCCTGAGAGCAATCCTCGTTTGCAAAACAATGACACGATCGTGATTGGACGTAATAGTCTCACCCGGATTGGTGATGGTTTCAGTACAATTCTGACTCCGTTCAATGGGCTGCTCAATATCCTCAGGTTCTAGGGAGTTAGGCTTTAGGCTTTAGGTGTGAGCAGAATAATTTCTCCTCACAGCTAAAGCTTCTATCCTTACATTAAGGTAGCTAGCTACTAAAGTGGCGATCGATGATAATGAAGATCTGGTTATCGATCGATCTGCCTTAAATTGCTATGAATACGACTAATTTGCGCGATCTGTACCAACAGGTCATCCTCGAACACTACAAAAAGCCCAAACATCGCGGCAAAACTAATCCAATCGATCGATATCAGAAAGGACACAATCCATCTTGTGGTGATACGATCGAGCTAACATTACAGCTAGATGCTAGTGGCGAACGAGTCACTGATGTCAAATTTGAAGGCGAAGGCTGTGCAATTGCGATGGCTTCTGTCGATCTGATGGCTGGAGCCATCGCTGGAAAAACGATCGATGAAGCTCTAGAATTAGTCAAAATTTTTCAAGGCATGATGAAAGGGGAAACTGAATTTCCCACAGAGCAACGGAAACTCAATGTGATGAAAGGAGTTGCTCAATTTCCCGTGCGGATCAAATGCGCTAACCTCGGTTGGCATACTCTCAAAGCCGCACTCCAAATGACCGGAGCAGCTAAACTTACCGATTTTATTACTAATGAAAATGAATAGTTAAATTAGTTGAAAGTTGAAAGTTGAAAGTTGAAAGTTGAAAGTTAAATCCTTCCCATCTCCCCCCTCCCATCTCCCATCTCCCCCCTCCCATCTCCCATCTCCCATCTCCCCCCTCTCATCTCCCATCTCCCCCCTCCGATGATTACAACTGCTGAATTTACCCAATACTTCCAATGGTCAGGAATTGCGACACTAGCTATTACCGCGCTGACAATCTTGGCTTTAGTCCTACAATGGAGCTTCAAATACCGATTAGTGGGCGCGACTGGATTTATGGGCGTGCTGACTGCTGGCTTATTTGCGCTGAGTCTGGTGCCCATCGTGCATACTAATGTCCCTGGGGCATTGCATTATTCCTTGATTTATGATAATGGTAGCGATCGAGCTACAATTGTTGTTGCACCACCTGTGACGGAAACGGGATTAGATGCTACTTTACGCCAAGCCGCCGCCGATCTATATTCTTATGGTCGATCCGGCTCGGCAGAGAAACAACTTAAAGTCCGCGCCAGAAGTGTCATCCATCCCAGTGCTGGAGTCTCTGAACCGTTGGTATTAGGCGAAGTTACTCGTTCGCTCTCCGGTGGCGAAGACAGTGCCTTGGATGTCAGAATCGATCGAGGTAATTTAGCTAAAGTGGCCCAATCAAAAGTCTAATTATTGCTACTTGGCTCCGAATATAGCAGCTAAATTCGATTTATTAGTTAGTGATGCATCCTGAGTGGGAACAATATGGGAAGTGGTAAGAATGAAAATTTCTTAAGATAGCCCTTCCCAGTAGCTAGGCTACGCCAACGTGTAGCTGCTGCTGAGCGGAATCGATAGTTGTGCTCGGATTAAATTAATGATAGCGATGCTATCGATACCCAGGCATTTCTGTCGCAGATTTCCCCGCCCAACCATCAAGGGACACTGAATTTTTCAGACAACCTCCGTTGTGGGAAATATTTCTGACTGTATCGTTTGACTAAAACTTAGATAAAAGCTGGTTAACTTCATGAGGATTAATGACCCAAACTTACTTCAACAAGTCGTTAACTACCTAGATAAACATCAAGAGGCAGTTCGCATTAAAAAAATGCTGTATTGCTTGTGTACCAGTAGGTGGGAAAAAGATATTGACTATCTAAACTCGATTAATTTTCAATATTTAATCGAACAGATCGTGAGAGAGCATAATACACTCGATCGATTTAGACTGTTATTGCAAAAACTGGTAAAAACAGTTAATAAGCCCAAACAATATATTGACATCGCTAAAGTAATCTATCTGGCGATCGGCCAATTGTACCCTGAATTTCGCCAAGAACATGGTGGTAGAGCGACAACACCTGGATCAGCAGTGCGAACATCTAGCCCTGAACCTACTCAAGCAGCTACGAGTCAGGGTGTTCCCTCCGCACTTCAGCGAGCTTATGCACCAGAGCCTACTCAAGCAAATACGAGCCAGGGTGTCCCTTCGGCATTAGAACGAGCCTATGCACCAGTCCCGACTCAAGCATTTACGAGCCAGGTTGTGCCCTCCGCACTAGAGCGAGCCTACGCGCCAGTACCGACTCAACAATTTGATGTCCAAGTACCTGTTGATGATGATGTTGATGAATCTGCTTACGAAACCTATTGTGCGCCAGATCTGTCAGAAGGAGAATTTGTTGGTGCAGAATCTCAGCAAGAGGATCGAGCGGAAGTACCTGAATACGATCCCTTTGTGTTGCGGCAGAACGTGATGAGCTATACCAATCCTTTGCGAGCAAAAATAATTTTGTTGGTAATGCTGCGGCCTAGTTTCAACTTTAGCAGCCAATCGGTCGCTACGATGCGAGAATATCAGCTTGACGATTTACTGTTAGAGGTATTGACAACTTATCCAACAATGCTACAACTAGAGGAAAGTATGACTTCTGCTGTTGAGCAACTAGTCGAGCTTGAGGAGTACGGAAAGGCAGCAAATGGATTGCTCCAATCGCTGGTACCTTTGTATACGAAGAGGGCTTAGGTTTTAGGCTTGAGGCTTTAGATTTTGAAGGTAATAATTTACGATACGCTAGTGAGCGTTGATTATTTTGTCAATCGATCGAATCAAAGTATCAGAGCATATTATAAGTATTAGGGTGTTTTATCCCTAACACCTAACACCTAATACCCAACACCTAACTTTATGGTACGTACTGCATCAACGATGCTACCTTTGGGCGTGAGTGCGCCAGCTTTTAATCTCACTGATGTTGTCAGTGGAGCACCGATTTCGCTAGATACCTTTGCTGGTAAACCAGCATTACTGGTGATGTTTATTTCTGTTCACTGTCCTTTTGTCAAACATGTTCAAACCCAGTTAGCACAGATTGGCAAAGACTATGCAGCACAAGGATTGGGAATGGTGGGAATTAGCCCCAATGATATCGATAAATACCCTGATGATGCTCCTGAGCATTTGCAAGCTTTAGCCCACGCTGAAGGCTTTAATTTCCCGCTTTGCTGTGATGCTAGTCAGACGGTGGCGAAAATTTATACGGCTGCTTGTACGCCTGATTTCTTTTTGTTCGATCGCGATCGACACCTAGCTTATCGGGGACAATTGGATGATAGTCGCCCTTCCAATGGTAAACCAGTTACCGGACAAGATTTACGCCACGCGATCGAGTCTCTATTAGCAGGTAAGGATGTAGATCCCAATCAACGCCCGAGTATTGGCTGCAATATCAAGTGGATTCCGGGTAATGAGCCTGAGTATTTTACAGGTGTCAGAGCTGAGGAATAAGCATTAAAGTAAGGAGCATTCCTTACTTTGGCTTGTTCACATTGTCACGATTTTCATTAAACTCTCGATCAAACGGGTACTCCTAATTTTTAATAGTTGTGTTAATATCCTGTCAACCATCTATGTTGATGGGTGAAATTGTTTGCGCGGAGGTTAATGAATAAATGATCTTAACTTGCTCTATTCTCGCTTGGGGGATGCTGTTTAGTATTTGCTGGACTGTTTTCCACCATTGTCAAGCCGGATTTTTGATCGTCAAACGGCTACACCAAGTCCCTTGTTATAAGTGCAAATTTTTTACCAATAGTTGCTATCTAAAATGTACTGTCAATCCTCATTTTGCCTGTTCAGAAGCAGCAATTGACTGTCAAGATTATCAATCTCAATCGTAATTCTAGGATAGTGATGCTTGGATTTTGTAGGTGCTGTTTATAGATCTCGATCGACAAACTGTACCTAAGCCGCCTCCATTGCCAGAGTTAGTTCGATTGTAGCTCAGTTAATCGACCTGAAAATTCGCCAATGACTCAGAATAGCTGGTAGCATCGATTGTATATCTACTATTCTAAGGCGACTATATTTATGACTACTAAGGTGCAGACTCCAGCATTTGCCGAGGGGATTCAATATTTTGGGGAATTGCTCCCAGGCTTTGATACCTATGGTAAGACACCAGTTATCGCTGCTGGGCAAACGGGAATCACCGATGCAAACGCTCCCGCCGCCGCTTTTCAAACATTACTCTATGCTGACGCGCTGCGTTATCTCACCTTACAAGTCTGCGCTAGCAAAGCATCGGGACATCCAGGCGGATTTGCGAGTCAAGCCGAAGTCTATGCTTCATTGGTGATGCTCGGACATAAGAATATTCTCACCGAAGTCGGACACCATGCACCTGGATTCTATAGTGCCATGTTTCTCGACAAGTCTCTGGAAGCAATGGGCATCAATACTGTTCAACAGCTTCGGGACAAGTTTCGCGAAAAAGATGGGCTGATTGGGCACTTATCTGGCTTCATACCAGGTATTCTCGCTCCAGCGGGGCCGTTGGGTCAAGGGCAACATTTCGCGATGTCTGCGGCGAAATTGCACCCAGATAAATTATTTCCCTTCACCGTCGGCGATGGTGGTTTGGGTGAGCCGTATATTATTAGTGCGATTCAACATTTTCATACTGCTTTCCCGACGGTGACTAATTTCTTACCTGTGTTGGTGTGGAATGGTTACTCTCAGGAGCATCATAGTATGGTGTCTACCAAGACTAATCAGGAGATGCTCAGTTATTGGGCAGGTAATGGGTTTGAGGAAGTAATCTTGGTTAATGCCAAGGATTTCGACGACAAGAATCAGACGGGTGAATATGTCGATAGTACGTTATTCTCGATCGAGCAACGGTTAGCCTTTACTCAAGCCATTTTAGCTGGTGTGGATAAAGCCGCTAAATCTGCCATGAGTGGTAAATTAACCGTCTTCATCATCAAACAACTCAAAGGTGCGGGAGTCCACGCCACAGGTTCCAAATCCCATAACCTTTACGCTCACCACACCCTCGATAATGCTGACATCATCAGCGGCTTAAAAAATCGCGCTCTCCATCTCCAAGCCTGGGAACAAGTGCGAACTAATTGCGAACGCGCTGGCGGTGGTTCATCCTCCAAAGTAGCCGTTACTGAATCAGTATTCCCCGTACCCAGCCTTGGTACTCTTCCCCTCGAAGAATACGCAGCAGGCGAAGCCAAAGTATCCACCACCGCAATGGGGCGATTAGTCGGCTACGTCGGACAACAAGATAAAAACTTCCTCGTCACCAACGCCGATGGAAACGAAGCTTCAGGGATTGCCAATATCAACCAAGCTCTGAAAATCATCCATCCCACCACCGATGATTTATACTTCCAAGCACCCGACGGGCAAGTATACGAACCCCTCAGCGAAGACGCTTGCGCCGGATTAGCCGCCGGATTAGCCCTCATGGGTGCTCGTACCCTGTGGTGTTCTTACGAATCGTTCGCCATCAATGGTTTACCAATCTGGCAAACCGTCACCCAAGCAATGGCAGAATTGCGCCGCAAGACACCTTCCACGATCACCCTCTACACCGCTGGCGCACTCGAACAGGGGCGCAACGGCTGGACGCACCAACGCCCCGAAATCGAAGCC
>JANYIT010000070.1 GCA_025358725.1 Chamaesiphon sp. GL140_3_metabinner_129_sub
GAGAGTATAGCTGTGGTACTACGGGTTGCTGTTGTCGGTTCTGGTCCAGCGGGTTCTTGCGCCGCTGAAGTGTTGGCGAAAGCTGGTATTGAAACTTATTTATTTGAACGCAAATTAGATAACGCCAAGCCTTGTGGTGGAGCGATTCCTCTTTGTATGGTGGCTGAATTTGACTTACCGTCACACATTATCGATCGCGAAGTGCGGCAGATGAAGATGATTTCGCCTTCTAATATTGAAGTCGATATCGGTCAAACGCTCAAGCCTGGTGAATATATTGGGATGTGTCGCCGAGAAGTCCTAGATGGATTTTTGCGCGATCGAGCTGAGAAACTTGGTGCTAAATTAATTAATGGTACTGTCCATAAATTGGAAATGCCTGGTCTGAACACTACAGATCCTTACGTTCTCCATTATGCGGATCACTCCAGTGGTGGTCTTGAAGGCGAAGCTAAAACGCTAAAAGTCGATCTAGTGATCGGTGCTGATGGTGCCAATTCCCGCGTCGCCAAAGCGATGGATGCTGGAGACTACAACTACGCGATCGCTTTCCAAGAGCGGATTAGAATCCCCGAGGACAAGATGGCTTACTACCACAGTCTCGCGGAAATGTATGTTGGCGATGATGTCTCGACAGATTTCTACGCTTGGGTGTTCCCCAAATTCGACCACGTAGCGGTCGGTACGGGGACGATGAAGGTAAACAAAGCCTCGATTAAGCAGTTGCAAGCCGGAATCCGCAAACGGGCGGCTAAGAAGCTTGAAGGCGGCACAATTATCAAAGTTGAAGCTCACCCCATTCCCGAACATCCTCGCCCCCGGCGGGTAGTCGGACGTTGTGCGCTGGTTGGTGATGCGGCTGGTTATGTAACTAAGTCTTCGGGTGAAGGGATTTACTTCGCTGCTAAATCTGGACGGATGTGTGCGGAAATGATCGTCGAACGTTCTGAGCAAGGCGCGAAAATTCCCACAGAAGCGGATCTGAAGGCGTATATCAAACAGTGGGATAAAGCTTATGGCTTGACTTACACAGTATTGGATATTCTCCAACGGGTATTCTACCGTTCCGATGCGACTCGCGAAGCTTTTGTCGAAATGTGCAGCGATATCGATGTTCAGAAGCTGACTTTTGATAGCTATCTCTACAAAACTGTCACCGTTGCTAATCCGATTACCCAGATGAAAATTACCGCGAAAACGATCGGTAGTCTGCTCCGAGGGAATGCTTTAGCTCCTTAATCAGGATCAATTTTCAACTCACACTTTAAAGCTGAGGTAGGTACTAGTACCTACCTTTTTTGTCGATAAATGTTTGTGCCATCTAAAGTAGTAAATATGTGAGAAGCTTAAACCCTAGAGGGCGGGCATGAAGCACCGCCCCTACGAGTTAACATTACTGTTAGAGGCTCAAATAGGATTACTTATTACTTATTACTTATTACTTAAATAATGTGTCGCTTACTTGCTTACCAGGGGATACCCCAATCACTCGATCGATTAATTGCTCAACCAGAACATTCATTAATCGTCCAAAGTTATCAACCGCGTGAAATGACCGCAGGGGTAATCAATGCTGATGGTTTCGGGATTGGGTGGTATCACCCAGAGCGAGATCCAGATCCGTTTATTTACAAACATACTCAACCAATTTGGACGGATATCAATCTACCCTATCTGAGTCGATATGTAGAAACTGGTTGTATGTTGAGCTATGTCAGAAGTGCAACTCCAGGACAGGGAGTAAGCCTAAGTAATTGTCAACCCTTTCGGGATGGTAAATTATTATTCATTCACAACGGATTTATCGATAAATTCCGGAGTGGTTTGTATAAGCAAATTCGGGATAAACTGCACCAGCATATTTATCAATCGATCGATGGTACAACTGACTCTGAACATATCTTCGCGCTCTTTTCCAACGAACTGCATACTCATCCCGAACTCCCCTTAGAACTCGCGCTTCAGCGGACATTGCAGATTCTCCGCGATTTAGTGGAAACAGAACGAACGACAATTTCTGCCAATATTGTGATTAGTGATGGAGAGCAGTTAATTGCTTCTCGGTTTGCACATCGAGCGACAGTTCCTTCACTATATTGGATTAAAAATAGCATTGATTATCCAGATTCGGTAATCCTGGCATCCGAACCGATATTTGCAGGCAATTGGCAAATTTGTCCAATGCAAAGTATCATCACTGTCAGTAAAGATCTAGAGATCCAAATTCATCCGATCTAAACAATATTCCCGATCTACTAATTGGAACAGTATGCTGCTAAATTCCATCAAGATCAGCATATGAGTTGAGTATCTGAATTTCAGTTAAGTAGAATAAAAATACCAGGAGCGAAAATAATTTTCGCTCCTTTTTTTTGATCCAATTTATTCATTCACTACTTTAACGATCGTCCCTACTTTTACGAGCGGGTAGAGTGCTTTGACATGTTTATTGTACATCCGGACACAACCATTGGATGCCGCAGTGCCGATCGATTTGAGATTGGACGTACCATGAAAACCGATCATATCTTTACCATCAGTCCAAAAGCCAATCCAGCGCGATCCGAGCGGGTTTTCGCCACCTGGTGATAAGTATTCTCCAGTTTTAAAACTTGTCCAGCCGGGATTTCTGATTTTTTCCATTACATACCATTCACCCGTAGGCGTTTCTCGCCCTTGCTTGCCGATCGCGACGGGATACTTGGCGATGAGTTTATCGCCCTTGTAGACATATACTTTTTTTTCGTTGAGCTTGAGGACAAGATTGACAACATTCTGTACTGGCGGTTGGCTAGTGCTGGAGGTGACAGCAGGTTTCGCGGTAGGAATTGCTGTTGGTTGTGGACGAGTAGTGGGAGTCGAATTGCTTGGATCAGAGCTACTCATCCCCGTTGATGGCGATCGAGGATCTAGTTTCGGTTGAGTTGGTAACTGTCGATCTCCACCTGTTTTTACAGGTACTGAACTAGCGGTAGGATTGATCTTGGGACTTGGCAATCCTGATGGTTGAGTGTGGAGATCAAGATTACGCGGAGCAGTAGTTTCCGCATGAAGTTTGGGGGTGGTTGTCACTAGTGCGGTTGCTAGCAATAATCCAACTCTAAGTAGTAAAGCAGTTGAGGATCGAGACATTATTCAATAGGTTGAAAGTTGATACTACGGCTACGTATCGCCAACGGCGAGGCTACGCCAACAGGAGAAGAAGTTGAAAATTGCGGCTCACTATGGTCAG
This sequence comes from Chamaesiphon sp. GL140_3_metabinner_129_sub, assembly GCA_025358725.1. GTDB lineage: Bacteria > Cyanobacteriota > Cyanobacteriia > Cyanobacteriales > Chamaesiphonaceae > Chamaesiphon. The sequence continues at coordinate 3,233 of JANYIT010000070.1, forward strand.
ATTTCTCGAACATAGAAGTTAAGATCAGACAGCAGCTTGTTAGCTCGTTCAATCTGGCAGAATGGGTGGTGAGAGTTTGGAGATGGCTGTAATGGTATATAGTTTAACTCGATCGTCTGGATCTCTCAAGAGCTGAACTAGGTCTGGGACGGTATTCATGTTGCCGAGGTTCCCTAATGCTGCGGCAATTTCCTGTTTGACGATCGCTGGATGTTGGCAGATATTGCGCTCTGAGTGCAAGTAACTAATCAGCAGTTGACTGGCATAATCGCGCTCCTGTTCTGTCTTGCTGATACTAATAATAATTTCAGGAGCTAGATCTGCCGATGTATCTGCTAGAGCGGCAATCAGACTATCGATCGCCGATTGAGTACCAATCCAGCCCAGGGCAAGGATAACTGCCGATTTCAATTCCGCAGGGGTGTGGATTGATGCCAATACTTCAGTCAGAACTGTCACTACTTCTGGATCGGGCAATCGAGATAAACCCAATGCTGTCGCTGCACAGACAGCCAAATTTAGGTCAAATAATAAGGGGCGGAGGTGTTGGAGTAGATTTAATTCAGCCGCTAAATCACTCCGGAGACTCAGTGCTACTATTGCGGCTTTGCGGACACTAGCTGCGGAATCTGAGAGTTTGGTGATCAGAATCGGTGGAATCCGAGGATCGTGGAAACTGCCGAGTGCTTCGACGATCAGCGTGCGGAGCTGTGGATCGGGATCGTCAACGATCGCTAGTAATGGTTCGATCGTCTGTGAGTGGCGAATTTGAGCCAGAATAGCAACAGCCATGCCCCGATCGGTTGTAGATAAGAGATCTGTCAAAGCAGCGATCGCTGGTGTACCGATTTTTGTCAATGCACCTGTCGCGATCGCCGTTAATTCTGGATCTTCATTTTGTTGGACTAATTCTACTAGTGCTGTCACTACCTGGGGGTGGCTAAACTCTCCCAAAATTCGCGCTCCAAACCACCGATCTTCTAAATCGAGGTCGCGATCGTTAACGATATCTAACAGGGGTTGAACGGCAATTTCACCCAGTTTGGAGATGATTTTGGCAATATCCCATTGCTGTTCAAAATCACCCTCGATCAGGACTTGTAGGGCTAGGTCTAAAACTTGTTGATTATTGTCAATCTGTGCGAGGGATAGGTTTTGGAGGCAGTCAATGACGATCGACCATTTCCCGCTATCTGCTGCGGAAATCGCGCGGTTGAGCATGAGATGGGAGATGGGAGATGGGAGATGGGAGTTGGGAGGAGATGGGGCAATTCATGAATTGCCCCTACCCTTACGATATGGTGGGCATTTTCCACCATCTATGTTTCAGGCAATTTGAATATTATCAATATTCTTACTTGATTGCTACAGCAATTAGAACTAATAACATTTCGATCGCGTAGAATACGCCAACTACCTGAGTTTCAGTCCAACCACTCAATTCTAGATGATGGTGCATTGGAGCCATTTTGAATAGTCGCTTGCCTTTGCCATCAGCATCTTTGGTGGCTTTGTAATAACCCACTTGGAGGACTACCGATAGAGACTCGATCGCAAAAATCCCACTCAAAATAAATAACACCCACAGATTCTCAGTCAGAATCCCGACAGCACCCAGCGCACCACCTAGGGCGAGGGAACCAGTATCGCCCATGAAGATCTTGGCTTTATTCCGGTTGTGAACGACAAAGCCGAGATAGCTACCACTCAAGCAAATACAGAAGACGGCTAATTGAGGTTCCTTGGGCAGGATGATGGCAGCTAAACCAGCTAAGGCGATCGCACCTGTACCGCCAGCCAATCCGTCTACGCCATCGGTGAGATTGGTAGCATTGCTCTCAGCTAATAGTGCAAATACTGCTAGTCCCCAAAATAGGAATCCGAAGGGTATCACCAGATTAAAGGGTAAATGCACATTGGTAATGGCATTGCCTCTACTGTAAAATGCCCACCCACAAAAAGCGATCGCGATCGCTGTTTGTAATAATAATTTACCCTTGGGGGTGAGACCTTCATTCTTGCGGTTGCTCAAACTTTTCCAGTCATCGACACCACCGATCGCCAGATAGCCTAGACTTGTCACAGCTACCGCGATCGCATCGGGATTAAATTGCGACCAAATTATGCCCAAGATCGCCCCAATTGGCACCACAAACACGCCACCCATCGTCGGCGTTCCGGCTTTTTTTAAGTGTGCCTGGGGGCCATCTTCACGAATGAATTGCCCCATTTTCAACTGTTTGAGCAGCGGAATTGCCCGATAGCCGATCGCCGCCACCAGTCCAGTAGCCACCAAAAATGGCAGCAATAGCGATGTCATCAGACTTCCACCATGCTGCCAGTCTAGCCAGAGTAACGATCCCGTCAGGACAGTTCCTAGTAAAATCAGTAATACAGTGCCAGTAGGATTTACACCCCTGACAGATGCCGACTTACTCTCCATCTATTTCCTCCGAGGTAATTTCAGCACTACTTCCATTAGCAAATTAATCTGGGTGGTTTGATACTTATCAACCGCAATTCATCGCTAGCAATTAGCCTAAGCATCATCACTATCATCAGAATCGTCACTTTCTTCTTCTTCCTGATAGCTATGATCGTCTTCAAACAATTCTTCTTCTAGATTTGGTTGATCTAGTGCTGATACTGCTGGATCCCGTTCGTCACGATCGATCAATCGCCCTTGAGATTCGAGCCATTCCAAAATCGAAGTATTTCTTTGCACTGCAATTACAGGTGCAGGCTCATAGCGAGGTTGTTGCTTGAGAGCTGGATTGACAAATGTATCAAGATGATCCAAGTCGAGTGTATCGCGGTTATTAGGCATGATCATTTGATTAGCTTTAAGTTCTCATAGTTTATCATTACTTATTAGGGGATGGGGCTGTCGATGGAACGAGTGTGGCTAGAGACACCATCAACCTCGATCCTGACTCTTTGATAAATCTACGATTAGCTAGCGAATTTTTATGCCTAAAGCCAAACTACTTGCAGCGATCAGTGGAAAAAATCGCGGTATACTGGCCACTACGACAGAGCGACAGGCGATCCTCGCAGCAATTACCGAATTAGAGTTGCGAAATCCTCACCCACAACCTTTGACAACGGCGATCGATCTATTGGCTGGTAATTGGCGACTACTCTACACTAGCAGTCAAAGTTTACTCGGTATTGATAAATTTCCACTAGTTCAACTCGGGACTATTTATCAGTGTATCCGGCCGACTACTGGCAAGATTTATAATATTGCTGAAGTCATGAGTTTATTACCTGGATTGAATGGTGTGGTGTCGATCGTTGCCACATTTACGCCTGTCAATGCCGCTAGAGTCAATGTGCAGTTTAATCGCTCAGTGATTGGATTACAACAGTTGATGAACTATACAGATCCCGATCGATTAATTAGTGCAATTGAAAGCGGTCAAAAATTCAAAGCGATCGATCTACCCATCGAGCGTCAGCCAGGAAAAGAAACTGCTTGGCTCGAAGTTACCTATCTCGATGACACCCTGCGCATCGGTAGAGGCAATGAAGGCAACGTCTTTGTGTTGACTAAGAGTTGACAGTCATGCCAACGATTGAAATCGTGGCTAGTGGTGCAAAGTCCGCCTTCGCGGACTGATTAACTAGTCCGCGAAGGCGGACTTTGTATCATGAGCAGAGACTTCAGTCTCTAGGCTCTTCTTATCCCGAACTGTCAACTCTTAGTCAACACAAAGACGTTGCCTTCATTGCCTCTACCGATGCGCAGGGTGTCATCGAGATAGGT
>JANYIT010000011.1 GCA_025358725.1 Chamaesiphon sp. GL140_3_metabinner_129_sub
CTTTCATATCCACCAATGACATAAGCAGCCGTCAGAATCAGCAAGCTCACTCCCAGCCACCCGCTATTGAGAGTGAACCAACCGAGTAATACCAACAGGGCACAAACTCCCGCCGCGATCGCATCGGGATGTTCTTTCAAGAGTGTTTGCCAGCCGCGCACAGAGAGGGAGGGAGAAGACATACTAAAGCTCGACCAAAGTGAATGACTTTCTTACCGTACACCTTGACATTAATGTTAATGTCAAGGTAGCAAGTGAGATTCGGAACAAATGAAAACTGAGTATTTGACAATCAAGGAACTGACAGATGCAGTTGGCGGTGATATCACGCCGCGCATGGTGCGCCATTATCACACCTTGGGCTTATTGCCACCAGCCCAGCGATCGGATGGCAATTACCGACTTTATACCGCGCAAAATATTCAGCAGCTACAGCGGATTGTTGCCCTCAAACAGCAAGGGTTTCAGTTGTCCCATATCCAACAGCTACTCACCAGCGATTCGGGTATCGATCTCAGTCCCAGCCTGATGGCTCAGTTACAGCAACAATACCAGTCCGTTATTCAACAATTGGCACGGCTACGGCATACAGCATCAGCGTTAGAGGGAATATTAGGGCGGGATGGGGATTGTCAGATCGTCCAAGCCGCCGCGATCGCTCAATTAAAACTTCTAGAAGTGGAAAGTCAAGATCGATTGGGCGAACTTGAAGGACTTTGGCATCACCTGGATACAGCCGTTGACTCTCACCCCGAAGCTTTCCAGGAATCCCTACAACACCTGTTGCCAGATCTTTCGAGCCGATCGGAGATTGAAGTAGATTTGCTCTCTCAATTGGTGCTAGCTTGTGGAGATGTGAGCTTGGTTAATTTTGTCCGCTTGAGTGGAGATGCGATCGCCGCAGCGCGGGATGCTCTGAGCAGTGGGTGTCAGATTGTGGGTGATGTACCTGCTGTGACTGCTACACTCGATCGGACTCGATTAGCTCATTTAAATTGTCAAGTTGAGACGCTGATCGACGATCCGCACATCACAGGTGTAGTAGAAGCGGAGCAAGCATTCTGGCAGGACAAAGAGTGGCTAAATCGACTCGATCGAGTTCCAGATCGTTCGATCCTAATTATTGGCTATGCGCCCTCAGTATTGATGGCTGTGTGTAGTGCGATCGATCGGGCACACATTAAACCAGCTTTGGTAATTGGAATGCCGATCGGATTTAGTCATGCCCCCGCTGCTAAACGGCGACTAATGGCTGCTGGCGTACCGTATATCACTATTCAAGGCACGATCGGCGGTGGACTTCTTGCCGCAGTTGCGGCGAATGCTTTAGTTGCATCTCTGTTAGAGAAACCAGATTGTCACTGTTATCTGAAATCACTTTAAAGTGAATTCGATTGTTTCGATCCAGATGGCAATCGATCGCAAAGTGCTGGTTTCACCTTAAATAATAGTGTACGGTCGTAATAATTCGATTAGGTTTATTATTTAATGCTGCGTCAATAAAATAAGTAGTTTGGTTGTGTAGTAATTTTTCCCACCAATGTCTGGGGACAAAAGAGGGAATAATGATGGTGATGAAAGCATTGGGGTGTTTCAATTCATATTCATCAACAAAGTCAATCAGCGGTGAAACGATCGATCGATAGGGAGAATCCAAAATTACTAGTGGGATATCCCCTTCCAGCTCTTGCCACTGACAATTTATTAACTCCCGATCGATCGAGCCAATATCGATATGGACAGCCACAACTTCATTAGCAATAGTACTAGCATACTTTACTGCGCTAATTGTGCCCCGATGAACTCGATCGATTAACACGATCGCTGGATGAATAATATTTTTGCGCCTCACATGAGAGAAACGACTTCTATGTGCTAGTTCTGTTCTTGTAAAACCTAGTTGTTTAGATACATAGCGATAGTGCTGATGAATAGCAGAGCATAAATACACTATTAAAGGAATCCCAATTACCAATACCCAAACCCCCGCTCGGAACTTGCTCACTACAATCGTTACCAATACTACCAGAGTAGCAACCGAGCCAACACCATTAATCACGGCACTAATAAACCACCCTCTCGATCGTTCTTTGTGCCAATGTCTTACCATGCCTAGCTGCGACAGGGTAAAAGAGGTAAATACCCCGACGGCATAGAGCGAAATAATTGAATTGACACTGCCCTGTAAGAGAATCAATGGCATACTAGCTAAAAAGCTCAGTAGCAAGATGCCATTAGAGAAAACCAATCGATCGCCCAAAAAACTTAATTGACGCGGCATAAAGCTATCTTTCGCCAATAGAGATGAGAGGCGAGGAAAGTCGGAGTAGCTGGTATTGGCAGCTAATATTAAAATCAGCAATGTTGAGGCTTGAATAAAATAGTAGGCAAAGCCACTGCCGAAGATATCTCTATTTAGGATCGACAACACCGTCTCTTTGGCGTTAGGCACAACATGATAAACTTGGGCGAGATAAGTAATTCCTAAAAACATTACACCCAAGATCGAACTCATCGTCAGCATTACTAATCGAGCATTTTTTGATTCTGGTGCTTTGAAAATCGTCACGCCATTAGAAATAGCTTCTACTCCAGTCATCGCCGTGCAGCCAGCCGAAAACGCCCGCAGAATCAAAAATATCCCCAAGGATTCTTGGGTGGGGACTACGGAATAATTTGGGACAGAATAGCCGATCGAGTGATGAATTAAACCCGCCAAAATTAATCCGAAAATGCTAACAATAAAAGTGTAAGTAGGAGCCATAAACAGCTTGCCAGATTCTTTTAATCCGCGCAAATTAGCCAGCATCAACAGCAATACAAACAGCAAGCATAGAGGTACTGTCAGTGGTTGAAGAGCAGGAACTGCCGAGGTAAGGGCAGCGGTACCAGCCGCAATACTCACCGTTACATTCAGTACATAGTCTACGATTAAAGCAGCAGCAGCCACTAATCCAGGATATAGTCCGAGATTTTCTGTGGCCACGGTATAAGCTCCGCCATCATGCGGGTAAGCTCGTAAAGTTTGACAATAAGATAGAGTCACAATCCCTAACAGTAATACAATCGCTAGGGCTATTGGTAGTGACAGTGTAGAAATGCCAGTACCACCTAAAATTAATACTTGCAGAATTTCTTCAGTACCATAGGCGACTGAAGATAGTGCAGCAGATGAAAGTACTGCCAATCCAGACGCATTGCTCAATCGCTGGTGAACATAAACACTATTGGGTAGAGCTTTACCCAATAACTTGCGCTTAATCTTGGCTAACATGGTGACTGACAAATTTTGGTTCTACCGAACATGGTATGTCAAACATCTCATCAATCCACGTCATGAATGATGTTAAGAGCGTGATTCTGTTCCATTCTCTTCTTAATGATAAACTTACCAAATAGTGAATACAGAGCAGGTAAAACTAGCAATGTGAGCGCAGTAGATGTAAATAATCCACCCAACACTACCACCGCCAACGGCTGTAAAATCTCCTTACCAGCACCAGAACCAATTACTAGTGGTACCATCCCCAGAGCGGAAGCTAGAGCAGTCAGCAGAATTGCTACCAACCGTTCCATCGAACCTTCGACAATCACTTCTCGCAATGGCAATCCTTCGGCTAGTCGATGATTGTAGTTATCAACTAGCAATAGCCCATTCCGAGTAGCAACTCCAAATAGAGTAATAAAGCCTACCATCGAAGCAACTGA
>JANYIT010000093.1 GCA_025358725.1 Chamaesiphon sp. GL140_3_metabinner_129_sub
CCAGCGAAAAAACCTTTTCATCCTGGTACGGGAACTCAGCACCCACACCTTAGTTTCTCTATTGCTAGCACTGCTTAGAGCTTAACCGAGAAGTATTGACATAGATCGTGCTAAGATCGCAAAAAAATCTACAATAATTCCGTGAGTTTACCGTAGATTCATGCTCCTGCTGGTGATAATCTACATCTACACAAGGAAACATGGCTATTTTACGATTAGAAAGTGGAACTATCTACACAGAGATTTCCGGGATTGGGCAAGCCGCGCTGACGGAGATCGAACAGCAGCTAAGTTCCTTGCAGATTGAGATCGGACAACTACCATTAGAAAAATATCTACCTCAGCCAAATCTGAGCAAATCGCTCCAAGATCTATTTCAGTTAGATATCCTCAATCTCTCGCAAAAACAAGAAATTTTACAAATACTCTCCCCCAAGGCGACTACTAGCAATTACTTCGGGATTTGTACTCACTGCGATCTGATTGTCGCCAATCTCGCATCACCAAGTTTGTATCAACTACTCGCCCAAGGTAGTCGCCCCCACGTTCACAGTGAAGAGCAAGTACTATACGTGCTATCTGGAGAATGTATTCTCGGATTTTCCCATCCTGATGGATATCTAATCGAACTCATGTTGCGATCTCAAGAGTATATTAAAGTGCCTGCGGGAGTCAGACATTGGTTCAGTTTGTCTGCATCACTCGATCTCAAAGCCATTCGATATTTCACTCAGATGAGCAAAGACTCTCCAAAAAAGTCTCACGATGAATTCCACTATAGCTGTCGATCTGGTGACTAGGACTCAGTTCCAATCTGCCTCAAGCCCACTAAATTTGGGCAGTCATATTAAATCCACGGTTTTTTATCGATAATTTAGCAAGATTTTTGTTGCTTTTAGTGCAGATCCTATTGTAGGATGAGCAAAAGCACGGTATTTAACAGTAAATACCGTTTATTTAGTGAGGCAGTGATGAAACAATTGTGGGGTAAAGGTTTCAAGGCAGAGATCGAGAACAAATCGCCATCAGATCATTGGCTGCGGCGGATCGGTGGTGTGTTAACAACTAGTGTTCTGCTGAGTAGTACGCTGCTTGCTTGCACGCCGCAATCTCCGAGCAGTAATAATTCAGCCCCATCAACAGACAACAAAAAGGATGTAGAAATCACCCTTGTTTCCTTTGCTGTGACTAAAGCCGCCCATGCAGCCGTAATTCCCAAGTTCGTCGAAAAGTGGCAAAAAGAACACAATCAAAAAGTCACCTTCAAGCAAAGTTATGGCGGCTCTGGTTCTCAAACTCGTGCTGTCATTGATGGATTAGCAGCCGATGTGGTTCACTTAGCTCTAGCTTCGGATATCAGCAAAATCGAGCAAGCTGGATTCATTCAGCCAGGATGGGAAAAGGAAGCACCTAATAATGCGATCGTCTCGAAATCTGTCGCCACAATTATCACCCGTGAGGGGAATCCCAAACAGATTAAAACCTGGGAAGATTTGAGTAAAGATGGTGTGAAATGGATTACGGCTAATCCCAAAACATCTGGCGGGGCAAAATGGAATGTTCTAGTTCTTTGGGGTGCCGCAATTAAAAGTGGCAAAAGTGAAGCCCAAGCCCAAGAATTTGTCACCAAAGCTTTTAAAAATGTCCCTATTTTAGCCAAAGATTCTAGAGAATCAGCCGATGTTTTCTTTAAACAAAAACAAGGGGATGCGCTAATTAATTACGAAAATGAGGCAATTTTAGCTGGACAAAAAGGTGAGAAACTTCCCTACACTGTCCCCGATCTAAATATTTCGATCGATAATCCGATCGCTGTCGTCGATAAGAATGTAGACAAACATGGAAATCGGGAAGCAGTTGAGGCTTTTGTCAAGTTTCTCTATACTCCAGAAGCTCAAAAAGAGTTTGCCAAAGTTGGTTTTCGCCCGATCGATCCTACCGTAGCTAAAGATCCGGCGATCGCTAGTCAATTTCCACCAGTGAGCAAAATATTTACCGTTCAAGATTTAGGTGGTTGGAGCAAGGTGGATAAACAATTTTTTGCAGATGGGGGCATATTTGATACAGTTCAGGCAGCGATCAAACGTTAATTCATATCGATTTTAGGTTAGTAAAGTACATCATTTATTTGTCAGGACGGGTTTATGCAAATCTCCAAGACGATGCTACACGAACGATGTTGTCACAACTAAATCTGTGCTGCAAAATCCGTCTGTACTATTACTATTGAGCTAATTTAAGATGTCTAATCTACCATTGACCAAAGCCGATCGACAAGTTTCATACTCAGTTGATATTAATATTCCGCAGCGACTACATCAAAACCCAGTATTAGCTAACCTCATCAGTAATTACGATCTGATTGTCAATTTTCATGCCGCCGTATTAGATCGAAAAGCAACTGGAGGTGGCTGGTTTAATCTTAGTTTAGAAGGCGATCTTCAAGATATCGAACAGGCTCTAAATTACCTCCGAGATTTAGAAATAGAAATTTTCCCGCACGCGTTGGTGTCAATTAACGAGTAAGAGGGTGTTTGAGAAGTATAGTTTAGCACTCGTAGATCCTAGAAGATCCCCCCTGTCTTGTCTCGCTAAACCGTCGGGGAACCCGACGAGCGCGAGCCGCTAGCCCCCCTTCAAAAGGCTACTGTGTATACACAAGTCGGCTAGACTTCGTTTACAGTGGGCTTACCCCCCCAACCCCCCCTTGTAAAGGGGGGCTTTACTCCCTCCCCTTTATAAGGGGAGGGCTGGGGTGGGGTAACGGGACTACGCAGCAACTCAAATAACTTGTGTATACACGGTAGCCCTTTTTAAGGGGGATCTCTAGGGTTTATGGGTAACAAAATTAACTTTTCAAACATCCTCTAAGAACATCGAATTATTTTCTACACTATCTCATCCTTAAAGCCTGATGCAAACGATCGCAAGAACTAATATTAACCGTTGCTTTGAACGTCGCACACTGTTACCTGATGAATCGGATTTCTTCTGGAAAATTGAAGCCGGAATAGTGCGGACGATCACCTGGACTGAAGAAGGAGAGATGATTGTTCTGGGAATCTGGGGTAAAGGGGATATTGTGGGTAGTAGTCTATCTGCAACTAGACCTTATGAAATAGAATGTTTGACTAGGGCGATCGCACAACTGGTTCCTTACAATCAATTGGTAAATATGACGGAGGAGATGCTCCAACATATTCGCCATAACGAAGAATTTATCAAAATTGTTCACAATCGAAATATCCAATTATCGATCGTGCGATTGTTGAATTGGTTAGCCAATAGATTTGGACAAGTTGTAGCGGAAGGTCATTTAATCGATCTGTTATTAACCCATCAAGAAATTTCTGAAATTGTGGGCACATCAAGAGTTACAACTACTCGGATTATGGGATCGCTAATCGAACGGGGGATTATTCAACGGCATCAGCGTCGCTTTATTATCTCACTAGATCGCGATCCTTTCTGGCATTATGAAATATAAATACTGTGGAGTTTCTGACTCCACTAGTCGAGCAACTCCAACTTCCCAACTATTTTATGAGCAACATCATTTCCGCCCATCTTGTCAAACCCAAACCAGCTTGGCGACAGTGGTTCGATCGCATCCGTAATCTATCATGGACTTGGCGAATTACCTGGTTTTATCTGAGTGCGATGCTGTTGCTCCCTCTGGCGGCAATGTTTTCCAAAGCTGCGACTGGTGGCTGGGCTAAATTTTGGGAAGTAGCTACCAGTCCGGTGGCATTATCAGCTTATGATGTTACTTTTACCACTTCGCTCATTACAGCACTGTTCAATGGTTTGTTTGGCACCGCGATCGCCTGGGTCTTGGTGCGGTATGATTTTCCTGGTAAACGGATTGTGGATGCTTCGATCGATCTACCCTTCGCCCTACCAACGGCAGTTGCAGGGCTGACATTGGCAACAGTCTACAGCGATAATGGCTGGATTGGGAGTTTATTCGCTCCATTTGGGATTAAAATCGCCTTCACGCGGTTGGGAGTAGCCATCGCCATGCTATTCATCTCACTCCCATTTGTCGTCCGCACCGTTCAACCTGTCCTGATGGAGATGGAGCGGGATATCGAGGAAGCAGCTTGGTGTCTGGGTGCATCGGACTGGCAAACTTTTCGCCAAGTAATTCTACCCCCATTATTACCTTCAATTTTGACGGGTACGGCTTTAGGATTTTCCCGTGCGGTGGGCGAATATGGTTCGACAGTGATTATTGCCTCCAACACCCCGTTTAAAGATTTGATTGCCCCTGTCCTCGTTTTCCAGCGGTTGGAGCAATACGACTATGCTGGCGCAACAACAATTGGAGTAGTTTTATTAGGGATTTCCCTAGTATTACTCGTAGGAATCAATATTATCCAAGCTTGGGGACAGCGGCATGAAAACTAGTAATTCAGGTGACACTTTGGTACGTCGGAGTCAAGCACAAAAGCAGATTAATTGGGTTCCAACTGCTCTAATTGGATTATCGATCGGCTACATTAGTCTGATTATTTATATTCCAGCGATTAATGTTTTTTATCAAGCATTTCATAAAGGAGTTGAACCATTTTTAGCTAATCTTACCCGTCCAGATTTTCTCAATGCTGCCAAGCTGACACTACTATTAGCTCTAATTTCTGTACCAATTAATACCGTGTTTGGGTTGTGTGCGGCTTGGTCGATCGCCCGACACAAATTCCCTGGACGCACGTTACTCTTGAGTATTATCGATCTACCCCTGTCGATTTCACCAGTGGTTGCGGGGTTGATGATTATGCTGCTTTATGGTCGTCAAGGCTGGTTTGGGGGATGGTTTCAAGATCGAGGGATCGATATTGTTTTTGCTTTTCCAGGCATGGTTTTGGCGACAGCTTTTGTCAGTATGCCCTTTGTCGTGCGAGAGGTAATTCCAGTCCTAGAGGAGGCTGGGGTGGATCAGGAGGAGGCGGCTAGAACGCTAGGTGCTAGCGACTGGCAGATTTTTTGGCGGGTGACACTGCCGAATATTCGTTGGGGTTTGATGTATGGTGTGCTATTAACAAATGCTCGTGCAATGGGAGAATTTGGCGCAATATCAGTAGTGTCGGGTAATATTGCTAATACGACTCAAAGTCTACCTTTATTTGTCGAAGAAGCTTATAAACAATATGACACCGAAGCAGCTTTTTCAGCATCGGTATTACTTGCTTTACTAGCAGCCGTTACGCTAGTTTTAAAAGAAATTTTAGAAAGTAGAACTCGCATCAAGGATGAGTAATAATGTTGCTAAAATCTAGATGGTGGAATGTTACCACCATCTGTAGATACAAGATCTAAATATAGTACATCGGACTATTCTGACGCTGAGTTTCTAATGTTTTGGCTAGATCTTGGAGTGTGTAGTTTACTAAAATATTATTAACAGAGTCTTTGATCCCTTCAAATGTTTGAACAATGACAGTTTTTTCGAGTGTATGGGGAGTAGTTGGATCGACTTTTTTTTGATTACCACCACCCTCGATCGCGATCACTACATCTAGCAAGGTAATTTGCCACAATTCTTTGGCAAGCAGATAGCCACCTTTCATCCCCCGCTGACTAGAAATAATTCCATGACGCTTAAGTAATGTAAAAATCTGGTCGAGATATCGCTCTGGTAATGATTGACTAGCCGCAATCTCATTTACCTTTAGGGGTTTACCTTGGGCTTGATGATTAGCAATTTCTAGCAGAGCAACTAGCGCATATTCTAGCCGAGAAGATAATTCCATAAGCAGTTCGATCGGATACTATAGTTAAGATATCACGGTTTTCCGCTCTATTTATAGGATAGCTCCCAATACGGTTCGGTTAGTCAGCGACTAAAGTCGCCGCTAGTGATGCAAAGTCCGCCTACGCGGACTAATGTCAGAAAAGATATGTACTTAACCGAATCGTATTGGGATAGCTTCTCGAAAATTTTTAATCATTAATCGTAAAATTTATTTATCCGGTATTTTAAACAATGGCTATATCAATCAAAAATGTCTCAAAAAAATTTGGCAGCTTTCAAGCGGTCGATAGTGTCGATCTGGAAATTGAATCTGGTGCGCTAGTAGCTCTACTCGGCCCTTCTGGGTCAGGAAAATCTACGCTCTTACGCCTGATTGCTGGGCTGGAAGCCCCCGACAGTGGTAAGATTTGGTTGACAGGCACCGAT
>JANYIT010000170.1 GCA_025358725.1 Chamaesiphon sp. GL140_3_metabinner_129_sub
ACCAAATTTGACCTCGATCGACAGAAACCCAAAATCATCGTAGTCGATCGACCTGTTGCTACCACGAAACAAGCAGAGCAGATGGCGCAAGCATTGTGTGATGAATTGGGCGGAGAATTTGTCTATGCAGATGCCAAAGCCGAAGGAAACCCCAAAATTCGCGCTGGAACACTGGTAAATCTCAACGGGATGGGCGCGCAATTTAATGGCAAATACTACGTTACCGAAACCCGCCACTTTTACCATCAGCGTATTTATAAGACTGAATTTAGTGTGCGTGGTTTACGTGCTGGTAATCTATTTAGCACTTTATCCCCATCTGTTCGGCTGCAACCTGGACAAACTTTCCTAGTCGGAATTGTCACTGACAACAAAGATCCCAAGAGCTGGGGACGAGTAAAAGTCAAATTTCCCACTCTCACTGAAGAACATGCCAGTCACTGGGCAAGAGTTGTATCCAGCGGCGCAGCAAATGCACGCGGATTTGACTGTTTACCGGAGGTAAATGACGAGGTACTAGTCGGATTTGAACATGGTGATATCCATCGCCCTTATGTGATTGGCGGTGTCTGGAATGGCAAAGACGCACCACCAGAAGCGGTAAATGATTCAATTCAGGGTGGTAAAGTGCGACTCCGTACCATCAAAACCCGTACCGGACATACCTTACAATTTGTGGAGGAAGATAAGGGTAATAGTAAAGCTGGTGTGCGATTGGAAACTACTGGCGGTCATAAAATCTACCTCAATGACAGTGAGGCTTGCATTGAAATTGAAACCACAGGTGGTCACAAAATTACAATGGACGATCGCGGACAATCCATATCAGTTAATTCGACCGGAAATCTCTCTCTCAAAGCCACAGGCAACATTGAAATCAAAGCCAACGGCACAATTACAATTAACGGCGCAATGATTAGCCTCAACTAATCGAATATTCTCACATCTTGCACAGACTAGTAAAAGCGTAGATCTCCGGGTACCCATAAGGGGCACCCCTACACAATTACCTGTCGGGGTACCCTGGATGCAAGATGTGAGTATTTCACTACTTTGAATAACCCTAAAGCCTAAAGTCTCACCCCTAATTTTATGCCTGGAAAACCCGCTGCTCGTGTTGGAGATATGACCGCTCATGGTAGCCCTTTGGGTGTAGGGCCTGGTAGCTTTAATGTGCTAATTGGCAAAAAACCTGCATGGCGAGGGATTTCTGCTGCACAAGCCGCGATACTGGCTCAGAAAATTACAGAAGGAGCAGAAAAGATCGCTAAAGCTACTTTGAAAGCAAATGCGGCTGCTAATACTCCAGCGGGGCCAGCAGCAGTGTTGAATCTGGCGAAGGTTGTGGCCGAGACAGTTGCTGATATCGCGTCAACTATGACTGGTTTTGGGGCGGATCTGCACGCTTGCCCGATCGTCAAAGTTTTGATCCCTGATGGCGTGGGTTTAGTCATCAATGGTAGTCAGACGGTCTTAATCAATGGTCTGGCAGCTTGTCGGATGGGCGATATGATTCAAGAAGCTACCAGCGTGAATACAATTGCGATGGGAGAGTTTACAGTCTCGATCGGTGGTTGAATGGGACTTAATATCATCGTTTGTGAAACTCGATCGAGTTTTCTTTGATAGTAATATCGTAGCCATCATAAACATCATGACCTAATAATCCATAGGGAAGATCATTTTGACCGATCGCAACTTGGACATCCTTGGTGATGCCATTGCCAAATCTAATTTTGTCGATCGTGGTAACTTGAAATGTTGCTGTTCCATTAGCTGTTTTGGCTTGAGAACGACCATATGCTTGGAGTTGCATGCGATTGGCAGTGGCTTGGGTAATGAGCGTATGACTAGCTCCAGTATCGAGCAACATCGGCACTTTATAGTTGTCATTTAAAGTGACTTCGATCACTGGTACTCCACCTAATTTTTGTTGGATAGGAATGATAAAAGTGTCTGGCTTGGATGTACTGGCTACTTTAAGCGAAATCACCGGACTTTCTGTTGATTTACTGACAAAACTAGCAGCTTTTTGTCTGGCACTGGCTAGTTGTTGTTGGTATTTCGGTAGAACTTTAGCCGCTAAAATATATTGAGAGCTAGTCGGTGCGATCGACTTGAGAATCTCAACTGAATCTTGTAAATTATGCGCGACTAAAAACCAATCATCTTTTGATAATGCAGATTGACCGATCGCATTTGCAGCATCAGCTTTCGTCAGAGCTTCTTGATACAATTCTCCATCATTTTGAACAACTGGCTGTGGGCTGGGTGTTTCAATTGGCGCAGGTGATGGCGGACTAGGTGCTAATGAGGGCTGGAGTCCAGGAGCTTGAGTAGCAACATTTTGAGCGGTACAAGCTGTTGTTGACAGTGCTAGCAGGATCAAGAACCAACTATAGCTCCTGATTTTCGACTGATATCTATCCATATTTATCCAAATAATTAAAGCAACAGTGAGTCTATATATTAAATAACAAATGTGCTAGATTCCTCAGGGGGAGCAGATCCGCCCACGATCTAGATTAAGCCAGAATCCAACCTTAACATATAGAAATCAGAGCGTCACTATTAAAAATCACCAGGATTAGTAGCCAAAAAATATTGTCTCGCTATGATCCAATCATTGAATGGTTAATTTGTTGGAGTTGGGGTAGGAATCGGTTGAAGCTGACGATCAAGATCGGGGGTGGCAATTGATTTCCCAGGAGAGATCATGTGCCACCGATGATCGGCTTTAAATTGATATTTTGGGGTGAATGATGGTGTTTCTATAGTCCCCGTTGGGTAATCTGGTGCGGGTAATTGACTGATCTGACTGAGTGATTTGCCTAATGGTTCGATCGACTGAGCTAATTTAGCTTGCTGTTCCAATTGCTCGGTAGAGGAAACTAATTTACCTAAACCGTTAACTAAATTGCGAATGTTAGTTCTAAATTCAGGATTGCCTGTCAATTCATCTAAATCGGCTGTGATTTTTTGAGTATTCTGGAATGTCGATCGGGCTGAATCCAATGTTTGTTGCAACATCAACAAAGTTTTGGGATCGTTTAAATTTGCCGTAATACTTTTGAGATTAGCAGAGGTTTGATTGGCATTACTTAATGTGCTCTCCAAATCTTTAGCTAACTTGTCTGAATTTACTTTTGATAGGGTTGAATTGAGTTTGACGATCGAGGGATTTAGTTCATTGACTGTTTTTCGTAAATCGACACTCAGCTTGTCAAAGTTAGTCAAAGAAGATGCAAAAGTTTTGCGATTTTCAGAAACTAAACTATTGACAGATATCGCTAACTTCTTGTATTCAGCCGCCGTCAAGTTCAGTTCTTCGGCGGTGGTATTAAACTTGTCAGCGGTTTTGCCAATTTTAGTACTAGTTCGATCGAGTGATATTGTCAAAACATTTGCCTTGGCCGACAAATTATTTAAACCCGATTCGACAGTTTTAGGCAACCTAGAAAAATCACCACTAATTTGGTTGATACTTTTACTCAGTTTAGAGATATCTTCGGCCGCTGTTCCTGCTTTAATCAACGTACTGTTGATATTTTTAACAACCTCAGGATTATTATACAACTCGACTAATTTAGTGGCCTTGCGCAGTAATTCATTAAAGCTCGCGCCAATTTGTCCATCGACTTTAGCATTATTACAAAGAATCAGATTGCGATCGCACTTACTATCCAATGCTTTGGCAAGTGATCTAGTATTAATGGCAACTGTACTGCGTGGGGTAATTTCCACAATTGGCTCACCAATCAATCCTGTTTGACTGACTTCTACTGCCACATCTTTCGGAATTGTCAAATTTGGATCGTCCATTTGCATTACGACTTCCACCCCATTTACACCAGGCTCGATCTTGGCAATTTTACCAACCCGAATGCCGCGAAACCTAACGACACCGCCAGGCTGAATTCCTGGTGCTTGAGCAAACTGCGCGATAATACTGTAAGTTTGAGTCCCCGGAGTCAATCCTTTTAGCCACAAAAAAATCGCACCAAAGACTCCCAATCCAGCTATGAGCATCAATCCAACTGAACCTTCTCTGACTGCGCGTGATTGCATTTTGACTTATTACTCCTAAACTGAAAATTATTTAGACGGGATCTTCGCAGTTGGAGATTCTAGCTGCTTGATTCTCCTCCAGGCGAGGCTATTGAGCTGTTGGCGGAGCACGTCAACGAGTCCTCATCATCGCGATCTTGTGCTAGTGTTCAGTCCGAACAGACTTATCAATAGTAATCTCTATGTTACCCCGTTGCTATCGTAATTATTCCCAGCTTACGGTAACTTACGATCGTTTCTAGTATATCTAGTCTATATTTTAGCAAGCCTCAGCGATGAGATAGGTGGGAGATGGGAGATGGGAGTTGGGAGTTGGGAGTTGGGAGTTGGGAGATGGGAGATGGGAGATGGGAGATGGGAGCTAATTTTTTGTAGCCAAATAGAACCATAACTCAAATTAGCAAGACCATTCAAATATCAGCAAAATACATGAATAAATGGATTCGACTCGAACAGGCTATAGCCATTGCCTATTTAGTCAAGTGGCTCCCAATCGGCTCGATGATCGGTATCCTCACCGGAACATCATCAGCAGCCTTGCTCGCTACCTTAGACTGGGCTACCGGATGGCGAGAATCCCATCGTTGGATCTTGATACTGTTACCCTTGGGCGGATTGTTGAGTGGGCTGATTTATGATTATTTTGGTAGCAGTGTAGAAGCCGGAAATAACTTACTACTTGAAGAAATTCACGATCCTCAAGTAGTAGTTCCGCTGAGGATGGCACCCTTGATCTTATTGGGTACGACGATTTCGCATTTAGTTGGTGCCTCAGTGGGGCGAGAGGGCACGGCGGTACAGATGGGAGCAGCTTTAGCCGATGCTCTTTCAGAGCGGCTACGCCAACGATTGACGCAGATTTTCCGGTTGCATGGCAAAAATCGCCGGATCGTTTTAATGGCTGGAATTAGCGGCGGATTTGCCTCAGTATTTGGCACACCTTTAGCCGGAATGCTATTTGGGCTAGAAGTATTAGCTTTTGGGAAGTTTCGGTATGAGGGACTATTTCCTTGTCTGATTGCGGCGATCGTTGGTGACCAAATTACCCTCGCCTGGGGATTACACCATCAAGTTTATCAAATCCCGATCGTCCCGAAATTGACGATCTTGGGACTACTAACTGCAATTGTGGCTGGAGCGATATTCGGACTGACAGCGAAGGTATTTGCCACCCTGACGCATCAAATTAGTGCTTATTTTAAAGCAAAGATTAGCTATCCTCCCTTCCGTCCGATGGTTGGGGGGATATTAATCGCGATCTTGATTCAATCCGTTGGTACGACTAAATATATTGGCTTGGGTATCCCGACGATCGTCAGTGCTTTTGATACCCAACTTCCACCCTGGGATTTTGCTGCCAAAATTGGATTTACAGCACTCAGCCTGGGATCTGGATTCAAAGGAGGCGAAGTTACACCACTATTCTATATTGGCGCAACCTTGGGCAATGCGTTGGCGCAGCCGCTCCCGTGGAGCGATGCTCCATTATTCGGATTACCAGCTCCACTATTAGCGGGAATGGGTTTTGTTGCAGTATTCGCTGGAGCCGCAAATACGCCCTTAGCTTCGACACTAATGGCGATCGAATTATTTGGTGTTGCGGCTGGTAGCTATGCCGGGATTGCTTGTATCGTGAGTTATCTCTGCTCTGGGCACGCAGGTATTTATCGCTCTCAACGGGTGGGATTGAGCAAATACACCGCCCTCAAACATCAAGAGGGACTGAGTATTAAGGAACTTGAGATCGAGCGCAATGCCGAGCCAAAATAACCAATCACATCTTCCCACCACATTGTCAGAAAAAAATGTGGATGAATGCGAACTGACCTCAACTTGGTGGGTAATCTAAGTGCAGAGAGTAGTAACACATTCTAAATCTGCAATATGTCAGGAACTATTATTGACGCGATCGATCGCTTAATGCCATTGATCATTCATTCTACTTGTATCAACTCCAAGCTGTGGGACTCTCCCCATGAGGACTTACCCTTGCGAGACTATGCACTCAGTTGGGTGATCGTCGATCGCCATCCCAAAGGTCGAGTTGCTTATCAGAATGTTACCCCAGAAATGGTAGCGACTTGGGAAGAAGAAGGGATCGATTGGCAACAACGGGCAATCATCAACCTCAAGGTAGCTTCTCAAGAATTGTGGACACACCAAAAGCTCCGCAAAGATGGCAGCGTCGTCTGGGCAATTATGATGCACAATGATGGGTTTGGTTCCTCCCGAACTTTGCTCTCACCCTATTTAGATAAATATTTTCCTGATGGCTATTATGTAGCAATTCCCGATCGCAGTATCGGTATTATTGTCCCTCGCGATCTATCGATCGGGGAAATGCAAGAAACCCAAGATTTACTCGAATCCTGGTACGATACAGCCTCAGCCCCAATGAGTCCACATTTATTCGCACCAGACGATCTGATTCCCGAACATTATCTCTGGAATTAAACTAACTGAATTATTTAAGTTAAATATTTCAACATGATGAGATCGAGCTAATTACTTGCAAAATTAGCCGGATTTTGATCGCGCCGATGGTTGAACGGAATGGGTTCACCTTGAGCATCACCTACCAACGCAGCAGTTACTTCTAGAGCTGTCCGCAGTCGTTTGGCTGCATAAATAGACATATCACGCGGCACACTGATTCGATCGCGTAAATATCTTAGCGCAGAGTCAGATCCCTGTGGTGGGATGCAAACAACGTCAGCGATTAGATATGTCAACGCACACCGCAAAGCTTGATCGAATAACTGATCATCAGCCGGATTGACCCGAATAATATTGACATGATGCTTAATCGTGCGGTAGAGAGCTTCAGCACGAGAGTTTTCCGGCTCTGGAAAAGTCGCATCTGGCAATCTATCCCAATCGCCATGATCTACCCGCAATTTATTAATTAACATCTGTGGTTCGCCATTTTCCCAGCAGCCACCCATTTGAGGGGGCAAATCGTGAACATGGGTGTGAAAATCGCTTTGAGTACCTCGATAAGTCGATCGACTCTCCATCGCATCAAACCAGGCTCCAAAGCGAGGATTGTCCTCCCGCAGGGAGTAGCCCTTGTAGTAGTAAAGGCTGGCATTCATGCGTTCGACATAGGGCGTAAAGATGACATCAGCAGTACCAAACTGCTCCAAGAAATAAGATCCTGGTGTCTGTCCCAGTTCCGCTTCAACCATTGCCACCACATCGATAAATTGCTGGCGATTGTGCTGTTCTGCTCGCACCGAACTCGCCGGACGACAGAGCCAATTACACCAAGCGCGAAATAGTAGCCGCTCCAACTGTCGCAACGGCAACACTGAGGCATCTTTCATCCCTAAACCCAAAACACCAAAAGCTTGTTCGAGCGCGAGCAAAATGTCATCACTTTCAGTAATGATCCGTCCGTCTAACTCAATTGCTGGCAGCATTCCTGATGGTACCTTTCGTTTATACCAGCTCTCTTTCTCGCCATAACAAAACATGGTGACTTTTTCGATCCGGTAGGGAATTTGTTTTTCCTCCAACCATAGCCAGATTTTTTGGCAGTAGGGACACCACGCATGGTTGTCACGGTACAGAGTCACCCGCACGGCGGATTCGGCTTGTCCGAATAGTCTCAATCTCGCTTGAGCATTCGTGGCTCCATTGACAGGATCTAAGGGCGTAAATTGAGCAGTTGCCAGCTCTGCTAGTTCTTGCCAGCTCAAGGGGGTAGTAGTCATCAGATCCAATCTTAAAGTTATTTACTCACGCTATCACGACATATCCCCGACTGCTTGAAGAAGTCGGGGATATCGCCACGTTAAAGAATAGAAACGACAGAGATTCAGGACATCGTTTTCAACTTTCTGTCTTGACGTGTTCAACCTGGAGGGAACCTCCAGAACACACGTCGCAACTTTCAACTTTCAACTAATTAAGATGCTTTCACAACCCGCTTAGGTAATAGTGTCGAAGTAGAACTCGATCCCCTGCCCATGCCTGGACTCACAGAAGACTGAGCCAGTAGACGACGATAGAGATCGCTCAGTTGGATTGATACCCCTGCCCAACTGAAATTCTGTTGGACTCGTGTCGAGGCTTGCTTGCGGATTTTCCGCGCCCAAATTTCATCAGTCAAAATTCGACCGATCGCGTGGGCAAATTTGCTAACATCCTGAGGTGGTACTAGTAATCCCGTTTCCTCAGAAATTACTGTGAATTTCAAACCACCAACATCCGAAGCGACTACGGGAGTACCGCAAGCCATCGCTTCGATCGCCACCAAGCCAAATGGTTCATAGTGACTGGGCACCACACAGACATCAGCAGCAGTATAGTATAGTGCCAACCGATCGTGTCCGACCATTCCGACAAATTGAGTATTAGCTGTTAAATCCAGCTCAGTCACGATGCTCTCAATCCGACGACGTTCGCTACCATCAGCCTCATGCGGATCGCTACCACCAACAACTAATAGCTTTAAGTGTTGAGGATCTATTTCTTCACCTTGCTCTAATTGCGTTCGCAATTCACCCGTAGCCCGCACTAGAGTTTCGATCCCTTTGCGTTTATCAAATCGACCGACATATAGGACTACTTTCTCTTTCGCACTGATGCCTAACTGTTTTCTCGCTTCAGTCTTGGAAATCAACCGAAATGTACTGACATCGGTACCACAAGGAATAATATCAATCTTGCCGTTACGGGATACTAAAGTCTCCAAATCAGCTTGTTCTTGCGGACTGGTAGCAACGACACAGTGAGCCTGTTCGAGGATTTGTTGTTCGACGGCTAATCTAGTTTGAGCGATCGCGGGAATGTCACTCACTGACAGATATTTGACAGCACCAAGTGAATGATAAGTATGAATCAGTTGAATATTTTGACGGCGTTGGAGTTCCAATCCTACCCACCCAGACATCCAGTAGTTGGTATGGGCTAAGGGATATTCGATCCCTTCTTGCTGCTGGAAGTTTTGAAACGCGGTGACGAATTGGGGCATGTATTGGAACAGTTCGTCCCTGGGGATATAAGCCTCAGGTCCTGCCGAGAGCCGAATGGTGCGACAGTGGGGAGCATGTTGGACGATCGCCGCATCATCAGGACTGCTCTTGCGTGTAAACATATCCACTTGCCAACCGAGTTTGGCTAAAGCTTCGCCGACTTGACGAACATAAACATTTTGACCGCCAGCCGCATCTTTACCGATTTCGGCCGCTGGATCTCCATGCTCAGAGATCAGAGCGATTGATTGACGAGTGGGAACTTTAGCACGAGCTGAAGCAAATGTTTGCTGTGGCTGCATCACTGGTGAATTACTACCAATAGTTGTGGGGAATTTTCCTGTTGACATATCTGCACCTCGGTAAAAAATTGATATTGACTGGTTCGGTTAAATTGGACTTGTAGTCAGCCTCCAGATTGAAAAATTTATAACTTGCGGAATATTGAGTAGCCCCTCTCGATCGCTGGAGTACCGATAGCGATCGCTTCAGTGATCACTAGTCCAAATGGTTCTCGCCCAGTAATTGAAAATAGTGTCACAATTGCCCTACTCGTTGAATCATTTTGTAGAAAAACAATCGACTTTACCCAAGTATTGAGGCTGGACACGAGCGAAGTGAGGCTCGATCTGCAGATCTAAAGATGCTATGTCTACTAGCAGTTTGACCGCTAATTCTACACATCCATCCGCTGATTGGGAACTCTTTCCCACAAAGGTGGAACCTGGGTAACTCTCATTATAATCCTCCTGAGATATATCAGGCTATTAGTAGATAGGTATTCCGAAATTGATTAAATCTATCAAGATTAAACATCACTATCTCAGTGGTCAAAAACGACCTATCCTTTACTAATAACTCAAGAAACTTGTCTTAGAATAAACTCAGCTCTAAGCTTTGAAATCGTTTCACTGCAACAATCTTGAATGTTGTCGTATAAGTTATTTAATTGTGTATTTGCTTTGTTAACTTAGTTTAAGCTTAAATGCTAATTCTCGATCATTCTAGGTATCTTAACAAAATCTTTACAATTCATTCAATCAGAAAAATTTCTTGATAACGATACAAGACAGTGTATAGATTTAATCGATAATGTCGCTTAGATGACAAATATTTGGCAAGGTTGATATTCATTAACTTGATTTTTACATCTAAATATTTTCTGCTATTTTTTCTGTTGAAAGTAATATTTAATACTAAACAATCCTCTCGGGTGCTGCCTCGGATTCGGATCGCCAGCGATAATCAGCGTAAACCGCTGGCCGTAACACGAGGTAAATGCGACCCGAAGCCAACAGCCTGCGACAACACAAGTAGCCTCTTTTTCACAGGATTCGAGGATCGCGATCGCAATTCGGACTTTCCATTGCGATGTGCCCTCTGCCTTGACAACAAATATCGATCGTCCCCTTGACATCTACCCAGAGACCTGTGATATGATTAAATTGTTATTGCAATGGGGTGTCGCCAAGTGGTAAGGCATCTGGTTTTGGTCCAGACATTCCGAGGTTCGAATCCTTGCACCCCAGTTAAATTTATAGTTCAGATAAAGCAGTCAGAGGCGAGTTACCAACACTCTGACTGTTTGTCATGTTAGTCAAAGGAACAATAACAATATGAATGCTGCGCGAATTCTCGCCCTCGATTTCGATGGGGTAATCTGCGATGGGATGGCAGAGTATTGGCAGACGGCATGGCGAACTTACACGCAAGTGTGGCAACTCGACAGGTTAGAGCCATCACCAGGTGTTGCCGAAAAATTTCGAGAACTGCGTCCGTTGATTGAAGTAGGCTGGGAAATGCCTGTCCTAATTCGGGCACTGACCTTGGGTATTGCTACTGAACGCATGCAAAGTTCTTGGCAGCGGATTCGCGATCGAATTTTGGCTGATAGCCGACTCAGTGGCGTAAAAGTCAGTCAGCAGTTAGATTTGGTCAGAGATAGCTGGATTCAACAAGATCCAGCAAGCTGGTTGCGGTTGCATCAATTTTATCCAGGTGTGATCGATACACTGCAATCACTCCCCAGTCGCAAAATTCAGCCAGTGATTATCACGACGAAGGAAAGTCGGTTTGTGATTCAACTGCTGCAAGAGCAAGGTGTGGAAATAGCCAGTGAATTTATTTGGGGAAAAGAACTCAAACGAAGTAAGATCGACAGTCTCAAGCAGATTATCGATCGAGGGACAAAGAAATCTCCGACCGTTTGGTTTGTGGAAGATCGCTTAAGTACGCTGTCGAAAATTGCTGCTCAACCAGAGCTAGAGTCAGTGAAACTCTACTTCGCGGAATGGGGCTATAATACGGCGATCGAGCG
This sequence comes from Chamaesiphon sp. GL140_3_metabinner_129_sub, assembly GCA_025358725.1. Taxonomy (GTDB): domain Bacteria; phylum Cyanobacteriota; class Cyanobacteriia; order Cyanobacteriales; family Chamaesiphonaceae; genus Chamaesiphon. The sequence continues at coordinate 11,365 of JANYIT010000170.1, forward strand.
AGAAGCGGCACTGCAACAGTCGCGGATTCAAACTCTTGCACTTACCGATCTGCCAACCCTCGGCGGTACGCCCAAGAAGACCGCAGCAGCAAGTAAAAGTGATGCCGTCGATATTAGTGCTTAGTCAAAGATAAACGTTTAAATAATCTGTATAGGTTGAGGTGTAAAACTTAACTTACGCAGATTATTTAGTTTTAGGTCTAAAGAAGCTACCCGATTTCCGCTGAAGAAGGCGATTGTGGAGTCACTTTAATGTAGAGTCTCGCGCGGGAAAAGTCTGAATTATTACCTAATTTTCACAGCAAATGCTGTAGTTGAAAGCAGAAGAGATCGAGTATGATTGGTGGGGTTCGTGAACGAACCATCATCCTACTCTAAACCGAGTAAACAAATATGCCTTTAACGAAACGTTGTATTGCAGAATTTTTAGGAACCTTCTGGTTGGTGCTTGGTGGCTGTGGTAGTGCAGTACTTGCCGCAGCTTACACAGAAGTTAATACCCAAGGTGCAACCGATACGAAAGCAGCGGCAGCAGCTTCATTAGGGATTGGTACCATTGGGGTGTCGATTGCCTTTGGATTGACAGTCTTAACTATGGCATATGCGATCGGACATATCTCCGGTTGTCATCTCAATCCGGCGGTGTCTTTTGGTTTGTGGGCTGGGAAGAGATTTCCCTCATCTGAATTGTTACCCTATATCATCGCTCAAGTCGGTGGGGCGATCGTCGGTTCATTGGTCATCTATTTGATTGCGTCAGGTAAGTTTGGTGGCTATACACTGTCAGGAACTGGGCCGATGGCAACTAATGGGTATGATACTCACTCACCCCAGAAGTTTTCGATGTTATCTTGCTTTATTACTGAAGTTGTGATGACATTTATGTTCTTGATGGTAATCTTGGGTGCTACCGATCGTAGGGCACCTCAAGGTTTTGCACCAATCGCCATTGGATTGATGTTGACACTGATTCACTTGATCAGTATTCCCGTTACCAATACATCTGTAAATCCAGCTAGAAGTACTGGCCCAGCTTTGATTGTTGGGTTATTTGGGAAGACAGAGTTATTTGGGCAGGTATGGTTATTTTGGGTCGCGCCGATCTTAGGCGCGATCGCGGCTGGATTTTTCTACAATGCTATATTTGAGTCATCAGAGGTCGTTCAAGAAAGTTCAGATCGACAAATTAGTGGAAATCTGTAGGTTAGTTGAAAGTTGCGACGTGTGTTCTGGAGGTTCCCTCCAGGTTGAACACGTCAAGACAGAAAGTTGAAAGCGATGTCCTGAAGCTCACCCGAAGGGTTGAAAGTTGAAAGCGGTTGGGATGATATTAGTATCATCCCAATTTTTTATTTAACGAATAGTAAGAGTTTAAAGCCCCTGCCTTTAGGCAGATTGTTTTAGGACGGAGTTTAAATCTCCGTCCTAAAAACCTCACTTTCAACTTTCAACTTTCAACTTTTTAACTAAGCTGGTTTGTAGCCGTAATGGTCGAGAATATCTTTTATGGGGCTAAAAATTCTAAGACTAATCGATCGAATTTAGCTGGATACTCTAGATAGGGATGATGACCACATTGAGGGAAAATATGTAATTGATGATTTGGTAAGCCTGCGGCGGCGATGTAGGCGTGTTTGACCGGAATAATTCGATCGCAATCACCCCAAATAATTAATGTTTTTTGGGTGATAGTAGCTAAACTATCGAGAATTGGCTGATAGACTTCAGGGCGAACGCCAGCTAAATTAAAATTACTTCGTCCGAGATTGAGAATTACTCGATTTCGGCCAGGAATCGCAAAGATCGGATAGCGAAGTTCGAGCCATTCTGGTGGCAATTGGTTACTATCATAGAAATTAGACTTTAACATAGCGGGAATCATCCATCGTCCCGGACGTAGTAAATTGACAATTGCGGGTAAGGTAATCAGGCGAATACCTAAACTAATTTCTTGACCGAAGCCCATACTATCAACTAGGACTAATTTATCAACTCGATCAGGATATAATCGAGTAAATTCTAAGGCAACACCGCCACCCATTGAGTTACCGATGAGCGTAGCAGCATCTATTGCTAGTGATGTCATAAAACCATTCAAAAATTCTGCTTGATCGCTGAGAGCATAAGATCGCTCTGGACAATCTGATTTGCCCGAACCGACCATATCAAAAGCATAAATGCGATGATGTTGAGCTAAAGTGGCAATATTATATAGCCAAAACTCGATCGATCCATTGCCGCCATGTAGCAAAATGATCGTCTTTCCACGATCGCCCATCTGCCAATAACGCGTATTAATTCCATTTACCTGAAGATACAGATCTTGGGGTATTGCAACTGATGAGTGAGTAGGCAATGACATATATCAAAACTTTTGCAGGAGATCTAATCCTAACCGAACAAATGTCAGATCGAGCTTCCAAATATCAACAAATCTATGCTGTGGTGAGAAAAATTCCTGTGGGAAAAGTCCTTAGCTATGGACAAGTTGCCGAGTTGGCTGGTCTGTATGGCAAGGCACGGCTGGTAGGTTACGCGCTATTTCGGGTAGAGCTGGAATCGGATATTCCGTGGCAACGAGTCGTAAATTCTAAGGGTGAAATTTCTTATTCGATCGCCAGATGTGGTGGCGACTATTTACAAAAAACTTTACTAGAACAAGAGGGCATAGAATTCAAACAGAACAATCATATCGATCTCAAAAAATATCGCTGGCAACCGCCATTAGATTTGATGGATGAGTAGTTTTGTTCAACTTAATAATTGCAGTAGATCTTCGGGTACCCATCAAGGGCACCCCTACAGGTTGTGGCAGTAATCATACTTTCTGCACTCCACAAAATTCTAGGAAAACCGAACGTCATGGAGGAGATCGATCAGCTTTGCACTACAGCGTAATTTAATGACTTATTGGCTAAAGTTACTTTTTTGGCGCGTTGGGCACTTTTAGCCTCGTTCGAGTATCGAGACATAGAGGAGGAGCCAAACCAGCCGGATATCGCCCTCGTCAAACATATTGTCCAATCTCTGTCCAAGCTAGAGGAGCAGGTAGCAGGATCTACGCAGTATTTCTACTTCAATCGATCGATTAAGGGAGGAGAAGAATCGCAGCCAGAGCCAGAGTAAAAGCTAACCTCACCATTCGAGGGCTGGCACAGAAACTATAACTTATGCTATAGTTTCTGTGTTTCTGTAAATCCGCAAATGATAATTTCTGTACAAAATCAGAAGGGCGGAGTTGGTAAAACAACCCTAGCGATTCACGTTAGCCATGCCCTCTGTCTGTTGGGCTATAAGGTTCTACTAATTGATGCCGATCCCCAAGGTTCGGAGAGGGACTGGGCAGCATCGCGACAGAGTGAGCCGTTATTTTCAGTGATGGGAATCGATCGCCCATCAATCCACAAAGAAGTACCATTACTCGCCCCCAATTACGATCACATCCTAATTGATGGCGCACTAAGAGTGACAGAACTGGCACGATCGGCGATCGCAGCGGCGGATCTGGTCTTAATTCCCGTCCAGCCATCACCCTATGACGTGTGGGCAACGATGGAGGTCATCAACCTGATTAAAGAAGCGAATGTATTTAAAGAATCACTGAAATCTGTATTTGTAGTTAACCGTAAAATAGCAAATACAGCGATCGGGCGCGATGTAAATGAGGCGTTGGCTAGTTACCAGATCCCCGTGCTAAAGTCGCAAATTACCCAACGGGTGAGCTTCGCCGAATCAGCAGGGACGGGTCAGACTGTGATGGAAATCGAGCCAAATGGTCAAGCCAGTCAAGAGATTAAAGCAGTCGTTAACGAGTTGATGGAGTATGCAAACTAGGATGGCTAAAAAAGTGACATTTGGGGTGAAGCCTCAAGAACAGCAGTTAGCTGATTTAGATAGCTGGGTAGAGACTCGATCGCCACAGGCAGACCGAGAGTCAACGCCGGAAATTGTGGATCGTCCCGATCCAACACCCGCCCCAAAGGAAAAGATCAAGCGATTGACTCTAGACATTCCTGAGACTTTACACCGAACAATCAAAGGTAAAGCCGCGATGGAGGGTAAGGCGATGGTTGATATGTTGCGCGAACTACTAGAGGAGAAATACGGAAATCTGTAAATCTGTTTTTACAGAAACAGATTTGGGGATAAAATAGGGGTATCCCCGCCAGCGACGAACTAGCAGGGATACCAGCGGTCTTAAACCGCAGTAACAAAATACTTACAACTATTATGACCCAATCACAAGAACCGAACGAAGATCGACGGATCGATCGCCAGCTAAGAACCCTCGCCCGTAGGGTCAACCGCTTAGAAGATACTCAAGTGACCTGGGGCGAACTGAATATCGAGTTCGATCGCCTCTACGATGAAGTAGCTGAAGTCAGAGCCGATCTCAAAGCTGACATTAGCGGACTCAAAGGGGACATCGCTACTCTCAATGGCAAGATGGATGTCCTGATTCAACACATCACCGGATCGGGGAACTAGTAACCGCTCGCCCACCAGTTACTATCCCAGAAAACCTGAAAATTGGGGTAGTAACTCGTCCATCCTCCCCAGTGCACCAAAATTCCCTATATTGATGTACTCGCCAAGACCTATGTACTATGGCTGTTAACCCGCACGTCACTAACGCCCAATCAGATCACGAGTTAATTCTCGTCTGGATGGCGGATAAATCCCGCACCACGCAAGCCAGCTTTAAAGGCTAAAAGTGCCCAACGCGCCAAAAAGGTAAAAGTACATTTCAAACCTTTACTGCATCAAGCTTTCAGCGATTTAACTTAATCACTCTCGATCGTGCAAAATCCTATCCCATATCTGGATTTTATGCACTCTGAATTTTACACAGGTTCTCGCACTGCAAATCAGCACAAACTCAATAGCATTAAGTGGAACCAATACACAGTGCAGAAAGTATATATTTTGCACTAATGCAAATGTATAAATGTTTATTTTGTCGGCGGTTTGGAGGTATTTCCAGGTGTCCACAGGGCTTTCTGACTGGCGAACCACTGCTGACGTTTGCGATTGGCGGCTAATTGTTGTAAGTGGTAGAGATTTTGGAGCTTTTGAGCCAACTGGTTGATATCGATCCGTTGTTTGCCATATCGCCAAGCTGTATATAGTTGGGAAATTTCCGCCACCACTTTGGCAATTTGGGGATGCTCGGTATTGCGGATACTTTGGGCGTATTCTAGTTGGGTTTGGGCTGGCAGTTTCGAGCTGCCTTGTTTGCTCAGACTTTTTAGCATCGATCGATAGATCCGTTCGATCGGTGGTAGGGTTGCTAGTTGTTGCTGTTGTTGGCGTTGATACAATAAGTACCAAGCAATCCCACCGATAATCGCCATTACCAAAACGATCGTTTTCAAGATCGCTGGATCGAGATCCCATTTGGGCAACTCGAATGGTGTCATTGGTGAGGATGATGATGAATTGGGCGGGCTAGTTGGACTTGATGGCGATATTAGACTATTTACCAGATCTGAAGGTGTAGAAGCACTTGAAGGAGGAGTACCTGAAGGAGGAGTACCTGAAGGTAAGGATAGAGCTGCTGTGAGTTGCTGTAACTGCTCCTGAAGTTGAGCTATTTGTTGATCGTTTAAATTGAGCAAAGGTCGATCGGGTGTAGAGTCCAAACCAAACCAACCCCAATTGGGGAAATACACCTCAGTTTTGCTCTGAGCTTGTTCTGCTGGGCGTGAGTACAATTTCGTTTGCGGATCGATTTCGGCTAGCTTGTCGCCCGTTTTCAGTCGAGCTGGGATGCCGATCGATCGCAGCATAGAGGTATAAATTACTGGCACATCTTGTTTGTTGCCGACTAACTTACAGGTTTGGGGTTCAGGCTCGCATTTGGCGATGAATTGCTGGATTAATTTTGGATCGAGTGGGGGTAGATTAGCAGAATTTAGTTGTTGCGGATCGTCTTGGTGGTGTTGTTTGAGATACTCAGCTAAGTATGCGGCTCGATCGTAATCTGAATTGAGCGGTTGGGGTGAGGTTGCTAAAATCTTTTGAGTGAACTGCTGGAGCTGGCTGGCAAGTTCGGGGGAAAGTTGGAGATTGTTTTGCTTGATGATGTCGGGGTAGTTATTGTTGCTAGGTTGCCCTAATAATTTACTAGCGATTGCCTGGGCATTTGGTGGTGGCGATGGACTGTTTGTCGCTGGGGATGAGTTTGGTTGAGGATTTTGCTGCTGACTCTGATATTTTTGAGCGAGGGTTTGGAGCGGATCTAATCCAGCAGGTTTGAATGAGAGATCTGGGACATGAAAATTAGGTAGGAATACAGATAACATGATCCCTACGCCGATCGCGATCGCGGCTAGTTGACTCAGATATTTCCACGGCAAATGCTGATAGGATAATTCGGCTGGGGTGGGCAAAGCGGCGATCCCAATTGGTTTTAGTGCCAATCTCGATCGATAGTCGAGCATCAATGCCGGAATCGCGATCGCCATAAATCCACAGAATAAAATAAAGAAGACGATATTTTGACTCAAACCAGCCGCCACAGCCATCAATACTCCACTCGACACCAGGCAATAACCCAACAAGCGGCGGTTGTAGAGATGAAAACTCAAACCCATCTGGATCGATACCAGCAGCATTCCTAGAGCCAATTCGATCGTCACTGGTAGTTTGACTGACAGGGGAACCCGATCGATCGCCAGTTGCATCTGGTTGACTAAAATCGGCAATAGACAGGCAAAGAGGAGTGCCAAACTACCGACAGATACCAATATATTTAGCCAATGTCGATAATAATGGCGACGGTGCCAACTCCAAGCTGCCCCCATTGCTGTAAATGGAATTGCTAGCAAGCTGTAGTGAGTGCCCGCAGCTAGATCGACACTGATCGTACCGACGGCAAACATACCTAGTACCAGACTGCGAAAGAGCAGCGATTCCTCTGTCAGTGACGGGGTGGTAGTAAAATTTGGTAATACTTCAACAGATCGATCGGTGCTGGTGGATCTGCCAAACTTGGCATCAAATCCGGGGATATTTGGGGTAATCGCTCCAGAATTTTTACTTGATCAACAGGCGTAACCACTGGTTTCGCAGGCATCGATGATCGCAAATAATCGAGTGAAACCGTCTGCCGCCGTGAACTAAACGCAGGCAGATCATTTGAGAGCGATCGAAAATAAGCAATCAGCCAATAGATTGCGGCGATTGTGATGACGATAAAAAGAGTTACACCCATAGTCGTAGCAATACTAAATCTGACTACTAAACTTGAAAAAAGTCAGCCGACTAAATGAATAGCAGTGATTTAAGTCACCAACCTGTTCATGTGGATTGTTTTTAGGGCGGGATTTAATTACCCGTCATCAAAACTTAGCTTTCAACTTTCAACTTTCAACTAACTTAATATGCCCAAATTCAGCTAAAAACTAGCTAATGGTGGTAGATCTTTACAAACCCCCAAACCATTCATATCCCAAATCTTCCCAATAGCCGCGTTTTGGTAACAACTTATTTGTGACAATTATTTCTGTCACCCATTTACTTTGTTTATAGCCCAATTTAATCGGTGCAGCCAATCGTAATGGTGCTCCATTTTCTGCTGGTAAATCCTGGCCATTCATTTGATAAGCTAACAAAGTTTGAGGATGAACTACCGATGCTAAATCCCAACTTTCATAGTAGCCATCAGCGGATTTAAAATACACATATTTAGCCCCTGATTTAAGTTGGGCTAGTGTCAGCAAATCTCGCAATTTCACCCCACCCCACTGGACGATCGCCGCCCATCCTTCTACACACACCTGGCGGATTACCATTGATGTAAATGGTAGTTTCTGAATATCTATCATACTCAAACTGAGTGGATGAGTGACTTGCCCAGAAATTTTCAGTTGAAAATTCGCCAGATCAATGTTTGGTGTCCCTCGAAAACTATTGACAATTAGTCGATCGGGTTCGATCGCTGTGATTGGAAATTCTGGTGTTGGATTTGGTGATAATAAGAGTGCTTCCAATCCCTCATTTATAGGCATCGACAGCCGTCCGATCGGATCGTAAAGCAATGTCCCTGCAACATTTACTAATAGTCCAGCTCCCGCCCATTGCAATAGCTGACGACGGGAAATTTGGCTAGATTCTTCATTCATAGGGAGGTGGGAATTGGGAATAGAATAATTGTGCCGAAGACTCAAATTTCAACCTTTCTGTTCAGCTAAGGACAAACTTTTAACTTTCAACTTTCAATTTTCAATTTTCAACTTGAAAAATGCTGTAGCAATTTTACCTTCACCAATTCCTAACGCCAAACTAGAATGAACTAAGGTAAATAGTAAAACTAGTGGAACAGTCATGAAATGAGCAGTGCGTAAAGCTTGCCAATCACCAAATAAATTAGCTAACCAATAAAATTGAACAGGTTGATACATCGATAAACCACTAGCGATCGCCAGGAGTAAAATCGGGATAATACTAGTATAAACAATTCGATGCCAAGCATATTTTCGTCGTTTGGGATTGCTGCTAGCTTGAAGAGCTTTGACATCTTGAGCACCGACAAATCGATCGCATTTATGATTATCCTGAATCAGTTGTAACTTGAAACTGCTAAAATACATTTAGTCCTATCAGATTGAGTAGTCAATTTATGACAGCATACACTTCCGACGAACTAAGTGCGATCGCTAATGCTCCAATGTCGATCGGCATGGCAGTAGCAATGGCAGATCTGGGGATTATTTCTACCGCGATTGAAGCTGTTGCTCTGACAAAAGAAATCGTCGGTGCCGCGAAGAAATATCCCAATAATTCGATCGTCCAGGCTGCTTTTTCAGAAGCAGTACTCACCAGTGGACAGATCGAGCGGAAGAAACCAGATGTCAAAGCCGAAGATATCGAGTCTGGGATTTTTGTTACCAAAGCTATCGCTACTGTCGATCTCGCAATCGCCGCCATCGGTGACAAGGCAAAACCGGAAGAGATTACTGAGTTTAAGCAGTTTATTTATGCTTGTGCTGAAACAGTTGCAAATGCTGCTGGTAGCGGGTTATTTGGTTCGGGAAATCCTAAAGTTAGTCAAGGCGAAGCAGCCGCACTCGCCAAGATTAAAACAGCATTGAGCATTTAGATTGTCACTAAAAACCTCTTTCCTCTGCCCTTGCCACTACCGTATATACACAAGTCGGCTGGACTTTTACTCCCTCCCCTTTACAAGGGGAGGGCTGGGGTGGGGTAAAGATCTACGCAACCCCTCAAACTAGTTAATTACCAAATAATTTCTTAGCAGCACGTTCGCTTCTGGCTTCGGCGGATTCCATTACCTCCGACATTTTTTCTAACATCTCACCAGGGTGATTTTCCAATACTCTGGTAGAGAGCGAAATCTTACCATTCGCCTCATCGAGATCGATAATCATCGCTTTGATTTCTTGCCCGATCGTGAAAATCTTCTCACAGTCTTCAACCCGATGTTCACTGATTTGTTTGACATAAATTAAACCAGTATTACCATCAAACTCAACAAAGGCACCAAAGGGTTTGATCCCGACAATTATGCCCATAATTAATTTGCCACGCTCTAGTTGACTGAAATTAGCTGTGCGAGTGGCTTGGCGTTGAGAGAAAACTAGTTTATTCTTCTCTTTGTCAGCTTCAATAATGATCCCTGGGATGCTAGTACCGACTAAAGACTGATGATCTCGCTCGACCAATTGCGATCGCGGAATAAAGCCCCGAATCCCCTGGAAGTTAACCGTCACGCCACCTTTGTTTACGCCAGTTACTCGCAACTGGATTGACTCTTTATTGCTCTGAAGCTCACCGACTTGATTCCAGGCATATTTTGCTTGCAATTGCAGCTTAGACAGCGTAACTTGTCCATCTGCATTTTGTTCGCGAATAATTAGAAATTCTTGCTCATCACCGATCGGTAATAATACTGACAAATCTGCCGATTCATCTGCCGCAATTTCCACCGCAGGAACAAATGCTAACGATTTACCGTTGATATCTACATAGACACCATCGCTATCATAACTATGAATTTTACCCCGCACAAATTGGTCTTTTTCAAAACTGACGACTTCAGCATCTAGAGCTTTAGCAAAGTCATCCATTGAAAAAATTTCGGCTGAGGTACTTTTAGTCTTATTCATTAAATTAGAGGGTAGGTGGTAGGGGATCGCGATTGTGGTGACGTGTTCGGGGGAATGCTAGGATCATCGATGCCAAAGAACATATATATCGTACCCGCGATCGAGCCTGTTTGACTCACCACCGCCTGGAGTAACGAGACATATCTATCGATTGGGACTCAATTACAGTCTTTCGACCGCAATTCCTGCGCGACTTCCCCTGTGGACACTGGATAATTTAGTGATCCAGATCGGTCTGGATTCTGCGCGATCGAGATTCGGTATAATCAAATTATACTAACAATCTCAGATCGAAAAATTGAGTCCCACGCACTAGTTGACTAGCTCTAGTCTATTGGCTCTAGCAATAGAAGTTTTTTCACCACAATAAATATATTTTGGCTCCAAATGCGGGAGAATTAGATCTGGATTAATCGTCCAAAAATTGAGATCGTCAGTACAGTCTGCACGATCAAGCTAGATTCAACTATTTTATAAATGTCAGGAGTTGCAAATTGGCTAGAGGTGAACATCAGAATCGGACAAAGCGACTACTCCCAGGTAAAATGCTCTGGCTAGCAATCGCAGCTATTTCTTGTGCAGGATTTGCATTACTACATACTCTTTTTGGTAGTATACCTGCAGATGCATTGATTGCCAACACGGGCATCGCCAAAACTGTTGATGTGACTAGCGCAATTGCCAGTAGCATCCCCATGAACTTTGATGTTCCCAAAAACTTTCAAGCCAAGACCATTAAAGAGGCACCGCTACCTAATGCGGAAAAGGTGATCGCGCTTACTTTCGATGATGGCCCTTGGCCGGAAACTACCGAGCAAATTTTAGCAACTCTCAAGAAAGAGAATATTAAAGCGACTTTCTACATGATCGGCCAACCGCTGAAATCTTTCCCTGAAATTGGGAAGAAAGTCCTCGCTGACGGCCATGTGATCGCCAACCATACACTTCACCACTGGTACCACCGAATGAGTCCATTGGTCGCGCAACGGGAAATCGAAGATACCTCCAAAATCATCAAAGAAGTCCTGAACGTGGAAACAGCCTACTTCAGACCGCCAGGTGGTGTATTGACGAATGGCTTGGTTGCCTACGCCCAAAAACATAATCAATCGATCAATATGTGGTCGGTGGATTCTGGCGATAGTCACCCAAAACGTCCATCACCAGAAGCGATGATTAAAACTGTCCTCGCAGGGGCTACTCCTGGTGGCATCGTACTGATGCATGATGGTGGCGGCAGTCACTCGAATACAGCCAAGGCTGTCCCCCAAATCATCGCGAAACTTCGCGCTGAGGGTTATCGGTTTGTGACGATTCCCGAACTCTTGGAGCTATCATCTGCACCTCCAGGCGCATCAACAGCGCAAGCTATTACCCCGACACCAAATCATTCCTAAATTCAGCAATAATATTTTTTCGTGTTGGTGATTCGCGGTATGAATCGCGCTCAAAATTTAAGGTAGGGGCAATTGATCAATTGCCCCTACCTTAAATTTTGGAGATTA
>JANYIT010000173.1 GCA_025358725.1 Chamaesiphon sp. GL140_3_metabinner_129_sub
ATTAAGCGACTGGCTCGTAAAACCATCTGCTTTTCTAAATCTGTTGTGATGCACGATATTGTGATTGGTTTGTTTATCAATCGGTTTGAATTTGGGTGTGCCATTTAACCTCCTCTCCACAGATCTAGAACATTACCGTCAATCCGGGCATCATCCAATCCAAAATCGCTAAATCTGGCTCCGACTCTCGCGCCAAAGATAATCCCGACATCCCATCATGTGCCACACTGACGCGATAACCTTCGCTTTCCAATTCCAATTCAATAAATCGGGCGAGTTTGATTTCATCTTCAACCAACAGGATATGTTGTGCCGTCATCTGTTTTTCCTCCGCCTTTGTTGGTGGTGCCCATTCACTAATTATCCGTGCTTGGGTGGTTATTTGGACATTTTCAGATCTGGAGCCGATCGAATGGTACAGGGCTGTTTGTCACATTGCTGCTCGTAAAGCTTTCCGACATAAGGCTTCTGCCACACCAGGGGAATTTCTAGCAATGCCTGGGTTCCCGTGAATGCTTGCCCGATGAATAGGAGTAATGCGATCGAATTTAAAACAATATGAATATTCCGCCACCGATGAGTACGATCCTGATAAATTTCTCTAACGATCGCTAGAGAAAAAATCATTAATATCGCCGCAGTAATTCCATAATAGTAATGGGAAATATACCACTGTTCTGTTTTTCGATAAACACCATCCTGACTACCCAGCACAATCAGTGCCACACTGGTAAGGATGGCAAATACGCCTCGCCAGAGTCTGGTTTTTGCACGGTACAGTAATGATAATGATGCGATCGCCGCCACAAATATAAGGCTAATTAAGATCACCTGGAATGGATTTTGCACCCACACTTGCTTATCGATAATATGGCCGAACACATCATTTGCAAATGCGATCAGGACGATACCCACCACCGAACCAGTCAGCCACCGACCTAGTTGAGCATGTTCGGGGCCTGCACTGGGTGGAATTGCACTTTTGGCTCCAGATGATACTTGCAACCGCCGCTGGCGAGTTTGGAGCGCACGATTGATAACTATCCCAATCAATGGAAATACCACAATCACCGCAATAAATGGATGTAGTAATAAGATCGTATCTCTATCCATAATAATTAATTGATAATTGATAATTGGGGCACAATTACTGGTATAATAAATATTGAATAATGACTAAATTTTAGACAATTATCACTGCCTTGCAAAAAATAAAAGGGTATCAGGATAAAGATTCGCTTCCTTTCACCTTAGACCCATCCAACAACAGTGTTCATACTGATAACTGCAACCTGACAAATTAGGCGATTACTTAACTTCACTTGGTGGGAATGCAGTTATTCTGCCTTTTTTAACAGCAACTACGACATCATAAGTAGCGCAATAGGAGAAGGTGACATTATTGGCTTTGTTGTATATATTTACGACCATTCCTGCTCCACCAGGTTGAACTCCTAGTGATTCTAGATCGCCATAGAAGAACCGACGCAGTTGATCGCCACTGCCAATCTGTCCCTTATTTTTAGTAATTAAACTGATTTTTTCTTGGACGGATGGGCCTTCAGCAGCACTAGCAACTATCCCGATTGATGGAGTGAATGTATGGGGGGCAACATTACCGACAGTAACTAAGCCCAACAATGCCACACTTGTAACCAAAGCAGTTAATTTCATAGAATTCTCGATCGAATATCGATAGCATGTATTTCAGATGAACCCAACTGGCTCACTGATTTAACTATCGCAGCCAGCACTGAAAGCATTCTGAACTTAGTCGATCGATTTCCTGAATTTATGCTGAAACTTTGCTCAGTTAAATCTCAGCAATTTCTCAGATTACCTACGAGGTAACAATCAATTCCGGATCGATATCTAAATAATTTTAATCCACATCCCGCTCCAAAGTTGCATCAGCTAGAGTCTTCTCCGTCTTCTAAGCGTTAATTTCTAATGATGAATTTGAATAATTCAAAATGGTGAATTATTCAAATTCAGGAAAATTCTACCTACTCTAGCAAACTTCCTAGCTCTTTACTAGCCTTACCCTGTAGCTGATGACGATTATCATCATAAATCATCAGAGTACTCAAATTCTGATGTCGAGACAAAGATTGAGCAGCTCTGACATTCCCCTCACTCACATCTAAATAAGCCGTAATCGCACTATGTCTCACCCGATGGGGTGAAAGATCGATCCCGACAGGTTCAGCATACTTCTTGACGATTCTGGCAATATCTTTCCCATCTAATCGGTTGCCATTATTACTCACGAATAAGGCTGGATTATTACTATCTGGTTTGACTAGGAAGTAGTCATTGATAGCGGTAACTATGGCTGGATTAAGATCGATAGGTTTCAATTCTAATGTTCCTTTACCTAGAATCATCAATCTACTTTCTTGAGGTAGGAAATTAGATCGATCCAGTGAAACTATCTCACCTCTTCTCAAAGCATTGTCCCACAACAATCGACAGATAGCATAATCACGTTTTCCTAGAAGTGTAGACCGATCGATCTCAGCCAACACACTGCGATATTCATCAACAGTTCTACCTCTAGTATCTCGATATTTTTGACTTCTCAGTCCTTTCACATCGCTCAAAGTAAAGCTACACAATCCTCGCTTTCTCGCATAGTCAACTAAAGATTTAAGAGCTGATAAACGTTGATTGATAGTTGCACTAGATAACTTTAAATCAATTAAGATCTTCCGATAAGTCAGTACTTGGTGAAGAGCGTCGGATTGAGAGAGGGATAGAAAACCTTGTAGAGCATCGGAAATTGACAAATCTGTGTAAACTTTAAGACAAAAATCAGCCAGAGCTTTTGTATAAGATCTCCGAGTAGTTTCTTTAATTTGGAGAGACAGAAAACTATCCCAAATCTCCACTCTCGAATCGGGGATAACAGGGACAACTTCTAGCGCACTATTTACTCTAACTAGTTGGGGAACTGGAATTTGCATTACGAAATTCCCTCGATCGACGAAATAATATCATGCTCAGATTGGCGAGGAGTCGGTAATAAGTCTGGACGATTGGCAAAGATCAGTGGCTCTGGCTCTCGATCAAGGATACAATCCCAGTCAAATGGGCCTTCATGTTTTTCTACAATCTGGTCATACCGCACTTTCGCAATCTTTTGACGTGTCACCTCAGATAAATCTGCTACTTTCATCTAATTTACCTCCACTAAATATATTACACATTAAATTTGTTGGCAAAGCCTCTCCCTTCCTGCGGAACGCTGCGCGTTGGCGTAAGCCTGCACTTTGGGCTTATGGAGAATCGAATCACTTTGATGACGAGTAGTTCACCGACATGTTTTCACATAAATGGGAAAAGTTCATCGCCAGATTCACCAATAGTTCTGATAGTTTTATCTAATCCCAGATCGATTGCAAGTAGGTCAATACCATCTATTAATTTAGAGCGAAAAGCTTCAGAGATAGTCAAATTCTGATAACAATGAAATCTGAGATCGGCATCTGCTTGAAATTTGCTTAATGCAACTTTTAATGGGATCATAACTCGATAGGCTAATTCAGCTTTCTCGATCGCTAAAGGTGGTATGGATTGCTGATTTCTCAAGAAAGCTAGATCGATAAGATCGCGTGAATGAACGCTAGGATCGGTATATCTATCTGCATTGGCTAATAATTTACTCGTAAAACAATCACTAATACTCAAACACTCAACTGGCGACCAATTCGGTTGACGGGGTGAATCTAACTCGAACCTTGCTTCAGCAATAATCTCAGTCTTAATTGGAATTCCATCGACAATAATCGCCATTCTAATCCCATATTGGTCGGCAGTAAATCGTTCGATTTCTAGATCTGAGTTATCTTTTAATAGAATACGCGGATTTAGATCGCTAATCGCATTACGCAACTTCCGATAATCAGATCCCAAGGCACAAATAAAGTCAATATCATTACTAGTACGATATTCTCCCAGATCTAATGAGATTAGTGTGCCACCACCAAAGTAAGCTCGGCATTCACTCAGAAATTCACAATTTAAACTTTCCAGAACACGATAGATTAATTGATGATGGTCGATCTGAAAG
>JANYIT010000230.1 GCA_025358725.1 Chamaesiphon sp. GL140_3_metabinner_129_sub
TCGTTACTTGTCGTTTCGATCTGAACTGCCCTTTCGCGACACCTACCCGACATTAACCTGTCGCGACACGTCTAACCACTTGACATTTAACAATCCTGATGGACACTGCACTTGTTGCGAATTGCATCAATTAAATTGCCAGAAGTTTACCAGATCTCAAGCTTGAAATTAATCTGCATTAACTTCAGGAGAAGACATTGGCAACTCCATTAATTGTTCGCTCTTGGCGGGAATAGACAAAATTGGGTCATTTAATGCCACCATTAATGGTGCAGGGGTGTTGGCTTTATTCGCTGCAAATTGCAGTTGAGGACTGTTATCACTAAATAAGCCACCCAAGCCAGCTAACGCTGCTACTAGCGTCGCTGCAATTGCGCCACCGCCAATCCAAGATAGTTTACGGTTGCGATGACGATCGAGTTTAGCAAATACTCCCGCTGATAAAGCTTCAGTAGACTGGCTACTGGGTACCATCATGTGCGGAAATGCCACGTGAAGCTGTTGCATCTGGCGATACTGGTGTTGAAATGCCCGATCGTTCGCGAGCCATGCTTCTACTTGTTGCCGTTCAGTAGTTGTCACTTCACCATCAAGATAGGCACTTAGTAACTCAAACCGTTCGTCTAAAATGGCACCAGATCGCTCCCCATCGAAGTTGTCTATCATGTTCCGATCCTCAATTACCCTGTGTGTGTCCCAAATTTAAATATTTTTTCATTTTAGCTAGCCGAGTAGGAGCTAAATATTAATATATTGCGAATATTCCCAGTTGGGGAAATTTAGTTACGATTCAAAATAACCAGTCAACTGAGATTGTAATCCCGCTCTTGCTCTAGCAATCCGTGATTTCACTGTCCCGATCGATACTCCAGTGGCATCAGCAATCTCTTCGTATGACAATCCTTCGATTTCTCGTAAGACGATCGTTGTCCGAAAAGCGGCTGGTAGATTGGCAATTGCTGATCTCAATTGATCGTAAAATTCAACCGTACTGAGATGTTCCGAGGGATTGGGTGTATCAGAAGCAATATCCCACTCGATCGATCCATCTTCGACATTAATCGGTGCATCTAGAGACAGTGGTGGAGCTACCCGTTTCCGTTTGCGTAACTCATCGTAAAACAGATTGGTGGCAATCCGACTCAACCACCCCCGAAACTTTTCGGGTTCATTGAGACTTTTGATATTTTTGTACACCCGAATCCATACTTCTTGAGCTAGATCTGCCCGATCTTGCCAGTCTGGAGCCAAGTGATACAAAATCCGATCGACATGAGACTGATGACGACGCATCAGTTCGGCTAAAGCTGCTCGATCTGAGCGCAAGCCGGACTGCGCGAGCAAAATCAGCTCATTGTTCGGTAGTTTATCTAGTTTATCTACTTGCACTCTGGTTCGAGGGAGGTTTTCCTCAAGCTGGGACCAAGATAGGGAAAGTGATTGGCTCATGGTGAATACGGTTGTTCAAACATCCTAACTACCATGACAATCATCGATCGAATGATGTTCCCAAATTGATATTTGAGTATTTGGGGTGAGAAAATTTACAGCACAGATCTATGCTTTGATCTTCAACAGCTCTACATCAAAGATCAGTGTTGCATTAGGGGGGATCACTGTCCCCGCACCTCTAGCACCATAACCCAAATCTGCAGGAATAATCAGCTTGCGACGACCCCCAACTTTCATCGTACTGAGTCCTTCATCCCAACCTTTGATCACTTGACCTTCACCAATTTGGAACTCAAAGGCTTGATTGCGATCGCGAGAACTGTCAAATTTCTTGCCACTTTCTAGCGTACCAGTATAGTGAACAGAGACAGTTTGCCCTTTGGTGGGGGTATCACCTGTGCCTTCAGCAATCTCAACGTATTTTAATCCTGAAGCGGTGGTAATTTGATTTTCGGTACTATCCATAGCAATTGATTTAGAAGGAGCGGGTGTGGATGAACTGACAACAGCAACTGATTCCAACTGAGACATCGATCCCGCATTGGCATCTGGTGTCTTTGACATAAATTGAAAAGCTAGGACTAGAATACCGCATCCGAGCATCAATCCTAAACTAACTAAAATTTCTTTCATACTCAATTCAATTTAAACCACCATCTGATTATAGTCAGATGGTGGTTAGTGGCTAGTGGAATAGAAATATAATTTCAGATTTTGAAATAAATATCCCTAATTGCCTATTTCCATAATTTATTTTCTAGTTCTCGGATCTGGCGTTCGAGCCTGTCGATCCGTCCGCGCAACTCGTCCATTTCCGCCTGTCTAGGCACGCCTAGATCCTGCATCGTATTCCGGATCATCCGCTGCATCTGAAGTTCAAAGTTAGCAGGATCTAACTTCATCTGCCCCATCAGGTCATCAACAAATGATTTAGCTTGGTCGGGATCGATTTTACCGTCTTTGACCCACTGTTCGCTGACTTCGCGGACTCGATCGGCAACTAATGAGGTTGTGCCGATTCCCAGCATTAAAATCTGTTGCAGCCAGTTGTTGTTATCCATAGCCTATATTGCATCACTATCCCTATTTTATGCGGGAGGGTCAGGATCGATCGGGGAGATATCCGAATATTCAGCGGGTATGTAGCGAAACTTAATAGTAGAGATCGCCTCTCATGCCGCCAAGAGCGAGGCTGCGCCAATGGCTATCGCTCACTGAGCAAAGGCTCAAGGGTAAGCTCAGCAACATTTACTTGAGCCAATAATCTGGTAGCAGAAAAATTTGCCAACACCCGTTGGGTGGTTTAATTCCAATCGAGAACTGGACAACTGTCTCTGGCCAAATCCAGCGAATTTCATTAGCAATTTTTTGGTGTTTTTGGACTAGCCGTTTATAGATGATTTGATTTTCACACAGAATCTCTAAACTAGTCACCGCAGAGTTTTCTTCAGTTTCTTGAAATAGTGCATCGTCTAGCAATGCACGGGTACTGCTATTGAACTGATTGTAAAAAAGTCGCAACCTGTCGCCAAAAGTCTCTTCAGTATACAAACCATCCAAAGCCAAGGATCGGCAAAATAAATAATCTTCTTCTTCTGGCTCTAGAGAATTCATACAAAAGATTGAATGTTGATGCGAAAATATTTGGATTGGAAGACATACTTTATGACCTCAATTTATCTTCGATCAATGATGAGCGGATTGAATCGGACTTTTGTATGAGATTTCATAGTCAAATTAACGACTTTTCTCTGAAATTGAGCTGGATGAGTGAGGAAAAACTTTAATTGTCAACCGCAAATCTGGCGGCAAGGATGCCGCTCAAAAAACCAAACAGATGTCCTTCCCAAGAAATGCCAGGTAGAGAGGGTAGAACGCCCCATAAGACGCTGCCATAGCTAAAACCAACAAATAGCGCAATGATGCCAGAACTGAGGCGGCGATCGAAATAATAGCGGGCGAGTAGAAAACCGAGATAGCCAAAAATCACCCCACTTGCACCGATATGTAGAGCAGTAGCACCAAATAGCCAAGTGCCAAAACCACCCACCAACATACAGATGATTGACACAGTTACAAAGTTACTGATACTTTGAGCCATAATCAACCAGCCCAGGACGATGAAGGGAACAGTATTTGCTGCTAGGTGAGCAAAACTACCATGTAGAAATGGTGCAAACAGAATGCCGCGCAAACCAATCGCCTGACGGGGTAAAATTCCCAAGGTGTCGAGTCCATGCCTAAAAACGAATGTATCGAGGATCTCCAAACCCCACATGATCCCTACCAGCGTCGCTAGAATTAAAACCTGATTTCTGATTTCACCAACCACTTCCTTCATAACTTCTACTGAGTTCTAACTGACGATCGATCTGAGCTACATTCTCTAGGTTAACAATTCCGGCTTAAATTTACCCATTACCCATTACCCATTACTCCCCAATCTCTCGCATCATCGAAATCGATCGAGATTGATAACCCAATTGCTGATATAAATCGATCGCTGGTTGATTAGCGGTAAATACCTGTAAACCGATCTGAACATATCCTTGCGCTTTTGCCCAAATTTCAGCATGTTTCATCAATGCACGGCCAATCCCTTGGCGACGATAAATTGGATCGACATAGATCAGAAAAATATTGGGATGACGAATTCCAGTGATTTGGTCGATGGCGATGCCGATCCACAAACAGGCAATCTTCTGAGGGCAATTCTGTGCGGATGTGGTGACAAACCAGACTGGAGTCTCGGCACTAAAATATCGAGCGATTGTAGATTGTAAATGCCGATAATCTTGTTGCTGGGGATATAGTTCTTCATAGGTAATCTGAAGAAATCGCAACAGAGCAGGGCTATCGATCGTCGTCCCGATGACTAATGGGTATTGAGTAAGCGTGGGGGATAAATAAATAGTCACATAGTTTACATTATGTCGTAAGATATCCCTCGACCATAAATGTAGAGTAGTCGAGGGATATCTTATGATTGAGGAAATTGGTCTAAATCACACCAATACCAGTTAAGCCCAGGATTGCACCCGCACCGAGAACATGCCCAAAACAAGTGCCACCAATTATTTGACCGATCGTTAAACCACCAACTAAAGCGGGACCAGCTTTTTTGGAAGACATCGCCGCCAAGACACCCATAACATTGCAAACAACCATCACAATCGCGATCGTTGGCGACCAAGCTTGGCTCATGGGTACAGCAGCAAGTAACAGGCTAGAATGTAACATGATTTACTCCTGAAAATTAAATATCTAAACAACAGCTTAAAGTATTTTATCTACATTCAATGACAATTTTGGTGAAGAGTTAAAAATTACTCCGCCAACAAGGTCGAAGGTGTAGACTCAGTAGACTAAATTGAACCCTCTTGAGAACTATTAAATCACACCTGCATTGGTTAATCCGAGAATCAATCCAACTCCGAGAATATGTCCAAAACTCATAGTAGCTAGTAATTCGGGTAAGTTAAAATTCCGAAATAGATCTGGTTTACCCACAGGTAAGTCCGGACCACCACCAGGATTGGCGATCGCAAATCGACCGATCGCGACAGCGACTAAGTTGCAGAGAATCATTACCAATGCGGTGCTAAATCCCCACGGTTCGGTATGGGGAATTGCCGCAATAATCAAGTTATTTAACAAAGATTTACGTTTCCATATTTTCAAAACTTATGCAGCAATTATTAGCTAGTAGGTGTCCCAAGCCCACAATTTGTGCTAAGAATTAACAAATATTGGCAAAATTAGATACATTTCTTGATATTTGGGAAACTGATGCGGATTAAAATTTGTGGAATTACAACTGTCGAACAAGGGATCGCGATCGCGCGGATGGGGGCAACGGATTTAGGCTTTATTTGCGTTCCTAGTTCTCCCCGCTATTTGAATCTGACTAAATTACAGCCACTGGTGGCGGCGTTAGGTAGTGAGGCAAATACGGTTGGGGTATTTGCCGATTTTTCGGTGGCGACAATCGCTCATGTGGTGGCATTGACAGAGTTAAATACAGTTCAGCTCCACGGCAGTGAATCGATCGAATTTTGTCAGGAATTGCGCGCAGCTTTACCAGACACAGAAATTATCAAAGCATGGCGGGTACGGAATAGCAGCGATCTGGAATCGATCGCTGCATATAGTAAAGTCGTTGATAGTTTGCTCTTGGATGCTTATCATCCTGATGCCTTGGGCGGTACGGGGCAAACGCTGGATTGGAAGCAGTTATCAGCCTTCAAACCCCCGATCCCGTGGTTATTGGCAGGGGGATTGACTGCTGATAATATTTGGACGGCATTGAGCCAACTGTCTCCAGCGGGAATCGATCTCTCTAGTGGGGTAGAAGTCTCTCCAGGCAATAAAAATTTAGAGTTAGTCGATCGATTATTTACCAATTTGCGGAGTAGATTAGGCTAAAATAAAGACTCCAGCATTAGTAGTCATACTCGATCTGACCGAGTAACGGCGATCTGAATTAATTTGAGTTGTATCTAGATTTTAGGGGTCAATAGGCGATCGAATGGATAGTAGTAAAATCATCAATGTCGATTTAGCAAACGTTAATCTCATCGCCTTGCGTGCCGAAAGTCTAGCTAAGATCGATCGATTACAAGCAAATTTAACGGACGAACTCAATCTTGATATTGGAGAAGTTCAAGCAAGACTAAATAAATCCTTTCGGCATTTTCTGTTAGCACAAGAACAAGAACGGATGCCATTTTTACAACGAGTCATGACTTCCCATGTTGAAAATATGGAAGATGAGCGAGGCTTTCCCCCTCGACATCCAGTTCACTGGTTCAAGTCCAAGTTAGAGTTCAGTTCTACCGGAGTCTTACAGTTTGATTTCAAAAAAGATGCCGAATTATTTATGGAATCAGCATTAACTCATATCGAAACTGAAATCAAAGAACAACTAACCCAGAAACAACAAGCGACGATCAATATCGTAAATCTGAGCATTCAAGAACTACAACAGCATTTAGCTACTGAAATTCAACCAGTAACTAAGACAAGGAGGATAATTAGTACTGAGTATGTAAATAGTTTTATCCAACTAGATCGACTGATCCTAAAAATTGTCGATCGTTTTTACTTTGTCAGTATGGGAGCAAGATTCAATCCTAAACAGGAATTAATCTATAGTGAAGTTTGTGTCCGACCTACAGGTATCTTTGGTAACAGCAAAGATGGAGATAAACCAACCCAATTAAAGTATGCTATCTCCTGCGATCGATTATTAGATGTAGTCAATCAATCAATCGATCGATCGATCGGTCAAATTCAAGCACAAACTACAGCATATTTGAATAGTGAGTTAGTAACTCAAATCGATTTATTATTTCAAGGTCTAACATCATAGCCTTTCAACGAGGTTTGATATTCTCAAAAATATGCGTAAGTTACGATCGATTATGCTTATCTCCGGCTTGATGATAATTGGATTGAGTTCGAGTGCAAACAGTCAACCACTGATCGAAAAGTTTCGGGTTGTTGGCACTGAACCATTCTGGACATTGAAAGTTAGTCAGCAAGGCTTTACCTATTCTAATCCAGCAGGTCAGCGAAAAATATCAACTTACGTGCGACCCCTGACAGCTCAAAACCGCAGTGCTGATTCACTGCGAGTCTATCGCTTACAGCGAAACACCACATTGATTATCCAAAGAGCAACTTGTATTGAGGGAGACCCCTATCCTTACACCGCAACGTTAATTATGGATCAACAAGTTCTAACTGGCTGTGCCCAATCCGATTAATGTTCGATATTTGGGTATAGGTATCTTTTACCAAATAGCAAGGGTTTAAAGCCCCTGCCTTTAGGCAGATTGTTTTTAGGACGGAGTTTAAATCTCCGTCCTAAAAACCTCGCTTTCAACTTTCAACTTTCAACTTTCAACTTTTTAACCCCACCATTCGATAAAATCAAGCATAATTTGTTGATGTACTGCACCTAAAGGACGTTCTGCTCCGGCGATCTCAGAATAGGCAAATCCAGCTTCAATTTGAGCTGGAGTAATCAATCCTAAATCCCAACCTTCCGTCAAAACTAATTTGTCAATATCGACTGTCAGCGGTGCATAGAAAATATGCCTAATTACCCGCGCATCGTTATAACAGCCGAACTTTTGGGGATTGGTAAACTGATAGCCGATTTCCTCCAGTACTTCCCGCTCAACAGCAATTTCTGGTGTTTCACCTGCTTCCATATGTCCACCAAATAAGCCCCATAAACCTGGATAAAGGATCGTCGGAATATTATCGCGCAATTGCATCAAAAATTTGCCCTCATAGGGCAGGATTGCGAGTGCAACTTCGACAGGTAAATGATCGCTCATGAGGAGATGGCGTGTTGTTGAAGATCTGATAGGAAGACAAAGTTGAGTGCTGCGCTATGGGTTGCAGCTAAGTCTACAGGCGGCGCAACTCCAGCTTCTAAGGCTTCTTTCCATCTGGATGCACACAAACACCATCGATCGCCTGGATTCAATCCAGGAAAATTGTAGGTGGGAACGGGGGTGCTGAGATCGTTGCCCTGGGATTTGGTAAATGTCAGAAATTCAGCGGTAATTTGAGCGCAAATTACATGAGTTCCGAGATCTTGAGTTCCGGTGACACAGACTCCAGTGCGAAAAAATCCAGTCATGGGTGAGGTACAGCAAGTCTGAAGTTCGGTACCGAGGACATTTTTATCAGTATTTGTATTTGTGTTCATAATTAGCCACCCCCAACGATCGTCACAATTTCCAATCGATCGGCAGTTTTAATCTCTGTCTCTTCCCAAAACTGACGATGCAAGATTTCTCCATTATATTCTACTGCCAGGAGTCGAGGATTCAGCCCCATCTGTACCAATAATTGGGGTAAAGTCGTCTGTGGCAGACAGATATGAGCTTCGCCATTAACTTGTAACTCGATCGACTCAATCATCATTTATGATTTGTAAATTGTTAGCAATTCCTAGAGGATGTTTTAACCCCTATTGTACGGAACTCGATTCAATATTGACAGACAAAACTGGACTGCATGAGTAGGATTATCTGCGTTCATAATTGCCCGGACGATCGCGATCGCGGGTGCCCCAGCTTGAAGGACATCATTAATATTACTACTATCGATACCGCCGATCGCGAACCAAGGCACAGTAGCATGTTTGGCTGCATATTGGACGTATTCCAATCCCGCTGCCGCTTTCCCCGCTTTCGTCGGCGTTTCATATACTGGCCCAACGCCAATATAGTCTGCACCCTCTTTGATCGCGCGAGCCATCTCCTCTGGGTTGGTGGTTGATCGACCAATGATTTTTTGCGATCCGAGGATTTGTCTGGCTAGGGCAATTGAGATGTCTTGTTGCCCCAAATGCACCCCATCAGCATCGACAGCTAGAGCGAGATCGACTCGATCATTGAGGATAAATAACGCGCCATATTGATGGCAGAGTTGACACATTTGCTGGGCGATCACCAATCGATCAATATCGTTACTTTGCTTATCACGATATTGAACTAAAGTCAATCCTCCTTGTAAAGCTGCTTCCACTCGTGGCAGTAAATCTGGGGCTGAAGATGTGACTAGATACAACTTAGCCCTAGTCAGAAGTTGGCGGCGACGGTAGGTAAGTAAATTACTTTCGAGGGTATAAACCTGATACCGCATCTGTTTACAACCACTACTCATGCTAGACGAGTGAAGCTTGCCGTATTCCTCCAGTACTCGCAAAGCCTCCTGGATTCGACAGAGATTGGCTTGGAGCAGTTGATCGATTCCCGTGCGTTGTTCCTCGCGTGGATGAGTTAGTGCGGTCCCAACATCCCCCACCGTATCCCGTGCCGAGCGAATTTCTGGTGTATGCCACATCCCCAATTCCTGGCGCATCTGCTTGCATTCATTCGCCATTGCCGTGTCATTGAGGGCAAATCGACACCATTCTTCAATAATGCGTAATCCTTCCCGCGCTCGATCGAAATTTGCATCCAAAATTCGCCATACGGCAGGTTGGATTGAAGCTAAAGGAATGTCAGTCATGCTAAGGGATGGGGGCGTGTGGGAGATATGGGGGTGTGGATAGTCAATGAAAAATTAACTATCCACTTTCAACTTTCAACTTTCAACTATTTTTTGACTTTTGCCAAAGCTTGCTCTAAATCAGCAAGTGAAGCAGCACCAGTGACAACTTCCCCATTGATGATAAATGTGGGTGTACCGTCAATACCAAGTTTGCGCCCTAGTTTAAAATCCTCAACGATCGCATTATCCGCAATTTTTCGATCGACATTAAATTTATTGAGATCTAGTTTTAAACTAGTAGCCGTTTCTAGATAAAAAGTTTCACCTAACTTAGCTTGATTGGTATATAAAGCATTATGGTATTCCCAGAATTTACCCTGCTTATTTGCCGCCCAAGCAGCACGAGCCGCAGGTAGAGCTTCAGGATGAATTTGAGTCAGCGGAAAATATTTGTAGACTAAAGTAACCTTGTCCTTGTGCTTTGCCATAAATTGCTTGACATTTTTGTCAGCAGTTGCACAAAATGGACATTGAAAATCTGAAAATGCCACCATCACAATCTGACGACTGCTAGCTCCCATGATGGGAGAATCACCAATTAATGCTTTGGTATTTTTCCGAACCTTTTTGATTGCGTCAGCTTGAGCTTGTTGTTCTTTTTGTTGTTGATCGATCGCGTACTTCTGCAAGACTTCAAACAATACATCAGGATGTCGGCGCAGTACCTCAATAATTTGTTTTTCTAGTTGAGGACTTACTTTCACCGATTGAGCAACTAAGGTTTTATTTGCTGGTAATCGTTCTGAATCAGTAATCTGATTTAGGTCGAATGCCTGAATTTCTGCGCGTGCAGGTAATGAACCCAAAAACAAAGATAACAGTACTAATGATAAAATCGGAAATCGCCACAAATTGAGTAAGTAATTCATCTTGATAATCGGGGGTGATAGATGCAATTGGAAAAAGTAGACAATTGCTTCTCAGAGAGAAAGTCTGTGCCAAATCGATTGAAGTTTAGTAAATAACCACTACTTCCTAAACAGTTTTAGTTCCTATTTATGATACTTAAAGTCCATCGAACCTTTGTAACCAGTTAGTACAGCAAGCTCTTGGAGATCGCGGGTGCCAGTGAGGAATTTACCCTTAATAGCCCAAGTCGGAAACATTTTAATATTCTTGTCTTTACACAACTGTCGCTGAGAATTTTCACCATCGGCAGCACACTCAACATATGGTAATTTAGCCGCAGCAGTGTCACCAAACAAAGATTTTTGTTTTTGACAATGGGAGCACCAGTAAGCACCATAGAATTTAACATCACTCGCTGCTAAATGTTCTGCTAATGCAGTTTCTGCCGCGCCTGAAACTGTTTCAATCTTCGCACCCAATGCCAGCCCAATCCCATTACGACCGTAACGATGAGGCTTTGTACTAATATTTACTGATGGTTGTGGAGCTGCAATGGTTTTTTGGTCATTAGTTGGCAGCAATGGGTTAGCTTGAACTGTGATGACTGAAGCAGTAACAGCACCAATCGTCATACCAATCGCGGTAGCTGACTGAATTAACTGAATTTTTGTAAGCATTGGGTAAATTTGAGTGATTGTGAGCGATGTTAAAATATATAGACTATTTATGTCGATCGCACAAGTTTTTGACGATCGAATAGACAACAAACGCCTACCGCTCTTTTAATTTAGCCCAAAAACTCAACTATTCAAAGTTGACTATCTAGCAAACAATCGATCGTACTTAAATGCAGCATTGCCTTTATATCCAGTCATCTCAGCAAGTTTAGCCAGTTTCTTGACTCCAGGATCTACTAATTTGTCATTAATCGCCCAAGTTGGAAAACTTTTGATTCCAGCTTTCGTACAAACTTCTGGCTGAGGATTCTTTTTGGCATCAGGAGCACATTCGATATTCGCGATTTGCGCCCAAGCTTCCTTGCCAAATAACTGCTTCTGTTCATAGCAATGTGGGCACCAGTATGAGCTATACATCTTCACACCTTTCTGACTCAGATGTTTCGCCAACTCGATTTCCGCTGCTCCAGATGTAGACTTAATTTCCCAACCAATACCTGGTTCGGGCGCAGTAGTGGGCGCGAGAGAATTTATTTCACTACCACCAATCGCCATGTTATAAAGCACTAGCGATACTAGCAGTGATAACAGAGCTGCTGCCATGCCTGTAAAAATTACTTGCCCAACATCTTCCCAATCATGTCCAAAAAGTGTCAGTCCAAAAATTGCAAATGTAAAAATCGCGGAAGCAATACAAAATGGACAAGCCGCTTTAATTACGAAAGCCAGCAAATACATTAGATAGCCGCTAAATACCGCCATCCCCACTCCAGTCAATAATAGCCCAAGCCAAGTGAGATTATTGAGCTGATTGTGAGCTGCCTTGTTAGTTTTGGGATTAATTAATGTCGGCGCAAATGCCATGATAGCAACTGCAACATAACTTAGTAACCCTAAACCAGTCAGCGGAAAGTTGCCCACATTTGCAAATGGACTAGCAAGTACGATCTGACAGCCTTCAGTACCACAGACTCCGTTGTGACTAACTTTTACCCATGTCAGGTAAGCTGTAACGCAAATGCCTAAAATCGAGATCGATCCAATCAGCAATCGTGAGTATTGATAGATCCAGGGAACTTGGCGGCGACGTGTCATGGGCTTTAAGGGGTAAGGTTAGATGTTTGTCAGATGCTAAAGCTATCAAGCCTAATTTCAAGAATGAATTTTCATCGAATCAATCGCCCGCTGCACTGATTGACTTGTCAGATCTTGACGCATGGCTTCGACAAATTGACTGACGCGAATTGTATCGATCGAGTTCTCGATTTTACCTTGTCTTTTGAGCGAACTCGAAACAATTACGCCATCGGCAAATTGCATTAGGTTACTGATATTACTAAAATCTGCACCACTACCGATGATGATGGGAGTGCTGCCAGCAGCTTCCTTAGCCTGTTTTAAGTCTTCAATACTAGGGGGACTACCTGTAGCTACACCGGATAGGATGATTGCGTCTGCTAGCCCTCGATCGATCGTCTCCTGCACCGCCGTAGTGATATCGCTGGAACTTAGTGGTTGCGCATGTTTGACGAGGACATCTGCAATAATTTTAACATCACTACCCAATTCACGCCGATACCTCAGCAATTCGTGAGCGCAGCCTTCAATTAAGCCTTGATCTGTCGCCATTACGCCAGACAAGACATTTACCCGAATAAAAGCGGCTCCCGTGCAACTAGCGATCGCCATTGCACTCAAGCTATCATTGCGGAGGACATTGATCCCGATCGGAATCGATACTAATTCCCGCAATCTTGACACGATCGTCGTCATCGCACTAACTACCGCCGGATCTACCCGACTCTTCGGGAACGGCGCGTCAAAAAAATTCTCGACGATGATGCTACTGACACCACCCGAAGCCAAGGCGACTGCTTCTTGTTCAGCTCGATCGATAATTGCACTCAGACTACCACCCCACCGCGCCGAAGTGGGCAGGGGTAAAAGATGAACTACGCCAATAATCGGCTGAGTGGTGTTAAAAATTTGTTTTAAATTCACGTTTATTTTTAAACTAGGCGGATCGCGATTGCCGCACCAATTCAACTTGGACATGGCTAAACCTTCACCTACTATTATCCACAAATTGGGCTTGAATCACCCATTAATTAACTATGCCTACGATTGAAATCGTGGCTCATGATGCAAAGTCCGCCTACGCGGACTAAACCGAGATCCCTCTAAATTGTCGAAACCCAGGGTAGGGGCAATTCATGAATTGCCCCTACCCTGGGTTTATGCCTAAATATAGATTCAGTCCGCGTAGGCGGACTTTGCACCACTAGCGGCGGTTTTAACCGCTGCCTAACCGATCCGCTGATAAACTGTTACTTCACATCTCGCAACATCGTGCTAGAATATAACGTAACAACTCAAATCTAGCTTTCCATTAGTTTTAACCAAGTTAAAAGTTATCGAAAGCGTTAAATCAGTGAGCAGTTATCATCCTGAAAGTTTGAACTGGTAACTGACCAAAGATCGCTGAATTACCGTTGGAGACAACTAAACTCAAGACTACATGGGCAACAAGCCAACAATTGCAATCTCACACTTAGGTTGCGAAAAAAATCGAATTGACAGCGAACACATGCTCGGATTGCTAGTCCAAGCAGGCTACGAAGTAGACGCTGATGAAACTTCAGCAGATTATGTGATCGTCAATACTTGTAGCTTCATCGATGCTGCGAGAGAAGAATCTATCCGCACCCTAGTAGAACTAGCCGAAGCAGATAAAAAAATTGTGATTACTGGTTGCATGGCGCAACATTTTCAGGAGCAGCTACTAGCCGAAATCCCCGAAGCAGTAGCAGTAGTCGGTAGTGGTGACTATCACAAAATCGTTGATGTCCTCGAACGCAGTCTGACTGGTGAACGAGTCGTAGAAATTAGTCCAGAACCAACTTATATCGCTGACGAGCATACACCTCGCTATCGGACGACGACCGAAGGTGTCGCTTATCTCCGCGTAGCAGAAGGCTGTGACTATGCTTGTGCCTTTTGCATTATCCCCCACCTACGGGGTAAACAGCGATCGAGAACCATTGAGTCGATCGTCGCTGAAGCTCAAAGATTGGCAGATGAAGGCGTACAGGAACTAGTTCTGATCTCCCAAATCACCACTAATTATGGTCTAGATATCTATGGTAAACCTAAACTCGCTGAACTCCTGCGGGCATTAGGCAAAGTCGATATTCCCTGGATTCGGATGCACTACGCTTACCCCACGGGCTTAACTCCCCAGGTAATCGCCGCCATGCAGGAAACCGCGAATGTCTTACCCTACCTAGATTAACCATTACAGCATTCCCATCCTGAGATCCTCCGTGCCATGAATCGCCCGTGGCAAGGAGCTGTAAACGATCGGATTATCGAGCAACTCAAAATCGCTCTCCCCGATGCAGTCATGCGGACAACATTGATTGTCGGCTTCCCTGGGGAAACCGACGAACATTACCAACATCTGCAACAATTCTTGCAACGGCATGAATTCGATCATGTGGGGGTATTTACCTTCTCCGCCGAGGATGGAACCGCCGCCGCTACCTTGCCCAATCATTTGCCCCAGGCAATTATGGACGAGCGACGCGATGGCATCATGGCGATGCAACAACCAATCTCACTCAAGCGCAATCAGCTCGAAGTGGGCAAAACCGTGGATGTTCTAGTCGAACAAGAAAATCCAGAATCAGGGTTGTTGGTGGGCAGGTCTGCCAGATTTGCACCAGAAGTGGACGGACTAGTGTATCTTAGTGGAAGTGCCCGTCTTGGGTCGATTGTTTCCGCTAAGATTCACGAAGCAGACCATTACGATCTCCACGGTGAGATTGTCTATCAGTAATAATTAGTAGTAATCGGTTATCCGTCAGTATCAATTTTTAATAATTGATGTTAAGCTGGTAAAAGATTGCTACTAGCAAAATGACTGTTAAATTCAAAGTTTAGAATACCTCTGAATTTTGGATTGGAGCGAAGCCGCTAGAACTCAGTAAAAAGACCGATTTATTTCGACAACAATTCACAGCAGAATCTCCGCCTCGCAACTGACGCGAACATTCTGAAACTATTTGGTATTTCTTTTATCGGTGTAGAATTACAGCTAATTCTCACCCATCCCTAGACTGAATGGTTTGAATATTGGGTACGACGTTTTCCTTGGTTTGTCTACTGATTAATTCCTAAATATTAGCTCCTAAATTTTCGATTGTAATCATACCGAATCCACTTACATATAAATTATGACCGTTTCTTTCTCTAGCCTTGGCCTTTCCGATCGTATCGTTACACAATTGGAAGGGATGGGGATTACTGAACCAACCAATATTCAAGAACAAGCCATTCCGTTTCTACTATCTGGTAAAGATGTAGTCGGACAGTCGCAAACAGGGACAGGTAAAACCGCAGCCTTCGCACTCCCAATGATCGAGCGGATCGACTGGCAGCGTCCGGTAATTCAAGCATTAGTATTAACTCCTACTCGTGAGTTAGCAATGCAGGTTTCCGCAGCCATGAAGACCTTCTTAGGTGGCAACGAGCGTCGCTCACCCATCTTGACTGTCTATGGTGGACAGGCGATCGACCTCCAAATTCGTCGCTTAGAAAGCGGTGTATCTGCCGTTGTCGGTACTCCTGGTCGGGTAATTGACTTAATCAATCGCGGTCATCTTCGCCTTGGACAAGTTGAATGGTTGGTACTAGATGAAGCTGATGAAATGCTCAGTATGGGCTTCATCGACGACATCGAATTGATCTTGAGCAAATTGCCTACAGAACGCCAAACCGCCTTCTTCTCGGCGACTATGGCTCCTCCAATTCGCTCATTGGTTAACCGCTTCTTGAAAAATCCTGTGACTGTCACAGTCGATCAAGTTAAAGCAGCACCTTCCAAAATCAAACAACAAGTTTACTTCATCCCCCGTGGATGGACCAAAGCGCAAGCTCTGCAACCAATTCTCGAACTCGAACAACCAGAATCGGCGATTATCTTTGTTCGTACTCGGAAAGCAGCAGCAGAACTCACCAACCAGCTCCAATCTTCTGGACATAGCGCGGATGAGTATCACGGCGACCTCACTCAAACCCAACGGGAGCGTCTATTAGCACGATTCCGTGGTGACAAAGTTCGCTGGATCGTCGCGACAGATATCGCAGCACGCGGTCTAGATGTAGACCACCTCAGCCACGTGATCAACTACGATTTACCTGACAGCGTTGAAAACTACATTCACCGGATCGGTCGGACCGGACGTGCTGGTAAAGAAGGTGTAGCAATCTCCTTGATTCATTCACTCGATCGTCGTAAACTACAAGCGATCGAACGTCGGGTCAAACAGTCCCTCGCAGTCTGTCAAATCCCTACCCGCTCTCAAGTAGAAGCAGCTCACGTAGGCAAAATTCAAGCGAAAGTCCAAGAAGCTCTCTCCGGCGAACGGGTAGCATCCTTCTTGCCAATCATCGCTAAAATGGCTGAAGAGTACGACATTCATACCGTCGCAGCAGCAGCACTTCAATTGGTATATGACCAAACTCGTCCAGCTTGGTTAGACATGGAAGAGCCACAAAATCGCGGTGGTGGTGATTACGATCGTGGAGATCGTGGCGACCGTAACGATCGTGGAGATCGTGGTGGTTACAAATCTCGTGGTGGCGGTGGCGGCGGCGAACGTCGCGGCGGCAGCGGTGCAACTGGTAAACCTGTACTCCGTGAAGGTAGCAGTGCTGGTGGTGGCGGTGGTCGTTACGATCGTCGTGAAAGCGCACCTCGCAATGAAAGCAGTCGCTACGAACGCGATAGTCGCGGCGGAAGTGCTGGCGGTGGTCGCGGTGGATACCGCAGCGAAGAAAGAGTTTAGTAATTGCAGTTGTTAGAACAGATTTTAGTTCTAACAATTGTGCTTAATTAATAATCAAAAAAGGTGGGCATTGCTCACCTTTTTTGCTGTTGACATTAACTAATAGCTCGTTATCGCAGTCGCCATAATGCTGACAAGATGGTTCGGCTAAATCGATAGTTCTTGCCCATCCAACATCTCAATGTGAAAGATTTCGCTAAATACTTTGATGATTTGCTGGCGGACTAAGTTAGGATTGATATTCGGAATAAACTCAGCCATACTGCCAACAGATCGATCGACAATGCCACATGGCACAATCCGCTCGAATCCTGTCAAATCTGGACATACATTCAGTGCAAAGCCATGCATCGTAATCCAGCTACTGACCTTAATTCCCATTGCGGCAACCTTCCGACCTTCTAGCCAAACACCAGTCAAACCATCAATTCTTTCTCCAGTGAGATTATATAAAGCTAAAACTTGCAGGACAACTTCTTCTAACTGCCGTAAATACCAATGTAAATCTTGTTGATAATAGCGGAGATTGAGAATCGGATAAGCAACTATTTGTCCGGGGCAATGATAAGTAACTTCACCACCACGTTCGACTCGATACAATTCATATTCAGTTTGCTGATGATCGAATTTTAAAAATTCTAAGCTAGAGCCAGTACCAAGAGTATAAACAGGTGGATGTTCGAGAATAACTAGCGCATCTGATCGATCTGGATTGACAATTCGTTCTTTCTGAAGAGATTTCTGCCAAATCCAAGCAGTTTGATAATCAATTTCGCCATAATTATATAGCGAGCATTCACGTTTATTAGCTGAATTAAAACCCATTTTTTTGAGACAGTAGCGGTGTAAAGAAAATTGGCAATTCAAAGTTCCTCTCAATTGCGGATATGTGGATCTACCGCGATGAAGACAGACGATACACAAATATCCCAGCCAGGAAGACTGGTATAATAGTATACTAGCTAATGGTGTTTGGAGCAGTAGATATTTTGATCTCGATCGAGGTAAATCACCCTAATTTTGGGAGAGTTTAAGATTGAGGAGAGATAGAATGAAGACGATCAGGAATAATACTAAACCGATCGTACAAGCATAGCTGAGATCGGGATTACTCGAACCAAAACCCTGTTGATACAAGTAATAGACAACTGTTTTAGAACTATTGCGCGGTCCGCCTTGAGTCATCACATAGACTTCTTCAAAAATTTTTGTCGCTGCAATTGCCGAAATTACTGCAACGAGTAACATGTAGGGTCGCATCAGGGGAATAGTAATATCCCAATGCTTAGTATAACTATCGGAACCATCGATCGCGGCGGCTTCATATAAGTCTGCCGGAATCGATTGCAGTCCAGCTAAATAAATGGTCATGTAATAACCCAAGCCTTTCCAAATCGTCACGACCATCACACTAAACAACGCTAAGCTAGGACTAGTCAGCCAGGGAATTGCGGGAATTCCGGCAACTCTTAGAAGTTGATTGAGCAAACCATTCTCAGCATAAATAAACTTCCAAGCAATCCCTGCCACCACCATCGAAATAATCACCGGGACGTAATAAGCTGCTCGAAAAAAGCTCATTCCTTTGAGCTTTTGATTAACTAAAATTGCCAGTAGCAGCGGTGCAAATACCAGAATTGGCACTACTCCACACAGATAAACTACCGTGTTCCTAATTGTCTGCCAAAACACCTCATCTTTGAACAATCGATCGAAATTAGCCGATCCTTGCCAACTAGCCGTGCCAGCAATCGGATCGTAATTTGTAAAGCTCAGATAAAAAGCCTGCAATGCTGGTAAAAATACCGTTACACCCAGCAAGATTAGTGCAGGTGCCAAGAATAGATAAGGTGTCCAGTTAATGTGACGCAGCCGAACCATAAAAGTTGAGAGTTGAGAGAGGGCGTTGGGAGTAACTTACGTGAATAAGCGATCCCCTAGTCCCTATTTTGTACTATTGTGTAAAAGGATCGATTTAAACATTCCTGTCATTTACGATCCTAACTTCCGATTCCGCAAGGCGGAGGCTCTGCCAACGACAGGCACCATTAGTAAAATCTTCATGTTTGGTCTTATCGGTCATCTTACCAGCTTAGAACATGCCCAAGCCGTCGCAAAAGACTTAGGCTTTCCAGAATATGCCGACCAAGGGCTGGACTTTTGGTGCAGTGCGCCACCGCAGATCGTAGATCACATCAAGGTCACAAGTATTACCGGACAACAGATTGAAGGCTACTACGTCGAGTCCTGCTTTTTACCTGAAATGTTGGCAACCCGACGAATCAAAGCCGCGATTCGGAAGATTCTCAATGCAATGGCGCACGCTCAGAAACAGGGCATTCACATCACTGCTTTAGGTGGATTTTCTTCAATTATCTTTGAAGAGTTTGATCTCCAGCAAAATAAACAAGTCCGAAATGTTGAACTAGACTTCGATCGATTTACCACCGGGAACACCCATACAGCTTACATTATCTGTCGGCAGGTAGAAGAGGGTGCAGCCAAACTAGATATCGATCTTAGTCAAGCTACTGTCGCAGTAGTTGGTGCCACAGGTGATATCGGTAGTGCAGTTTGTCGGTGGATCGATAAACGCACAGACATCGCCGATCTACTATTGGTAGCTCGCAACCAAGAACGCCTCCAAGCCCTACAATCCGAGCTAGGGCGAGGGAAAATAGTTACTTTGGAGGAAGCTTTACACCAGGCAGATATCGTCGTATGGGTCGCAAGTATGCCCAAGGGTGTAGAAATTGATGCGACTAAACTCAAACAGCCCTGCTTGCTGATTGATGGGGGATATCCCAAAAACTTGGGAACTAAAATTCAGTCCCCAGGCGTATATGTAATGAATGGGGGCATTGTCGAGCATTCTCTCGATATCGACTGGAAAATCATGGGCATTGTGGCGATGGACACCCCTGCCCGTCAGCTTTTTGCCTGTTTCGCAGAAGCAATGTTGCTAGAGTTTGAAAAGTTGCATACTAGTTTCTCGTGGGGACGCAATCAGATTACGATCGAGAAAATGGATCAAATCGGTCAAGCCTCTCTCAAACACGGTTTTCGTCCCTTATTATCATTCGTTGGGGAATAATTAATTCGGAGGTTGGGTTCAATTCCCAACTCCAACGCCTTTTCAGCTAGTAGGGGTGGGCGGGTTTTAAACGACATCGCTGGTTTCGTTTTAGACGAATGGTATCAACCCGCCCCTACAAAATCTAAAACCTAAAACCTAAAACTTAAAACCTCCGACATGGCTGCTCCCACTGAAAAGAAGCCCTTTTTACTAGAATTTGAAAAACCGTTGGCCGAATTGCAACAACGGATCGACCAAATTCGTGAACTTGCTGAAGAAAGTAGCGTCGATGTTTCCAGTCAGATTCGACAATTGGAGACTAAATACGTGCAACTGCGCGACGAAATTTTTAGCAGTCTTACCCCATCCCAACGGCTGCAACTGGCTCGTCATCCTCGTCGTCCCAGCACACTTGATTATATTCAAGCAATTTGTGATGAGTGGATTGAGCTACATGGAGATCGTCGGGGTAAGGACGATCCGGCATTAGTGGGTGGTGTGGGCAAATTAGCAGGTATTCCGGTGGTGCTACTAGGGCATCAAAAAGGACGGGATACCAAGGATAATGTGGCACGAAATTTTGGGATGGCTGCTCCAGGTGGCTATCGCAAGGCGATGAGGCTGATGGAACATGCCCATCGGTTTGGGATGCCAATTATTACTTTTATCGATACTCCTGGGGCTTGGGCAGGGCTTGAGGCAGAGGAATTGGGACAGGGTGAAGCGATCGCCTATAATCTGCGAGAGATGTTTCGATTAGAGGTGCCGATTATTTGTACAGTAATCGGCGAAGGTGGCTCTGGTGGAGCATTAGGGATTGGGGTTGGCGATCGACTGATGATGTTTGAACATGCCGTTTATTATGTCGCTAGTCCTGAAGCTTGTGCCTCGATCCTCTGGAAGGATGCAGGGAAAGCTCCTCAAGCTGCGGAAGTTTTGAAAATTACCGCCAAGGATTTAAAAAATTTGGGCATTCTTGACCAGATTTTACCAGAACCCCTCGGCGGCGCACATGCTGACTCGATTCGGGCGGCGGAAGTACTCAAGGAGGCGATTGTGAAGAATATCAAGGAATTACAATTGCTCGAACCCAGCAAACTTAAATCGCTCAGATATGATAAATTCCGACAGATGGGAGTATTTAATGAGTGAGGGAAGTCGCAACTTTCAACTTTCAACTATTGACTCATCACCATGAAGATAACTGTTATAATAAATTCGTAACAAAAATTTACATACTGCTCTTGACAGGGCAAACCCTCTGGACTAGATGAATTCGATCTCAACAACTAATCGAACGGCATTAATTACAGGAGCGAGTAGTGGAATTGGCAAAGCCACCGCTTTAGCATTTGCCAAAGCAGGGATAAACCTAGCATTGGTAGGTCGTGATCAGGATAAATTGACAGCCGTAGCGCAAGCAGCAGCAGATGTAGGTGTGACAGCCAAAACCTATGTGGTAGATTTATCTAAGCTCGATCGAGTGTCCGCTAAAATTGCTGAGATTGCCGCAGCATCTGAGAATTTAGACATCCTCATCAATAATGCAGGGATGGCTTATACCGGATCGATCGGGGAAAGTCCACTAGCCGATTGGCAACAAGTCATCGACTTGAATTTAACCAGCGTTTTTCAATGTGTACAAGGGATCCTACCCCATCTGCGCCAGCGAAAATCTGGTGTAATTGTGAATATTTCCTCGATCGCTGGGAAGCAGGTATTTCCGAATTGGGGCATCTACTCCGTGAGTAAATTTGGCTTGATGGCGCTCACTCAAGCCATTGCTGGAGAAGAGCGGGCAAATGGTATTCGGGTGACAGCTATTTGTCCAGGATCGGTTAATACTCCCATTTGGGACACCGATACCGTACAAGCCGACTTCGACAGGTCTGCTATGCTGACACCTGAAATAGTGGCCGAAGGCATCCTTTACGCTGTTCTCGCCCCTGCTGGTGCAGTAGTTGAAGAACTGACAATCATGCCCAGTGGTGGGGCATTGTAGTTCATCACTCATCTACCAACAAAAGTTCGATTACTTTTATTTCTAAATCTATTCAGATAAAACATGACTATCAGCAACGATAAACTTAATATTAATCCTAGGCCTGATCGAAATACCCACAATGGTGAACCAGTAACAATTCAAGAACCTGAAGTCAGTCTCGAAGATATGATGGATTCCGTCCGTCAAATCATTTTAGGCGTAGGTGAAGATCCGGATCGAGAAGGTTTATTAAAGACTCCCAAGCGGGTAGCCGAATCGATGAGATTCCTGACTAGTGGCTACAAGCAGTCTCTAGATGACATCATCAATGGTGCTATTTTTGATGAAGGTCACAATGAGATGGTATTGGTTCGCGACATCAACTTTTTTAGCATGTGTGAACACCATATGTTACCGTTCATGGGCAGAGCGCACGTTGCTTATATTCCGAACCAAAAAGTGGTAGGCTTGAGTAAACTTGCCCGAATTGTGGATATGTACTCCCGCCGGATGCAGGTACAAGAAAGACTTACCCGCCAAATCGCTGAAGCACTGCAAGAAGTGTTAGAGCCTAGAGGTGTAGCGGTAGTAATGGAAGCCAGCCACATGTGTATGGTCATGCGCGGCGTGCAAAAGCCTGGAGCATGGACAGTTACTAGCTCTATGTTGGGCGCATTCCAAGAAGATCAGCGTACCAGAGAAGAGTTCCTCAGTCTGATTCGTCATCAACCATCGTTTACTTAGGCTTTAGGCTTTAGGTCTTAGGCTTTAGGATGTTAGAAATTGGGGAATATATTTCAGAACGATGCAAGCGTCTTGAAACCCAAAGCCTAAGACCCAAAGCCTAAGATCTTCTTCTCCGGCATCTGTCGGAACAATATTTAACCTCATCCCAACAATCTTCCCACTTTTTCCGCCAGGTGAAAGAAAGTTGACAAACAGTACATACTTTGGTGGGAAGATCGGACTTTAATCGATGTTTGGGCATTTTAGTTATCGATAAATAAATTTATAGTGAGTAGTTCTCTCGATCGAATTCGGATTGTCTTAGTAGAACCAGCGGGTGCTTTAAATATTGGCTCGATTGCGCGGGTGATGAAAAATATGGGATTGACGCAATTGGTAATTGTCAATCCACAGTGCGAAGTCTACGGCGAAGAAGCCACTAGAATGGCAGTACATGCGATCGATCTATTGGAAAAAGCTCGAATTGTTCCAGATTTGCCCACCGCTTTACAAGGGTGTACGAGAGTTATTGCGACTACAGCTAGAGATCGAGCTATACCTACTCAGCTAGAGACACCCAGACAAGTTTTACCCTGGCTAGTGGAGAATGATGAATCGACAGCATTGGTATTTGGGCGCGAAGATAGTGGTTTAACTAATGCTGAGCTGAATTATGCTGGACGTTATCTGCGAATTCCGGTTGGATCTGAATATAGCTCACTCAATCTAGCTCAAGCAGTCGGGGTTTGCGCCTACGAATTGCAGATGTGTATGAGTAATATCGATCCTGATTTACCCAATGTTAGATCGCAGATACCGCAACAATTAGATATTGCACCTGTCGAGCTAGTTGAAGGTTACTATCAGCAATTAGAGACTTTACTTTTGGAAATTGGTTACCTCTTTCCGCATACGGCTCCTCACCGGATGGAAAAATTACGTCGTCTCTACAATCGCAGCCAACTTTCACCAAATGAAGTAGCTTTATTAAGAGGAATTTTGAGTCAAGTTCGGTGGGCACTAAATACTCTTGCTCCGCAGATTGGCAAACGATCTTGAAGGATATTAGAGTTGCACGACATCGCCCAACAAGAGAATCGAAATCACCATCAATAGCATTCCAGCAGCGATATCTAGAGTTTTAGGCGACAATACCTTGGCTAAATAATGCCCTAATAATACCCCCACCAAACTAGTTGCAATTAAAGCCGTCCCCGCACCAATAAATACAACCCACGGCGAGCGAGATTGGGCACTCAATAGCAGCGTTGCTAGTTGAGTTTTATCACCCATTTCAGCTAGAAAAATGGTAATAAATGTCGAAAAGAAAGTAGTCCATACTCCAGATTTTTGATTATCTAATATTGGTGCAGTTTCTAGTATTTCTGCGGCTAGATTGCTGGATGGGATTTCTGGCTGAGAAGGGCTAGTCACGGGCAATCTAAACTATAGTAAAGTTTTCATATATGTTTCATTTTCTCATATCCATCGGCAAAGGTCGAGATTTAGAGAAAAATCCCCAGTTCTTGATCGAATCGGATTGCCTCTAGACTCCGATCTCCATACACACCCTCGATTTGTTCGCGACAACAAGCGATCGCAAAATCATTCAAGTCCTCCGGCTCAATCCCAAACATCGCCACAAATGTATCTTCCTGTACCCGACAAAAAGCGGGACGATCTTCATAAATCTGACACACACGAGTATCTTGATTGAGATTGATACACCAACCATCTTCCCCTACCATGCTCAGATAGATGGCTAATTGCTCCGGTGGCAAGTACTCCTCCAAATCCGGTCGATCGCTTGGATCTAAGTTGCAGCAAGCTCCACACTGCTTTACACACTGCCATGTAGCCATATTTTAGTTCGTCAGTTATTACCTATCCAGTCTATTCGGTATTCAGTAAATTCACACTATCATGATTCCCCAGTTAACTTGGAAAGTCCAATGCTCTTCATCAGCAGAACATAATGCGTAGTCAGCTTTTGCGCTTGAATCGGCGGTACTCAACCTAACTTTCAATTTTCAATTAATGTACTTTTGTAAACTTAATTAATTTAATCGGGCTAGACATAGGTAAAATTGTATCGCCTAGACTGTAGGCTAAATTATAAATATAAATTTATTTGAGAGGAAATATGGACTTTTTGAGCGGTATTGTTGATAGCGTGCTGGGTATTAACTGGGAAGTAATCGCCCAACTGTCAATGGTGGCAATGATTATGATTGCTGGTCCAGTCGTGGTATTCTTGCTCGCAGCTCTACGCGGCAATCTGTAGTAGCGGGTGGCTAGTGACTAAATATTTGGAATGTGAGTCTCTAGCCGCTGACTCTCTTTACCCAGTAATGCGATCTGTCGATCGATTAAATCCACACCTGCCGCTACGTTCTTAATTTCCTGTAGCTGCGTACGTAGCTCTGACGCACCGGAAAATCCCTTGGCGTACCAGGTGAGATGCTTTCTAGCTTGAAATATACCTCGATCGCCTTTATATAAGTACAAGTTTTGTAAATGTTCTTTAGCACATTCTAATCTGTCGATCGAATTCGGCGGTGGTAATAACTCACCCGTTTTGAGAAAATGGTCGATTTCACCGACTAGAAACGGATAGCCAAGTGTCCCCCGCGAACACATGACCCCATCGGCTCCAGTTTGCGCTAGACAAGCAACAGCAGATTCTACCGAAAAGATATCCCCATTCGCAATGACGGGAATCGATAGTACTTCCTTGACTCGACGAATCCAGTCCCATTTTGCCGTACCACTATAGCCTTGGGCGCGGGTACGAGCGTGAATCGTGATCATCTGTGCGCCAGCATCTTCCATTCGTTGGGCGAATTCGAGGATATTGATTTCATCATCCGACCAACCAATTCGCGTTTTGACAGTTACTGGAATATTAACAGCATTTACGACTGCTTTGACGATCGCGACTGCAATATCGGGATCGCGGAGTAATGACGAACCACCACCATTTTTGGTGATTTTATTCACCGGACAACCCATGTTAATATCGATCGTCTGTGCGCCTTGTTCTACAGCGATTTGAGCTGCTTCGCCCAGAAAGTCGGGACGACAATCGAATAACTGAATACTAATCGGACGTTCATCAGCATCGATCTCCATGATGCGTGGTATTTCCTTGAGATGTCGCAAGCTCGAAGCCTGCACCATCTCGGTATACATCATCGAATCAGGGGCATATCGCCGCACCAAGCGACGAAACACCAAATCGGTAACTCCTGACAAGGGCGACTGAAAAACGCGGCTATGTAGCTTGAGAGAGCCGATATTGAGTGGAGTTGTGAATTTCAAGGGTAAAGAGTAAGGGGTAAAGGGTAAAGGCGCGTTGCCCTATGCTACTAGTATCTACTCTCAACTCCCAACTAAATTAAATACAGTCGATCGGGGTCACAGCATCATGTAGAATTCAACATAACTATGCCCAAATTAACTGAGGGCAAGAATAAATTAGTTGACTCTCGACTTTACCGATCTCAAATTATCTCAATGAAGCGTCGCCAATTTCTGCAATATAGTACTCTCACCGCAGCAGGTTTAACCTTTGCCGCTTGTACCAATCAGGGAAGTACTCATTTTACTCAGCCACCAGTTAACTTTGGGAAGTTGGAAAAAACCGATCTCAAGATTGGAATTGTCTCTGGTTTGGACTGTCTACCGCTGGTAGTCGCCAAAGAGAAAGGAATGTTCAAGAAATATGGCTTGGATGTCACACTTGTCAAACAACCAACTTGGGAGCAAGTACAACAGGAATTGCATAGCGGTAAATTAGATGCAGCACAAACCCTCTTTGCGATGCCGCTATGGGAATATTTTAGTAGCAAAGGTGGTAAATCGCGAGAGCAGGATGAAGATAGCGATAGAGAGAAGAAAAGTCGCGACAAGGATCGAGTTAAGAGCAAAAGTAATGCTAATACCGTTGCTTTAATGGGGCTAAATATTAACGGTAATAGTATTAGTTTTAGTGAGGCTGCTTGGCAGGCTGGATTAAGACCTCGCCAAGTTTATAATAGTCTTGAGGAATTACAACAAGGGTACAATAAGTTTTTTCGCGAGTTGAAGAAACCGCCAGGATTTGCGATCGCTCATCCCGCAGCAATGGCAAACTATACTACTAGGTATTGGCTGGGAACGATGGGAATTGATGCCGAGCGAGATCTAAAGTTTCAGGTATTAGCCCCCAATGATATTACAGCAGGATTGGATAGTGGTAAGCTGATTGGGTATGCCACTGATGAATTATTTAACCAACAAACGATCGCCGATAAAAAATCATTTACAGCTTATCTCGATCGAGATATTTGGCATGGACATCCCGAAAAAATTCTCGCCAGTCTAGACACTTGGCTCAAGGATTATCCGATTACTGCTAGTGCAATGATGGCAGCAGTATTAGAGGCTTGCCAGTATTGTGATAACCAAGAGAATGTGCCTAAACTTGCACCAATTTTAAGCAAATCTGAATATACCGATCCAGGGACTAACAAAAATTGGCAAAAGATTCTTGCAGGTAACTATAATTATGGTGGATTTGATGATAAACCGTTGATGCTGAAAGTTCCTGATTTTCAGGTCTTTCATTTTCAAGCAACTAACTATCTCAAACAACCAAATCATGCTAACTTTCTCTGGCACTCTCATGCTGTCTGGGTGCTGACACAGATGGTACGCTGGCATCAGCAGAAACTTACGGATTATCCCAAAAATGCTGATGCTATAATTAAACAACTATATCCCACAGAAACTTATGCAAATGTGGCTAAATCTTTTTGGTTGAATATGCCAAAAGGACAACTCAAAATCGAGCAGCCAGAGATGTTTATCGATCGAGTCGCTTTCGATCCCAATAAACCGATGGAATATCTAAATGGGTTTGAATTGCGGGCTTGATTTAGGCTTTAGATATTAGGCTTTAGGCTAATAAGTTAAGTAATGAGTAATAAATAACATGATTAAACTTTATGGTGGTGCTAGAAGTCGGGCTTCGATCGTCCGCTGGTATTTAGAAGAATTGAAAATTCCATATGAATTTATCCTGCTGGATATGTCAACAGGTGAACATCTTCAGCCAGACTTTCTGAAATTAAATCCATTTGGAAAAGTACCGACAATTGTTGATGGAGATTTTGCTCTATTTGAATCTGGTGCGATCCTACTATATCTCAATCAAAAATATGGTGGAAAAGAGTTATCAATAGAACAACAAGCAATCCTCTCTCAATGGACATTGTTTGGTAATTCGACTCTGGCAACTGGAATTTTTGTCGAAGCAAGTCGAGCAAAAGAACTACCGAAGTTAATGGCTCCTTTAAATGAGCTATTGAGCAAACATGCCTATATTTTAGGTGATGAATTTAGTGTTGCCGATATTGCAGTCGGTTCGATTTTGATATATATTCCGTTGATGCTGAAACTAGATTTAGCTGCGTATCCAGCTATCGTTAATTACATTCAGGCATTATCTAATCGTCCGGCTTGTAAAGTGGGAATGTCTTAACACGCACTCAAAACGAATGGTAGGGGCAATTGATGAATTGCCCTTACCATTCGTTTTGCGTTGATAAATTGAGATGTAGCTGACGTTATTTTAGGCTTTAGGATAATTCACCTCGGAGAATGCCAATTGAGATTGCTAAGACTAAACAACCGATGAATGTTACGCCTAGCATGAACAGAGCAGCAATTTCACCACCAGAAAGTGGTCGATCTGTCGGATCGAGATATGCTGAAGAGCGATAATTATCTGGACGCGGTGTCAGGGTGTGAAAAGGGTTAGGTTGCACGACAACTACTCGTGAGTAGCCAATTTCTAGATCGTATATCGATCGACGCTCAGGATGACTAATAGCGGCATAAGCTTCATTCAAAGCCTGAAATTTAACTGTCGCTGTTGCAGTGCTTAACTGAGTAGTGTCAGGATGATATTTTTTGCTCAATTCTCGATAAGCACGCCGAATTTCGATCGCCGATGCACTTGGATGCACGCCCAATAAATCATAGTAAGTT
Organism: Chamaesiphon sp. GL140_3_metabinner_129_sub; assembly: GCA_025358725.1. GTDB lineage: Bacteria > Cyanobacteriota > Cyanobacteriia > Cyanobacteriales > Chamaesiphonaceae > Chamaesiphon. The sequence continues at coordinate 28,723 of JANYIT010000230.1, forward strand.
TGCTGTTTATTATTCAAAGGCATTCCCAACTCACCACTATCGATTGGACTTGGCGCGATCAACTATGCCCCAAATACTCGCTAAAATTAGCCAAGCATGAGTATTTAGGCGTAGCTCTAATGCAGTTACATCAGTGATATTAAATATCATAAACCCAGCAAAGGCAACTAGGTAAGTAAAAAAGATTGTCCGTTCCGATCGCCATTGGATCGGAAAATTGAGAAATAGGATCGTAGATTGCGCTAAAATCCAACCAACTAAACCAAATAGCCCGAGCGTGGCTGGAATGCCTAAATTGGCGGATAGCATCAATAACAAATTGTGAGGATAACCCAACCACAAATGAGCATACTCTTGATACAGAGAGCCAAAACTCTGTAATCCCCAACCAGTCACTGGACGAGATTGCGTCAGATTCCAGGCAAATTTCCACTGAGACAAGCGAGTAAGTGCCTCTGGTTGACGTGGGTACATGTCATCATTAATTCTCGCCCACAAATAACGTGGCACGATCGATCTCAGCGGTTGTTTGAATGGTGATGGAGCATAAGCAGCACTTAAAGTGATTGTCCCGATCGCCGTGACGATCCCCAAGATCCAGTACCAGCCCTGATAAACTGTAAATACCAAGCTACCGAAAATTGCCCCACTCCAAGCACCACGAGAACTAGCGAGAATTAATGACACGCCACAAATTACCAGAACCGAAGCCAGCCACCAGAGAACAGGAGATTTCCACAGTCTCGCCCTCCCGCCTTGTGCAACTTGATTTAGCTCCTGTTGGTAACGATCGACAAATAAACCTAAAGTAAAAATAAACACCATTTGGAGGTAAGCCCCCAGGGAATTGGCATATCCAAATACCGCAGACATTCGTCCTAAAGGATTGCCATGTGGGTATAGTTCCCAGAGATATATCGCTGTACCTGGAACTGATAAAGTCCCGCCAAAACCCAACATTTGGCAGCATCCCAATAACATAATCGGCAAAGCTGCGATCTGAACAATCCAAGCTAATTGCCGCAATTGTTCGGGTGACTGAATCAGAATACTATAGGCAACAAAAAATCCAAAGAATGGTAGAAAATTGACTAAGCCCAATAAGGCATCACCAGGTTGAATTCCAAATAACGATACGAGAATCAACCAAAGTGCCAGCAATGCAAATCCCCAATTCAATCGCTGTTGGTTGATTTCGGCTCCACAGTGTTGCCATGTTTTCACTAATCCGACGAAGATGAATACTGCCCCAAACAGTGGGAACAAGGGAAAGACGACAAAGCCGATCCGTGCAGAATTCCAGGCTAATTGCAATCGAGGGTTTGGGTGTTTCCAGGTAGATCCAGGCAACAGAGAGAGGATATTCGGCATGATGGGGTTGATGGAGTTGATGGGTAGCAACTTGGGCTAATTACGAGTTGATATCCTGAACTAGATCTGTTGCTTGCTGTTCGTGAACCACCAGTCCTCTGTAAAAACTAGCAATGATGCCAACTGTCAACCACCACAGAATTTGAATATCAGGACGATACCAGACAGTATCAACAGTACCTTGACAAATCGTCGCAACCATTGAAACGATCGCGGCTATCAACCAAAAAGCTTGAGCATCTCTGGCTTGGCGCAATCGCTCTAAGCCTTGAACGCCACAATTGAAAGTTACCAAAATCATCCAGAGGAAGCAGGTAAGTCCAACATAACCAACTTCCACGATCGTTTCGAGAAACACAGAGTAGGCTCCAAGGGCACTGAAGCGGGGGCTACTTTGATAAATAGGGTAAACCTTCTTAAACACTCGATCTCCAGGCCCAAAGCCCAAAATGGGGCGATCTTGAATCATTTTGCGGACAGCAGTCCAGACTTCGATCCGAAAATTGTTGCTACTATCTTTCCGATCGCTAAAAATGCTCAAGGCTCGATCGCGCAAACTAGGAATCAGTAGAATTGCGACTCCACCAACAGCTAATATACTTCCTAAGACGATCGGCAATGCCCACGATTGCCAAAACTTGGGCAGTCTTGGGCGCAACCAGTAATAAATCAACCCAGCAGCAACAAAGATCCCGACAATTGCCCCAATCCAAGCACCACGGCAGTATGTCACCTGCAAGCAATAAGTGTTCACCACCACCATCACAACTGCTAGAGTTTTTTGCAACCGACCGCGCCAGACAAAGCAGGCGGCTATACTAAAGGCGATCGCTGGCAATAAATAAGCCGCCAACTCATTTGGATTATTGATATAACTATATACTCGCGTCGTCTTCGCTAGCGTAGATTCGGCATCTACCCAAGTTGCCAACTGTTTGGCACCATAAATCGACTGATGAACACCATAAACGCTGATGAATAGTGCGGTATGTAGATACATCGCAATCAACCAATTCCGAATTCGACTTGATCGACACAACCGCGCTAGCATCACAAACAATAGCAGATACAAGCTCAGTTTACTCAAGCCCCCAATTGCCGCATCTCTTGCTGGTGATAAACCTGCTGAGATCGCCGAAATCGCCCAAAAAACTAGGACGGTAACGTGAATAGGTGTCACCCCGCCGCTTCGTTTGTCAGCAAGTGTCAGTAATACCCAAAAAGCAGCCACTCCGCCTAATAGTAACCCGATCGTTTCTGTAGACAGTCCCGGTATAGACTTTTCAAACGGCGATAGGATAAACACCAGGGAAGTCAAGATTGCCCCAATTTCATCACCCCACTGCATCAGCCAGCTCTGCTGTCGCCAAGATTGCAAGCTGCCTACCCAGCGATGAATATAACTAGCATCAATCCATCGATTTAAGGATAAGTCCGATAATGTCAGGCGTTGCCAAAAAGAATACATTTAATTAGTGGAAAGTTGAATTTATGCAAGATAATGATGATCTAAACGACCTTGATAAATTACCACTTCAGCAGATTAAATGCTTCCATATCGACAGTATCACGGTTGCGATAAATCGATAGGACGATCGCTAGTCCTACAGCCGCTTCTGCCGCCGCGATCGCAATGACGAATACTGTAAATACTTGTCCTTTGATTTCGCCTGGATCAATATAATTAGAAAAGCCCATTAGGTTTAAATTAACGGCATTTAACATCAACTCTATCGACATCAATACCCGTACAGCATTTCGACTAGTAATTAATCCATAAATACCGATACAAAACAGCGCAGCAGCTAAAACTAAAAAATACGATAATTGTAATGCCATCTGAATATTTATTATTATTTATTGAAGATTATCGAATATCTATATAACGCCCTTCTTTCCTATTTTATATGGTTAGGCTAATCATATAAGTTGCCGATCGTTCTTTTTGCCTAAAGCCTAAAACCTAAAGTCTAAGACCTATTTTCCCGCTAATTCACGCGGACGTTCGGGCAGAGTGAGACTATCTTGGGTCGAAGTTTCTCCAGAGATATTATCGGGCATAAAGTCTCTACGAGCAAGAATAATTGCACCTACCATTGACATTAATAAGAGAATAGAAGCCAGTTCAAATGGCAACAGAAAATCAGTAAAAAAGTGTTTAGCTAGTGGGACAACCGAGCTTGCCAGGGGAGTTATTGTTGAAATTTCCCAGGGAGTAACGATCGATACAGTACTCAAGAGTGCAAACAAACCAGCACAAACTAATGCTGTTGACCCCTGTTTGAGCCAACTATTTTTCAGTGGTGTAAAGTCTTCACGTTTATTTACCAACATGATCGCAAACAAGATTAAGACATTCACCGCCCCGACATATACCAAAATTTGGGCAGCAGACACGAAATCAGCATTGAGGAGGATATAAATTCCCGCCATACTAATAAATACCCCACCCAATAGAAAGGCAGAATAAACAATATTAGCAAACAGAACTACACCCAGAGCTGTTCCCAACATTAGCAATGAGAGAATTCCGAATGTAACTAACTGAACACCTTCAGCGATTTGCATTTTTGTTATTAATTAAGAGATTTTTCGAGTTATTTATTTATTGCTGTTAGCACGTTGAGAACCTGCAGGTAAATCGTGAGGATCCATGACACCTTTAGGTAGATAAGCAAGTGTGCGTAGAGCTGTAACCATCGGATCGTCAGTAACTTTGGTGGGTAGACGACCGAGAGCCACGCTATCATAATTTAATTCGTGTCGATCGAATGTTGCCAGTTCGTACTCTTCAGTCATCGACAGACAATTAGTCGGGCAGTATTCCACGCAGTTACCGCAAAAGATACACACCCCAAAATCGATACTATAACTATTGAGTTTCTTTTTCTTGCTAGCTTTGTCAAATTCGTAGTCAACTACAGGTAGATTAATCGGACATACCCGCACGCAGACTTCACAAGCGATACATTTATCAAATTCAAAATGAATTCGTCCCCGAAAACGTTCCGAAGGAATTAGCTTTTCATAAGGATATTGAACCGTCACCGGACGACGCTGCATGTGATCGAACGTCACCGCTAATCCTTGCCCAATATACTTCGCAGCCTGGGCAGTTTCTTTACCGTAATCGACAACTTGTTTGAGAAATTTAAGCATGAGGAGTTGAGAGTTGGGAGTTGGGAATCGTAGGGGCGGGTTTATACCATTAACTAAAACGAAGCTAAAAATTTAATTTAAACCCGCCCGCCTTAATAGCAGCGCAGAGGATAGTTAGCCCCCAAAAGCTGTCGGAAAAGCTAGTTTAAGTGCTGCCGTAATCAACAAGTTGGCAAGAGCAATGGGGAGGAGAAATTTCCAGCCCAGATTCAGCAGTTGGTCAATCCGCACGCGAGGTACAGTCCAACGAGTGAGGATGGCTAAGAAGACTAGAAAATAAGCTTTGAGAACAGTCATCGCAATTCCCAATGAGGCATCAACGACCTGAACCCAAGACGTAGCAGGGTCAACACCGATTAAATTACTTAGTAACTCGATCGGAATCGGACTCGACCAACCACCCAGATAAAGGATAGCAACCATCAGTGCCGATAGTACGAGGTTCACATAGGAACCCACATAAAAGAGCGCGAACTTCATTCCCGAATATTCCGTCTGATAACCAGCTACCAGCTCTTCCTCAGCCTCTGGAAGGTCAAAGGGAAGACGTTCGCATTCGGCGAGAGCCGCAATCCAGAAAATCACGAAGCCAACAGGTTGTCGCCAGACATTCCAGGATAAAATTCCGTAGCCTGCCTGTTGTTGGACGATATCGATCGTACTGAGACTATTAGACATCATCACGATCGCCAGCACCGACAAAGCTAGCGGAATTTCATAACTAATCGACTGTGCCGCAGCCCGTAAACCACCAATCAACGAATACTTATTATTAGAAGCATATCCCGCCATCAGCAAGCCAATCGGGACGATACTAGACAAAGCAATCCACAAAAATATCCCCGTATTAATATCCGTAATTACCAGATTCTGTCCAAAGGGAACAATTAGATACGAAAGAAATACTGGCATCACTACCAGCACTGGCCCCATTGTGAAGAGGAACGGGTCAGCTTTTGCGGGTAGGATGTCTTCCTTAAAGACAAGTTTGAGACCGTCCGCAACTGGTTGCAATACACCTAATGGGCCAGCATATTCAGGGCCGATCCGCTGTTGAACCGCAGCAGAGATTTTGCGTTCTAACCAGACATTGACTAGTACACCTACTGTTGCTCCAATGAGCATCAGCAACATCGGAAACGGCATCCAGATAACTTTAGCTAGCTCGGCTGAGATACCAAAGTCACTGAGGGATTGGATAAAAGTTCCTTGGAGGTCAATACCTGAATTCATATGTCCCTTGGCTATTCACGACGGTAAAAGTTTGTCCCTTCGGCTTGGTTTTGCTTCCAGTGATTTTCCACAGAAGCGGCTGTGCCAACGAGATCAATATTAGTACGATTTCCCTAATAGTATATCGCGGTGCGGGTATTAGGGCTAACTCTAGCTGATACTCAGGCTGAGCAAGGCAGAGATCTTGAAAATCTCAGCGTCCCCGTCGGTAGAGACTACAGACAATATTGCCATCCTTGCGCGATCGAAAGGATGACATAGTACCATCAGGATCGGTAATTAATCGATCTCGACAATCATAAGATGCCGCTGGTTGTTTTACCCCGTTAATGCTCACGGCAGCCTGGTATTGCCAATAATTATTCGCACTCCGCTCGATGTTGATAATACAAATTCGACGATCTTCAACTTGACGACAAAACGCCGCACGAGCTGGAGTCAAAGTCATCAACCACATCAATAACCCGATTGAAAATAATTTGATTAGAAATCTAAACACCTTCTACTAACTGGCGTAGCCTTGCCTCTGAAACATCGATTAGGATATGGGTAGCAACTTAGGTTATGTAGCAATCCTATTTGAGTTCATCGTAGTAACGTTAACCTGTAGGGGCGGTGCTTCATGCCCGCCCTCTAGGGGTTAAGCTGCTCCTACATTTCCTTGATGATGACTTGATCGCCTTGAACTTCTCCAACTAATACCAAGTCTGTAACACCGACAAAAAGACCGTTTTCGAGGACTCCAGGAATATTATTGAGCGTCTTTTCTAGCTCAGCGGGATTATCGATCGAGTCAAATTTTACATCAATCACTAAGTTACCCTGATCTGTGACAACTGGGCCAGCTTTTTTGATGCCCATGCGGAGTTGTGGTTTGCCACCAAGCTTTTCAATCGCTTTCATGACGGGAGTTACCGCCATTGGGATTACTTCTACAGGTAGCAGGAAAGTGCTTCCCAGTCGATCAACTAGTTTGGTATTGTCTACGACTACGATAAACTGTGCAGCAAGCGCATCGATGACTTTCTCTTGGGTGTGAGCTGCACCACCGCCTTTAATCAAATTTTTGTGAGGATCGACTTCATCGGCACCATCGATCGCGATGTCGATGCGATCGACTTCATCTAGAGTAGTCAAAGGGATCCCATATTGCTTCGCCAACACTCTCGCTTGAAAAGATGTCGGAATGCCTTTGACATTGGTAATCTCTCCCGCAGCTAGTCGTTTGCCGATATACTCGATCGCAAAAGCAGTCGTCGAACCTGTTCCCAATCCGACGATGGAATTAGACTGTACTCGCGCCGCAGCAGCTTTTCCAACTTCCTGCTTCATCAAATCTTGTGGTGTCATTATCTTATTAATCTCATTCGATATCTTTAGATACCACTCTATCAGTCAATTAAGCACAGAATCTACACCCTCACGCCAGAAATCACCTCAATTTTTACCAAAGTGAGCACCAAATCAAAATTTCTCCCTATCCCCTTTTTTAAAAACCAGAACCCCCAACACGAATGCTGGGGGTTCTGGTTTTTAAAAATTTAGGTCAACCGCAACGCCGTCTTACCTCAGTTTATGACCTGGTTAAAACCAGGTGGGTACCGGATGTTCGCGCATAAAGTTTCTGAATACAAAAGTTCAGTCTACTGCCGCTAGAACTACATGGGTTCCCGTAAAAAATTCAAGCATAGATCAAAAAACGTTATTGGCAGTCACCAACGCCGCAGCCAGACCTTCTCTACATCTTACGGGAAAGACACTCGATCGGTCAAGTCGTCTAAACTATTGGAATTGAATTATGGCTTGAATCATTTGCCAGATATTCTTCAATATAATCAAGTCATCATCCAAATAAGCGCAATCGGCACTAATTGAACGATCAAACTTGTTTTAAATTCTCATAAAAATGCTCGATAATTATCGTTGTTTTTAGATAAAGTAGCAACAGCATTAACGATCAGATCTGGTTGGTCAATCCAGACAAAATGACTACTATGATTAGCTAATATTTGCTGACAGTTTTTAGATAATCCAAGTAAGTCAATGTGAATCCGATCACGAACTTGATCGGCTGCTGGTAGTGACAAGAATTTAATTCCTAATAAAGGGCGGAGAAAAGTTTGCGATTTGATACTAATTATTGGGAGATTTCCTAAATTATCGGCTGTCTTTAATTGTCTACCGCTAGTATCTAAGCTCCACATTTCTTGACCCATTGTGAACCAATGACGGGCAGAATAAAAAGATCGTTTGACATGCTGAAGATCGATCGCCGCAAATTCTTTCAGTTCAGGTTTAATTAGCTCGAATAGGCCTAATGTGCCGCATAGTCTAACAATACCTAATGCTGCGGCGATCGAGACGAAGCCAAAACTAAGAGTAAAAAATATTTTGAGCAATTGCACACTCAGCGGCAAAGATAACATCGAACGCTCATGTAATCCGTCGGTTAGCACTAATCCCAAAACTGAACCGGGAAATTGATGTGCATACAGTCGCATATTATAACTGCCAAAGGAATCTCCAACTAAAATATATGGAGGTGGAATCTGCGCGATGGTTAATAATTCATCCAATTCATTCACAATCTGTTGACTAGTACGTGACTTCAATGAACTCTCACTCCAGCCATAGCCAGATCGATCGTAAATACAAACTTGATTTAACTTAGCCAGTTGATTAATTAATAAATATCCTTCAACTCCACCCAAACTAGCATCGACAATCACCGTAATATCACCTGACCCACAAATTTGTAAGTGTCGGACTTTACCATCAGCAATAGTAACTAATTTTCCTGGAGGCACTGTGTTTTTGCGATCGAGATAACTATCAATCTGATGATAAATTGCCGTAGCAGTCAGCGCAATAATCTCAATTGATTGTAAGGGTGATAAGCTATTAAACATAAATAGTGATAACTATAAATCGAGTATTAATTTATGTGGCAGTGGCAAACTTGGTCAGGATTACCCTATTTAACCTGTGATTTACTCGCTGACTGGCAGCATGGCTTTTTTACCCGTCAGTTTGCCCCGCGAGAACCCCATGAGATTACCCCTGTTTTATCGGCGACTGCAAGTACTCACCGTCTCAAGCAAGTACATGGCAATATTGTCCTGACTCCCACTGAAATATCTACTACTGCGGATGTAGAAGCAGAGACTGGTAATGCTCTCGCCGATGGAGTATTGACCGAACAACACGGGCAAGCCGTCTGGGTTGCTAGTGCTGATTGCAACCCGATTCTCATCGCCAATCGCAACACAGGCAATGTAGCGGCTGTCCATGCGGGCTGGCGGGGTACCTCCCTGAATATTGCTACGGTGGCAGTAGCACGATTATTGGCAGAAGGAGGCTGTTTAGCTGATATTATCGTGGCAATTGGGCCAGCGATCGATGGTGAAGTCTATCAAGTGACTACTCAGGTTGGATTGGAAGTATGTGCATCGATCGCCCTGAAACCGCTCTCTGGCGATCGAGAAGCTGATTTGACCAGTTTACAATCGATTGCTAATTCACCCCTGTTGCCAGACGCGCAAGCTGGAAGAGTGCGGCTAGATGTAAGGCGGGTTAATCAACTTCAACTCGAACAATTAGGCGTAGACCCTCACCAGATTTCGATTGCCCCTCACTGCACCTATCAAGAACCTGAAAACTTTTTCTCCTACCGCCGCGAAAAACTCAAAAAAATTCAATGGTCGGGAATTGTCAGCACCTAGACAATTTGATACAATCTGTATTATCACCGTCGCTCCGCTCCGATCGACGGTGCCAACCAATAATTTTTAGATATAATAAACGAAAGCAGATCGCTCTGAGCGGAATGTCCCTATCTTTAGGGGCAAATAAAGTTAATCGCCGAATTTGTTCGACTAACCAAAATATTTAAAATCTCATGTACTTATCCAGTTGGCATCGATTTAGAATCTAGCAAGTAATAATGCCCAGTTGAGGGCAATAGATCGGTCGATGCTTACTCACTTTTCACTATTAGATTGCTAAG